>CAZEJK010000397.1:0-4079 GCA_964512045.1 uncultured Thermoanaerobaculia bacterium
GTTGAGCGCCGGAGAGCGTCGGTGGGGGGCTTTGCAGAACCTGCGCCCATCTCACTCACGCCGTCATCTCGACCGAGCTTCCATGGCCTGGCTGCGAGCCGTCAACCAATCGCGGTCGAGGACCGGTGGCAGGACGTGGCGAGCGGAGAGATCCCGTCGAAGAACCGAGGCCTTCCGGTGGTGGCGTCATTGCGGCATGCCGTGGAGAGCGTTCCATCAGCGCATGCAGCAGCACGTTGACGTCGCAAAGGATCACTCGACCTCCAGCAGCGTGCTGGTGTCGTCGAGATCGACGCCGGGCTGTGGTACCGCATCACGGATGATCGGTAGGGATCTCGGACGACGAGCCGACTGGGCTCGGGCTCGCTCCTCTGCCAGATAGAGGCGCAGGCTCTCCTCGAGCACGCGAGTCAGCGAGGTCCCCTTCTTCGCCGCGAGCTTCTTGGCTTCGACGAGCAGGGCATCGGGAAGGTTGATGGTCGTTCGCATGATGTGAATATGGTGCAGCGATATGACCTACTGTGCCAGCTGACCGCTCAGCTTGGGTTGACCTCGGTTGTCCGGGGCGCCGTCAGCCGGTCCAAGGACAACCGAACCAGCAAGCTGATCCGTACGTCAGGTGCAGGGCACACGCCACTCGCCCAGGGATCGCGGGACGTGAGCGCCATGCACGTCCCGTTTCGGTCACGGCGCGGAGTGGTCACCAATCGTCAGGGTGACCGCCCCTTCCGACGGGAGATCTACGGTGTGGCTCTCAGCTCGCCCGGACTCGCTGCGCGCCTCCACGACGTAGCTGCCGGCAGGCAGGAAGTGCTCGAGGCCCGTCTCGCCAACCAGTGTCCAGCCGCCGGCTGACGCCCCGATCCAGAGAACGGTCCAGGGCGAGGGGACTCCTGATGCCGCGTCGAGCACGCGAGCCCGCCACACTTCGCCGCCTGAAGATGTCGTTGGCGCCGCGCGAACCAGAAGGCGCCCCGGTCGGCTCAGCCGGACCGAGATCTCGCCGGGGACGACGGCTGTGACCGCCCCGGCTTCATCCCCTGACTCGACATTGAGGAGGTAGCTGCCTTCTGCCAGCGAGGTGACTGGGCAGGTTCCAGGCTGCTCGCACTGCGTGTTGAGGATGAGCGGCGGACCTCCCGAGACCGCTCGCGCCAGGACCGTGATCCTCGTGACTGTGGCTCCGGACGCGCGGGATACATGAACCACGAGCTCCGGCGCGTTCTCGATTTGCAGGACGAGATGCTGCGCCTGGCCATCGCGAACCGTGACGGGCTCGCTGTCCATCTCGCCCTCAAGCTTCGCGGTGACGAGGAACTGGCCGTCGGGCACGTCCGTGATCTCGAACCCACCGTTTGTATCGGTCGTGACCCATCTGCTGACATCGAGGCTTTCGCCGATGACCTCGACCGGCGCTTCAGCGACAGGCTCTAACGTGCGGGCCCTGACGACCAGGCCCGAGATCGTGCCGCTCGAGATCTCGAGGTCGGCCGTGGTGGGACCGTCGACCTCGACGACGCGCGATGCAACGGTCCTGCCGGCAGTGTTCGTTGCGGTCAGCCGGTAGGTGCCGGTCCTGGAGACCGTCAGTCGGTAGTCTCCGGAAGCTGAGCTTCGGGCGCCGTCCACCGGGTGGCCGTCGAGGGTAGCGATCCTGACTGGGAGGTCAGGGGCCGGTGCTCCCTCGCGGAGAAGATGGCCCGAAACGGTGTGTTCATCGCCGAAGTCGAGGATCACGTGAGCCGTGTCACCGGCTGTGACTGTGACGCTCTTCGCACGAGTACGGTTCGGGTTGTTCTGCAGTGACGCGAGGACGATCTGCTGGCCTTCTGGTACTCCGTTGAGAGTGTACCGACCGTCATGATCCACCTCTTCGAGGATCGACCTTCCCACGCGAACACGGCACTGTCGGAGCTCTGCCGAGGTGAGCCCGCGGACCTCGCCCGTCACGATGCCGGCGTCGCCGAGCTCGAGGCTGATGGTGGTGGTCTCTCCGGACTCGATGTGAACGACCTTCCGCGCCACCCCGAGCCCGTCGGCCTTCGCGACGATATGCGCTTCACCAGGCTCGAGGTCGGAGTAACGGAACCGGCCGGAGGCGTCGCTGGTGGTCGTCTTCGCCCCAGATGTGGCGCCAACGAGCCAGAGCCGCGCTTCGGAGACCGGCTGACCATCGGAACGAACGACCTGTCCTTTCAGGGCACCCGGGTCCTGTAGCCGGACGACCACCGAGGTGAACCCTTTGGCCTCGCCTTTCGCGGTTCCCGCTGCTCCGTTGGGCGCTCGAGCGCGGACGGTGAACGGTCCCTCGGCAACCTGAGAGAGCACGACGACACCCCCCGTGTCGGTGACGCCACGACCCGAGCTGGAGTGCTCCCCGTGCCAGGTGACCTCGACTCCCGAGACCGGCTGGCCGTCGCTCCTCAGCACCTGGACCTCGATCTCGGCGGCCTCCTCCAGCACAACCGTGACTGGCTCGACCTCCTCTGGAGCGCCGAGCTCGAGCTGCTGCCTGTGGACCACGTAGCCGTCCTTCGAGACTGCGAGGTGGTGCAGGCCACCGCGCAAGCCATCCACGCGGAAGCGCCCCCGGTCGTCAGTTGTCGCGCGACGGGTTGCCGAGGCGTAAGCCTCAGCTGAGAGCGTGCTGGCATTGGCGCGCTGCGCTGTGGTCACCACGACGTGTGCCTCCTCCAAAGCCCTGCTCTCCGCGTCCTCCACGGTCCCTTCGAGGACGCGCTCCGGCTCCATGGCAACGCGCACCGGCTTGGCGACCGGCAGAACCAGCTTCACCGGGTCGGTTGGGACAAGGCCCTGCGCCTGCGCTGCAATGGCGAGCTCCGCGCCCGGCTCCAGCTCGGTAATCGAGAACTGACCATGCTCGTCGCTTTTCGTTGCAACCTGGTGGCGGGCATACTCCGGTGGCATCTGCGGATCTGAGAGCACGATGACCTCAGCATTGCCTACGGCATCGCCTTCGGGACCGACCGTGGTGCCTCGGATCGCAACCGAAGGCGTGAGAACGACCGGCCCGAGCTCCGTGTCACCCGCCTCCACCTGAACGGAGACCAGCTCGAGTGGAACGAACCCTGCTTTGCTGACAGACAGGTGCGCCGGGCCGAGCGGCACGGAGGCCAGCTTCGCGGCGCCTTCTCGATCCGTGAGCGCCTGGTCGATCGGCTCGCCATAGCTGTCGAGCCGGTTGCCTCTGAAGTCGTACGCCTGATCAACCGGCCCCTGGAAGAACGCAACACGGGCACCTTCGATCGGGATGCCGTCCGGATCGGTGACGGTGACGCGGATATCGGCACCGGGCACCAGCCGCACCGAGATCTCGGCGCGTCCGCCGTTGCCGAGGTTGAACCTCTCGCTGCGAGCCGGTGGGAGCCCGGGCGCGTGGACCTCTACCAGAGCTCGCATCGGGCTGAGCCCGTCGACCGCGAAGTGTCCGCTCGCGTCGGTGAAGCCCCAAGGAAGCCACGGGCGTGACAGGGCGGGAGCGCCGGTGGCGTCGAGGAGGGTTCTGCGATCGCCGAACGTCTCCGTGAGCTGAGGACCGAGCACCCACACCGGGAGCTCCGCAACCGGTCCGCCGTCACGACGGACCACGCGGCCCTCGACTCGCGCGGTCTTCGGTAGCGCAACGCCGCCGCCGCGCCACCACTGGACCCGGCCTCGCGGGCTCCAGAGCCACCCTGATCTGGCCTGGATCGGCAGATGGACCGAGCCCACTCCGGTCATCGGGACCAGCAGGAGGGCCGCCGGGAGCTCGCCTGTGGTGGCGGCCACCGGGCTCGCGGAGCCTGTGGCGATCTCCGTCCCTTCGAGTGGGCGAGCCTCCACCTGGACCGTGCTCGCTGGTGCACCGTGCCCGCGGCGACGACCGTGGACGTTCGTGCCCACGGCAACGATGGACCACCTCCCTTCACCGGTCATCCAGAGCTGTGCCATGCCGTTCTTGTCGGTCACCGAGCCAGCGCCGACCGGCGCGTCGTCGGGCGCGACGCGGACGCCGGCGATCGGCCGCTGCCGGCTGTCGACGACCGTGACCTCGGTCGTGCGGTCGGCGAGGCGGAGGG
>CAZEJK010000398.1:0-3758 GCA_964512045.1 uncultured Thermoanaerobaculia bacterium
AGTGGAGTGGCCCGCGTCCCGCGGGCCGGGTGGGTGGGTGACGAGCCTCTCGACGACCGGAGCACTACCCGGCCCGGGTCCCTGTCCACGGCACTGGCCCCGACAGCTGGCATCCGGCTTGCGGGACGGGGTCCAGGGCCTGGTCCGATGATGGCCTGCTCGCGCGGCGGTGAGGATCGTCTATGAGTCGCTCACGACGCCGAGGAGCTCGTCGAGCATGACGAGTGTCAAGCCCCAGATCAGGTAGCCCTCGTAGCGGTAGCATGGCAGCAGCACCCGCTCCCGGGTCCGCTGCCACCACATCGACGACCGGTTGGCACGCTCTGCGAGGTAGTCCATCGGCACCCAGACGACCTCCGTGACCTCGTGGCTGAGCTCGATCTCCGGTGATCCCTCGAGCTGGAACACGTACGGGACGATCTTCAGCGCCACCGGGCGGCCGTCCGCTACAGCGGGCACATCCGACAGGCGTCCGATGAGCGAGGCCTCGCGCCGCAGGTTGATGCCGACCTCCTCATGCGTCTCACGGATCGCGGTCGACAGTGAGTCGTCATCGCCAGGCTCGGCGCGTCCTCCCGGCAGGCCCATGTGACCGGACCACGGGTCGCCGGAACGCTCCGCACGCTGGATCATCAGCAGCTCGGCGCCGTGCGACGTGTCGCGGAGGATCGCCGCAACCGCCGCTACGGCCAGCCCGTCCCGGCGTGCGAGGGCACGCGGTTCGAACTGATTCAGCGCGGAGCGGATCTGCTGGACGTCGGTCACGGTCGTCTCCATCAAGCTCCCTATCCTACCGCGGCCCGCTCCATCGTGCGCCGACGGCGTTACAGTGGGGTTGTGATCGTCTCGGCGAGCCGTCGTACCGACATCCCGGCGTTCTACTCGGAGTGGTTCGTGAACCGCCTCCGGATCGGCTGGTGCCAGGTCGTCAACCCGTTCAACCCGCATCAGGTCCGGACCGTGTCGCTCGAGCCCGAGGACGTCGACGCGTTCGTGCTCTGGACCCGCGACCCGGCGCCCTTCCACACAGCCCTCGACGAGGTCGAGGCTCGCGCGATCCCCTACCTCTTCCTGATCACGCTGACCGGCTACGGCCCACCGCTGGAGCCGCGCGCCCCGTCCACCGATCACGCCGTCGAGCAGATCCGGCGGTTGGCCGACCGGATCGGTCCGCGCCGGGTGACCTGGCGGTACGACCCGATCGTCCTCGGCCCTGGCCACGACCTCGAGGCCCACCTCGAGCGGTTCGGCCGACTCAGCGCTGCTCTCGGCGGCGCGGTCGACCGCGTCGTCATCAGCGGTCTCGACCTGTACGCCAAGACCCGGCGCCGTCTCGCCGGCCTCCCCGAAGGCGCCGCGCTGGTCCGTGATCCGCGCGAGCATCCAGATTGGCAGCCGCTCATCCGCGGGCTTGCCGAGCGCGCCGCCGATGCCGCGATGGAGCTGGTGTCCTGTGCTGAGCCCGACGACCTCACGTCCCTCGGCGCCCAGCCCGCCGGCTGTCTGGACGGCCTCCGCCTGCGCGAGCTCACTGGCACGCCGATCCCCCTCACCAAGGACCCGGGCCAACGTCCCGCCTGCCGCTGCGTGGCCAGCCGCGACATCGGCGCCACCGACACCTGCCTCCACGGCTGCACCTACTGCTACGCCACGCGGAGCCACGTCACTGCAACTCGTCGCTTCGCACAGCACGATCCGCACGCTCCCAGCCTCGCACCGATCTTACGGGCTGCGGCCGCCGAGCCGTTTCCGGAGTGATTCCTACTTGCCAGCCTCGACGTCCCCTGTATACTGGTCGGGTCGATGAACTCAGACGGGCACGCAGATCACGCCTCTGCAGGCTCGGGGAAACGGAAGAGGAGAAGCACGATGAGAGCAACCGTACTGGTGATGATTGCGTTGTGCATCGTGGCGCCGGCTGCTGTGCTGGTCGCCCAGAGCACCGCCGAGGTCCAAGCGCCTCAGACCGAGCGTCCTCGCCTCGACCGCGAGGCGATGCAGGAGATGACGTTTGAGGAGCGGCGCGCCTACCTCCGCGAGTTCCGGCAAGCGCGCAGAGCCTGGGCGGAGGCGCAGGGCCTGACGACAGAGGAACCAACGGTCCAGAAGCTGGAAACGCCTTTGCAGGTCGAAGAGAAGGGGACGCGCGCCCCCGGGACCAGCATCCAGTACGACACGGGTACCGCAGGGTACTCCATTGCAGGCTTCAATGTCATCGGCAACCGCTTCGACAGCGCCCTCAACGCCGCCGGCACCTCGGTCTTGCCTGTGGAGTCCAGTGGAACCCTGACTCAAATCACCTTCTACCTGGTCAACTCTCCCCTCTCACCGTTCGCGACGTGGACCTTGTTCACGAACATCAACACCGGCGCAGCCACCGCCAACCCCAAGACCTTCGGCACGGTGAGCCCAGTAGCTACTGGACTCAACACGACCACCGTCAACCAGACATACCAGAACGGCGCCTTTGTGCTGGGGATCCTGCAAACGAGTGGCATCAGTGTCACCGTTGGACTCGATAGCGGCCAGCTCTCCGCTCAGGGCTTTCACGCGGTCAGCATCTCGAGCCTTGGCGCAGGTCTCAACGACCTCACCGCCGGTCAGGCCGGGGGAGCCGCCAACCAGGGGCTCAACGCGATCGTCCGCGTCTCGGGCGACGTGGCCGTTCCCGTCGAGCTGATGAACTTCACGATCGACTAGTCGGTTCTCTTCTTCTGTCACCTCCACCGGGCAGCCTGAGGCTGCCCGGTTTGTTCTGGACACTGCCGATGAAGCCCAGTACGCTCCTCACGATGCAGCGCGTTGCTCTCCTCCTGCTGACGGCAGCTTCTCTGCTCGCCATCAGCTGCGCCCGCCACGATCCGCTCAACGTACTTGTGGTCACCCTCGACACCACGCGCGCCGACCGCATCGGCTGCTACGGCGACCAGGGCGCCTCCACGCCGACGCTCGACGCTCTGGCCGCCGAGGGGATCCTGTTCGAGGAGGCGATCGCCCCGGTGCCGATCACCCTGCCGTCCCACTCGAGCCTGATGACCGGCAAGCTCCCGCCGGGCCACGGCGTTCGCGACAACGGTCTGTTCATCCTCGGCGACGAGCAGACGACCCTTGCCGAGCTCCTCCGTGACCACGGCTACCGGACCGCCGCCGGCATCGGCGCCTTCCCGCTCACCGCACAGTTCGGCATCGATCAGGGGTTCGAGCTGTACGACGACCACGTCTCGGTCCAGTACGAGGACCTGTTCGGTGATCGGGTGTTCCCGAAGGAGCGGCTGTTCTTCGACGAGCGTCGCGCGGCACGTGTCAACGATGCGGTGGTGCCGTGGCTCGAGGAGCACGCAGATGAGCCGTTCTTCCTGTGGGTGCACTACTTCGATCCACACCAGCCGCTCGAGCCGCCGCCGCCGTTCGATCAGACGTTCGCCCACGACCTGTACGCCGGCGAGATCGCCTACGCGGACGAGTCGCTCGGAACCCTGCTCGGTCATCTCGAGCGGCTCGGCGTCGCCGACGAGACGATCATCGTGGTGACCGCCGATCACGGCGAGGGGCTCGGCGAGCACAACGAGTGGACCCACTCCCTCCTGGCGTATCAGAGCACGCTGCATGTTCCGTTGATCGTGCGAGCTCCTGACGGTCCCCGTGGGGTTCGTATCGCCGAACGCGTCAGCCTCGTCGACGTCGCGCCGACACTCCTGCACCTGCTGGACCTCGAGCCGCTCGATCCGGGTGTCGATCTCGCCGAGTTGCAGGTTCAG
>CAZEJK010000398.1:3768-4015 GCA_964512045.1 uncultured Thermoanaerobaculia bacterium
CTCGAGCCGCTCGATGGCTTCCACGGGCAGAGCCTGACGCCGCTGATCACAGCGTCGCAGCGTGGCCTCGATCGCGCGCTGTACGCCGAGACCCTCTCGGCCTCGCTCACCCGGGGTTGGGGAGAGCTCCGTGCTCTCTACCGCGGACCGTACAAGTACATCCACGGCCCGCGCCCGGAGCTGTACAACCTCGACGACGACCCGGGCGAGCTCGATGACCTCATCGATGCCGAGCCGGTGGTCGCCA
>CAZEJK010000399.1:0-4005 GCA_964512045.1 uncultured Thermoanaerobaculia bacterium
ACTGCAGGTTGTACTTGTCGGCAAACTTGGCGTTGTCTTTGGGTGTGTCGTAGGACACCCCGAACACCTTCAGTCCGGCAGCCTGCACCTCGGGCCAGCTGTCGCGGAACGCGCACGCTTCCTTCGTGCAGCCCGGGGTGTCGGCCTTCGGGTAGTAGTAGATCAGGTACGGCGTTCCTTCGAGCGCGGTGCTCGAGATGGTGCTGCCGTCGTGGGCTTCAAGCTCGAAATCTGGGAACCGGTCACCGGCCTGGAGCATCTCGTCACCTCCGAACGCGCTTGTGGAGAGCATCAGCATGGCGAAGAACACAGCGAGAGTGTGAATGGGCGTAGCTCGTCGCATCGTAGCCTCCGTTCGTTCGCCGCAACGTCAGGAGGTGGGCTGCCATTCCACCACACAGCCGGCGTGGCGCTGCGGTTCGATATCGATGCCGCACGCGGACGCCAGCCCCTTGTCTACCGCGCCTCCGATGGCGAAGCTGCGTCCGGAGCTGGAGGAGGAGCTGCTCGAGCTCGCGTGTGCCGAGGGCCTCATCGACCCAGAAGAGCTCGAGCTGGCGTTGGAGCGCCTCGAAGACGCCACCGCGCACAACGTCGGGCTTCTGCTGAACCGCCACGACGCCTTTGCACGTGCCGGGGCCTGCTGACGCCTCACTTCGCAGCGGGGCTGCTGCGCGTGGCCTCTGATCTCTGAAACAACCAGCCCTCGCCCGAGAGTCGGGCAGTGATGCGGTCGGCCGGCTCGGGACGACCGAGCTCTGCGATCAGCGACTGACCCGTGGCTGAACTCTTCCCTCTCAGCTTTGCTTCGAGCTTCCGAAGATGCGGGATGCTTGAGTCTAGTCTGTGGTGACCGTGTCCCAGTCAGGGTCGTTGGTGAAGACTTGGAACTCGATCCGGCGGCCCTCGGGATCCCGGGCAAAGAAGTTGTAGATCGGGTAGCTCGGGTTGTCGCGCGGAGCGGCCTCCGCAGTCGCTCGGTGGGTTGCATACATCCGGTCGACGTCGGCGCGCTCCTGGTAGACGAAGGTCAGGATGCCCTCGGTCTCTGCAGGATCGCCCTGGCAGAAGCCGAACAGGAACGAGCCGTGGCGGAGGATCACGCAGCCGCCCTGGTCCATCCACACCACGCAGTCCACCTTCGTGCGGTAGAACTCCACGATCTCGGTGAGGCGTTGTGTGCGCAAGAAGACGACTCCGGATCGGATCATGCGGCCTCCCGTTCCTTCGAGGTCGTTGTGTGGTCGCTGAGGGCGGACTCGATGACGTCGATCATCTCGGCGAGCTCCGCCTGCTCGAAGCCGGACGACTGGAACAGGATCGTGCCATCGGGACCGATGACCACGGTTCGTGGGATGTACTGCGTGGCGTACTTCGCATACACCGTGCGCTCGGGGTCGCCGGCCACCGCGAAGGAGAGCTCATACCGCTCAACGAACTCGCCGAGCTCGTCGTTGGCATGCTCGCGGCCGACGGCGATCATGGCGAACCGGTCGTCTCGAAACTCCCGCCAGACCTTCTCCTCGAGATGTGGCATCTCTTCGCGGCACGGGGGACACCAGGTGGCGAAGAAGTTCACGACCACGACCTTGCCGCGATGGTCGGCGAGGCGGAAGGTCTGGCCGTCCCGGGTCGGCAGCTCGAAGTCGGGGGCCGGCTGGCCGACCTCCGTGATGGTCGCGGCCTCGGGTGTGATCTCCGGGCCGGTGGCCCCTTTGTCTGAGCTGGCGCCGCATCCCGCGAGAGCAGCAACCAGAATTATCAGGACCAGAGCACGCAGTCGTGGGTGCACGATAGCCTCCTTCAGGCGTAGCGCCGTGGTGCCGCGCATCATCGCAGATCTGTGAGCAGGCTCACAAGCTCGCGCCGCGGCTGACGAACGGTTCGTGCATAATGGGATGTCGGAGGCGCCTCACCTTGGCGAAAGTGCGCAGAGATGAAGAGGATCCGGGCGAAGAGATCGACCGTCTTCGTCAGCGTGTCGCCGAGCTCGAGGCGACTCGAACGCTCCTGGAGCAGGCCCAGGAGATCGCCGAGCTCGGGTCGTACGTGTGGGACCTGCGTGACGACTCGTTGATCTGGTCGCCGAACATGTACCGGATCGCTGGTCTCGACGAGGACACCTTCGACGGCACCCTGACCGATGTCTCACAGGCGATCATCCATCCTGACGATCAGGAGCGGATTGCCACAGATGTTCGGGGCATGGTGGAGAGTCGGCAAACCTGGCCGATGGAGTTTCGGATTGTCCGGCCTGACGGCGAGGAACGGCTGCTGCAGTCGCAGTCGCGGTTTCTGCTCGGCGAGGATGGCGTGCCGATCGTGTGTGTCGGCGTGCACCACGATATCACCGAGCGCGAGCGGGCCAAGGCTGCCCGGGCCCGCAGCGATCTGCGCTTTCTCCAGGTTGTCCAGGACGTTCCGGATCCGGTGTTCGCCCACCGCATGGACGGCGGTTTCGCGATCATCAACCGGGCCGCCTGCGAGTCGCTCGGGTACACCTACGACGAGCTGATCGAGATGTCGGTGGACGATGTCGATCCAGATGCGCTCGGTCGGCGCGACGTTGACCGTTGGTCGCAGTTGGCAAGCGGAGTGCCGATGACGTTCGAGGCGCGACATCGTCGCAAGGATGGCTCCAGCTTTCCGGTGGAGCTCCGGCTCACCAAGCTGGAGCTGGAGAACGAGCCGATTGTGTTCGCGGTGGCGCGGGACATCAGCGATCGGAAGCGGGCCGAGGATGCACTCCTCCGCTCCCGATACCAGCTCGAGGTGGCGAATCGGATTGCGACCTGTTTTCTGACGGAGGACGACGACGCAGCGTTTGCCGATGCCCTGGACGTTGTGCTCGAGGCGTTACAGAGCCCGCTGGGATACGTAGGGTACATCGACAGTGACGGTAGCCTGGTCTGTCCTTCGATGACCCGTGGCGCCTGGAGAGAGTGCGAGGTGGCCGGTAAGACGATCGTGTTCCCGCGATCACGCTGGACAGGGCTATGGGGCCGGTCACTGCTCGAGCGTCGCTCCATGATTGCCAACGGGGGGTTGCATCCACCCGACGGTCACCTCGAGCTCGCCTGCGCTCTGGTGGTTCCCGTTCTCGACGGCGACGAGCTGCTCGGTCAGCTGGCGGTTGCGAACCGCGAAGGTGGGTACGCAGCTGTGGAGCAGGAGCTTCTCGAGGCTGCTGCGGACCGAGTGGCGCCGATCCTCAAGGCCAGGAACCGACGGATCGCAGCGGAGGCTCTCCAGGCCGAGCTCGAGGAGCGCCTTCGTCAGGCCCAGAAGCTGGAGGCTGTCGGTCTGCTGGCCGGAGGGGTTGCGCACGACTTCAACAACATCCTGCAAGCGATCTACGGACATGCGGAGTTCGCTCTGTTGACTGAACCTAGCGGACGGCTACGCGAGCACTTGCAGCATATATGTAGCAGCGCCGAACGGGCTGCAGCCCTGGTACGGCAGCTTCTTGCGTTCGGGCGCAAGCAGGTGCTGCAGACCCGGTCTGTCGACCTGAACGAGGTGGTGGAGCGGGTTGCGGATTCCATGCAGGAGCATGTCGGTGACTCGGTCTGGATCACGAGGCGTCTCGATCCGTGTCTGCCCGCCGTCGAAGTGGATCGCGGCCAGATCGAGGAGGCCCTGACACAGCTTCTGAGAAACGCCTCGGAGGCGATGCCTGAAGGCGGCACCATGACCCTGATGACCGCTCCCGTCAGGCCCGATGTGGACTTCTGTTGGAAGCATGGACTGGCAGACGATGTCTGCTTCGTGCAGATCAGCGTGCGGGATACCGGAGTGGGGATGTGCCCGGAGACACTCGAGCACATCTTCGAGCCGTTCTTCACCACCAAAGAGGTGGGTCACCGACAGGGGCTCGGTCTTGCGACCGTGTACGGGATCGTCCGTCAGCACGGTGGTGCGGTCGTGGCTGACAGCTCTCCGGGAGAAGGGACGGAGCTTTCTGTATACCTTCCAGTTGGAGCTCCCACCGATCCCAACGCGGCC
>CAZEJK010000400.1:0-3966 GCA_964512045.1 uncultured Thermoanaerobaculia bacterium
CTTGGTGGAGGGTGAGGTCCGGGGGATCAGGGTGGAATCCTGGCCATCGTCGGACGGGATCAACCCGTCCGCTACGAGAGGAGGACGCCGGCGACAACCCCATCCTTAGCGTGGACATCGTGTCCGCATCGGACCTCGCTGCACGCCCACATTCTCCCACGGACCGCGGACATCTTGTCCGCATCGGGGCTTGCTGCAGGCTCGATGCTGCGGACGGGACGTCCGCGGTCCAATCGCATCGAAAGACGTTGAGTGGTGCGTGGTTCTCCTACGGGATCTCTCCGCTCGCCTCGCGTGCTGCACGGGACCAGGGAGTTGAGGAGTCGGGGCGGACTGCGGCGCCATGGAAGCTCGGTCGAGATGACGGGGGTCTTGTTTGGGCGGGATTCTCTGTTGGGCGCTATGCGGACGGGAACCGGGAGGAACAACGGTCCTGTTCGACGCTCGGTCGAGATGCTCCGGCTTCGCTCCCCCCGCCCACCCACCGCGGCTACGCCGGGACAGGTCCGGCTTCGCTGTCCCCCCACGCCCGCCGCGGCTTAGCGGGGAGAGGTGTCGACCGCCACAACTGAACTCGTTCAGCCGTCTCGGTTGATCGTCGACGGTCCCTATCGAGGCGTGACTCACTGGTCCAGCAGAGGAGAGAAGATCGGTGGTGGTCAGCTCATCATGCTGCCGGGCGGAGGCGGCTGAGCGCGATTTCGAGCATCCGGTCGTCAAACAGGCGTTGTTTGCGGTTCCCGGCGTTGTCCGGCCACCGCTGGATGGCAGAGCGCACCGCCTCCACTGTGGGTTCACACTGAGCGCGGTTGAGGAGCCAATCCACTGTCGCCAGAAGCTCCATGCCATGCGGGGACTCGAAACCGTCGATCAGCTCGGCGGTGGACTCCAAAGCAGGAAGGTACTGCTTCGCCTCTGTCTTCAGGTACGCTGCCAGCCGGTCTGCCGTGGCCAGGTCAAACCAGATGGCATCCCAGGGGGTGGCATCGCTGATTCGTTTCCTGCAGTGGAGATAGCTGCCATCCAGCGCGTCGAGGAGATGGCGGAGCCGATCTGCGTACGGCCCGTAGCGGTTCGCGCTGAACTCCAAGTTGAGTGGATCGGGCAGGTTCAGGGCCTTGATCTCGCGCTGGAGAAAGTACGCGAGCTTCTGGATCTCAAGCAGCGAGCACTCGATGCCCAAGAGCCAGTACCGTCGCACGAGCTCGGCAACCAGGGCCCGCGCGGGCGTCAGCTTCCGGACGCCGGAGCGTTTCGCCACGTTATGATACCGCTGAGTGGGCTGGAAGACCTGGATGTCGACGCCCTCCATATCTCCGAGCATCCGTTCGATAAGCTGACGAACCTCGGACCACTGAAGTCCGCCGTTGCCGCATCCTAGCGACGGCACCGCAATTGATCGAATCCCCTTCTCCTCGATCACGCGGCGCAGGTCGTGGAGGCCCTCCTCGATCCACTCGAGCCGAGATCTGTGTCGCCAGTGCTTCTTCGTCGGGAAGTTCAGAATCCAGCGCGTCCCTGTGGTGAGCTTCCGCGGTAGCTCGGTGACGAATACGGAGCCCACCTGAACCTCTCTGCGCTCACACGCTTCGACATACGCATGGTAGTTCTCGGGATACGCCTCCTTGAACATCAAGGCAATGCCCTTCCCCATCACCCCCACGGTGTTCACCGTGTTGACCAGGGCCTCGGCGTCGGCTTCGATGATGTTCCCTTCGGTGTACCTCAGCATCAGAAGAACCACTTTCGGTAGACTTCCACCCGCATCTGCTGAGATCGAAGCTCCAACTCATCGCAGATAGCGGTTTGAACGGCCCTATTGTAGCAAACGATGCCCTTCAGGACGCCCAATGGAACTTGTTGAAATACAAGCGCTTCAGCTTGGTACCTCTCGAATCGCTCCGGATCATCAGGGTCCCTGCTGAAATCGCCTTTCTGGAGGAGCGACCACGGCACCTCATCAAGCTGGGACAGGCTCGTAAAGAACCGAGCCGTTGAGTAGATTGCGTGACGATCCGTGAAGAGAAACTGAAGGTCCTGGGAGCAGAGGTCATGCAGCGAGGACACCAGGATCACGATCTCCTGCAGGCTGCGCTTGGTCAGCCCGTAATAGCCCGTCATGATGTTGAGCATCATCGGAGTCCGCGGAGTGAAGTAAAAGGGCACGTAATCAGCGAGCGTGCCATAGGGCGGCTGTGGCACCCTCCGCGTTCTGCGTTTGCTGATCACCTCAGAGCTTCCTATGGACACGAAGCTCGGATCGAGAGTGCTGGAGGTCGCTGCATGGAGGCCATGGTCCAAGATCCACGGAACGTTGTCCCGGTGCGTGATCCTGAAGATCAACGCCTTCTATGGATCAATCCCCGGCGTATGCTCAGCGGCCTTTGCCATGACCGCTCCGTCGTACCACAGGACACAGTCTCCTACAACCCTGCTGGATGGTTCTCAGCACTAGCGCACATCAGCACGGATGAAAGGGCCTGACGAGAGAAGTCTCGCTCGTGATCCCCCACCCGCAGCCTGGAAGGCTGCCCAACCACGGAGAGCGGTTCTCCGGTCCGCATCGGGGCTTGCTGCAAGCCCATCCTTGCGGACGGGACGTCCGCGGTCCTATCGGTACAGAAATGGCCGACGGGACGTCCGCGGTGTCGTCAGAGCTGGCGGCGCTGGCGGACCTCGATTCGCCAGTCATCCGGCGCGAGTCGTTCGGTGAACACCTCGACATCGGCGAGCTGCTCGAGGACGTGTCGGTTGGTGGTGGTGTGCGCGCTCGGGTCAACTGTCCGGAACGCACCACCGCCGGCGACCGCCAGTGGCAGCACGAGCTGGTCAGCCAGGTGCGCGCCGACGGGTACGCCGGCGGCCCTGTACTTGTGAGCCTCGCGGGCAGCTCGCTTGGCCACCGTCTCCGCCGGCACTCGGGGTCGGCCGAAGCCGGTGAAGACCTCGGTGACGTGCTCGCTGGCCAGCTCGATGAGCAGCACGTTGCCCGGACCGGCGGGTGTGTCGATCCGCTCCGCCCGGACCTGCTTGCGCTTCCACCCGAGCAGGCGACGCGCTGTCTCGAGCTCGCGCTCGGCGATGTGGTCGGGAAGGTCGGCGACGATCGCTGTCGCCTGCTGGTGCTGAATGCGACCCCGTTCGAGCAGCTCGAGCGGCTGGAGCTGCTCCACCGGGTGGATGGTCACAGTGAAGCGACCTCCCCCTGCCGGGGCAAAACCATGCCGTTCGAGGTGCGGCTCGATCCGTGGCCCCATCCGCTCGACGAGCGGCAGAAACGCTCTGGCCAGGAACTCGAACGGTGGCGCCATCGGGTTGTGCGTGCCGCCTTCCAGGGTCAGATGTGATGGAGCGGAGGCAGTCAGCAGGGGCGGCAGCACTGTTTGCAGCACGAGCGTCGCACTACCGGCTGTTCCGACCGAGAAGTCGTAACGCCCGGGCTTGACCGGCCCCGGGGAGAACTCAAGCTCCCGTGAACCAAGCTCGGCACCCACAACCTCGGCCTCGCTCACCTCGGCAGCGGCACGCACGGCAGCGAGTTGTTGAGGCCGCAGACCTGGCTGGCGCCGGCCGGCACGGATGCGCACGAGCTTGACCGGCTGCCCGGTCACCATGGACAGCGCCAGCGTTGTGCGAAGGATCTGGCCGCCTCCTTCGCCCTGGGAACCGTCAATGACAGACATCCGCTTCATCTTCTCGTCCTCTACCGTTCGGCAGACGCTTGCAGCGGCTACCCGAACCCAACCGGGCGGCCCCCGCCCTGGCGAGCCGGCTCCTCGGCAGCGGCGGTTTCGAGATCCGCCATATCCAACCTCCAACGAGCTGACTCGTGTCACTTTGCCAGAAGAGAACAGCCACCTGTACTGATCGCCACGTTCGCCGGGGCACACGCACGCTCGAGCATAGCCGACGGCGTGAGGATACACGTCTTCAAGGCTGTCGTCGTGTCGTGGTGTCGTGGTGTCG
>CAZEJK010000401.1:0-3966 GCA_964512045.1 uncultured Thermoanaerobaculia bacterium
AGCTCTCGACTGGTCATGCCGATCCCTGTTTGGCTCCGGCTCGTCCGGGTTATGCCTTAGGGGCCGATGCTCGCACCATCGAGGCGAGATCGCTGCTCTCCCGCTTGCTGGCCTGCGGCGCCGAAGGTGTGGTGGGATGGGAGCAGCCGAGGAGATGGAGGGTCCGATCGGTGACCGCCCTCTTGATCTGCTCGTTGTCGTGGATGATCGAGCGGATCATCTCTCCCAGATTCTCGCGGATGACCGTGCGGATCAGCTGATCGACCTCGTTCGCTGGTCCCGCCGGCTGCTGTGCGTTGTACTCGTCGGCGAGCTTGGTGTTGACGTGGACGACGCCGTCGTTGAGCGCCCGGAACGGGTAGTCCGCTGTGATTACTGGTAGCTTGTCGGCCTCTTCCTGGGACTTGAGGATCGTGCCCGCTGGAACGTACCGTCCATCGGCGACCGTGACGCCGAGCAACAAGCACTTCGGTTCGACGACACAACCGCTTCCGACCTCAGACTTGAAGACGAGGCTCTGCATACCGATGAAGCTGCTATCGCCGACTCGTGCCGGGCCGTGGATCTGCACCTGATGGGCCAGCGAAACCCGCTTGCCGACATGGACGGCGTAGCTCCGGCCGTTGACCTGAACCGTGTTGCTGTCCACCGGTTTGCCGTGTGACCAGGTCTCGAGGGCGTGGATGACAACGCCGTCTTGGACGTTCGCCTCGTCGTCGACACAGATCGGCTGGCCCTCGTCTCCGCGGACCGAGGCGCCGGGGGAGACCATCACGCGACGGCCGATCTGGACAGCGCCGATGACGGCTGCCAGCGGGTGCACGTAGGCGGACGGCGAGATGCGAGGCTCGGCGACCTCCGGACTGAAGTCGGTGGCGACGTTGGCGTGGATGTTGGTGCTCATGGATGACTCCTCCTCATCGGGTTGACGGCTCGTGCGAGCTATTGCTCAGTTGGCCCGGCGGGGACGGCTGTCCAATCCGCGACCCGCCGGGCCGGACGGCGACCTCGACCTGCGCGAGATCGCAAGAGCCGTGCCGGCGTTATCGGTTGCGGAGTATCAGCGCTAACATGCTCTATTTGAGCATATTCGCAATCGAAGCATGGAGAGCACTTCGGTACAGTTCCCAGATCGAGACATCCGCGTCTCGATCCTGGACTGGTTCCTGCGCCACGGCCGCCCGGCGAGCTCCGCAGCGGCCGTGGCTGGTGGCTGAGCGTGCGTCCTCAACGGACCTCGAACCGATGCACTCCGAGCGCGCTCGCCAGCTGGCGACACGCGCGGATCTCGGCCTCGGAGAGCACAGCACCCACCACCGTGGCGCGAACGTCGTCGATCCACCGAGGTGCGCGACCGAGAGTGTCCAGGACGGCGTCGTAGAAGCTCTCGGTAGCGGGTTGACCGGCGACGGTGTCGGGATCGGGCCGGCACACGGCGTCGTACCGCTCGGCTGACGGTGCGTTGAGCGAGACCGAGATCGCATCCAGGACCTCGCCGAGCTCGGGGAGGATGTCGCGACCGTGGATCAGTGAGCCGTGGCCGTTGGTGTTCAGACGGATCGATGGACCGGCATCACGGAGCACCGGGCTCGCTGCCAGAATCAGGTCGAGCCGGAAGGTCGGTTCGCCGAAACCGCACCAGACGATCTCTGCGTACTGCTCGGCGCCCCCGCGCTCGTCGATCGCCGTCAGCAGCCCTTGGAGATCGGGCTCCGGACCGCCGCGCAGCACGCCGTCCCCGAGGCCGGCGGAGCACTGCGACACGCAGAACACACACCGGTTCGTGCACCTGTTGGTGACGTTCAGATAGAGAGTCGCGGGATCGGCAAAGCGGTAGGCGAAGTCCATCGTCGTAGCGGCGGCTGGCCGTGCCAGCGATGGTAGCATCGTCTTCGGCGGTGCAGCGACAGCGCCAGAGAGGCGGAAACCATGCGTGGGAGACCTGGACTGATCGTCGTTGGCCTGATGACCATGATCCTCGCAGTGAGCGCTGCTGATGCGGCGGACGCGCGCGTCGAAGAGGCGCTCGAGGAGCGCGGGATCCCGTTCGAGATCGACGATGACGGCGACTTCCGGGTGGTGTTCACCTGGCAGCAGGACGACAGGACGCAGCTGGTGATCATCTCGTCGAGCACGCAGATGGTCGGCGACGTGGAGATCCGCGAGGTCCGCTCGGCGGGTTTCTCGAGCACCGAGGAGCTGCCGTGCTCGACGGCGAGGCTGCTGCTCAGCGAGAACGCGTCGTTCAAGATCGGCGCGTGGGAGACCGTCACCATAGCGGGACGGACCATGGTGTTCTTCACCGCCAGAGTACGGGCAGACTCGACGCCAGCCCAGCTGGTAACGACAGCTCAGATCGCTGGCAGCTATGCCGACGAGCTGGAGAAGCAGCTGCTTGGCAGCGACGACCTCTGACGGTTGCTGGCGACAGCCGGCGCGGCTCGGGTGCCTTGGTGGACGCGCCGCGGACGTGATACAACGACCGGGCGCCCTCAGGCGCTGGGGAGGCCGCCATCCGCGTTCTGTTCATCTCGTCCGAGGTCCATCCGTTCGCCAAGACAGGTGGCTTGGCGGATGTGACGTCCGCACTGCCACGGGCGCTCCACCGCTCTGGTGTCGACGCGCGGGTGGTGATGCCGTTGTACGGTTCCATCGACCGTGAGCGTCATCGCATCCAGCCGCTGCTCGAGAGCGCCTGCGTGCATATGGGGACTGATGAGGAGTGGTACGCGGTGCACACGACCAGCATGGAGGGCGTGCCCGTCTACTTCCTCGAGCACGACGGCCACTTCGATCGCCCGGGGCTGTACCACGACCCCGGCGGCGAGTATGGCGACAACCCGTTCCGGTTCGCGTTCTTGAGCCGTGCTGCGCTGCAAGTGGCGCGCGACATCGGCTTTGAGCCAGACGTCGTGCACGCCAACGATTGGCAGACGGCCCTGGCGCCGTACTACGTGCGGATCGGCGTCGAGCCGCGCCTGTACGGTGCGCGCTCCGTGCTGACAATCCACAACATCGGTTATCAGGGCGTGTACGGAACCCACGCGCTGGCATACGCCGGGATCTATCCCGAGCACTTCCACGCCGGGGGGTTCGAGGCGTTCGGCGCCCTCAACCTGCTCAAGGGGGGGCTCGCCTGGGCAGACCGGATTACCACGGTCTCGCCAACCTACGCCCAGGAGATCCAGGGTCCGATCGGCTCGGGCGGGCTGCATGACCTCCTCCGCCGTCGGTCTGGGGACCTGGTCGGGATCCTGAACGGAATCGACACGGCCTCCTGGAACCCCGCGACCGACCCGTACCTGGCGGCCAACTATGATCGGTACAGCATGGGCGGCAAGCTCGTCAACAAGCGGGAGCTGCAGCGCCGCTTCGCGCTCGAGCAGCGTGACGACGTGACGCTCCTGGGCTTCATCGGGCGGTTCACGGCACAGAAGGGTGTGCATCTTCTGCGCGACGTGATCGAGCGGGTGGTGGACACGATGGTGTGCCAGTGTGTGGTTCTTGGCTCCGGTGAGCGCGAGTACGAGTCGTTCTTCGGCTCGTTGCCGTCTCTTCGACCAGGGAAGGTCGGAACGCACATCGGCTACAACGAGGAGCTCGCCCACCTCATCGAGGCCGGTTGCGACTTCTTCGTGATGCCGTCGGTGTACGAGCCGTGCGGCTTGAACCAGATGTACAGCCTCGTGTACGGTTCGCCGCCGATCGTCCGCGCCACCGGAGGCCTGATCGACACCGTCACCAGCTACGATCAGGAGACGGGCGAGGGGACGGGTTTCAGCTTCTCCGAGATCTCGCCGCAGGCGCTGTACGATACCATCGGCTGGGCAGTGAGCACCTACTACGATCGTCCGCAGCACCTTGCGGGAATGGTGCAGCGAGGAATGGCCGAGGACTTCAGCTGGGAGCGTTCGGCCGACCGGTACCTGGAGCTATACCGGTCGATGGTCCGCTGAGGTTGCCATG
>CAZEJK010000402.1:0-3959 GCA_964512045.1 uncultured Thermoanaerobaculia bacterium
GCTAGTGTGTTGCTGTCGCCACTGGCTGCGATGGCCGAAGACATCGACGCGTTTCGAGTGGAGCCGTGGTACGGCCTGATCCACGACAGATCCGATCCAGACAAGCTGGTGCTGAGCGCTACCGAAGCGTGTACACCGGTGTCCGGCGCGAACTGGGACATCGAGTTCAACCACAAGCCGGATCGATCGTCTGTTCGGGTGTATGCCTGGGGTGGGAGTGGAGGAGTAGAACCGGCTCTGGAATGCCAGGTTCCAGATTCCGGAACATGGTATGTGGGAGTGATCATTAAGGATGACGAAGACCACCCGGACAAGATCATTCTCAAGCACCAGGGTTCGAGCTTCGGCGTGATCTACTCGCCGGAGAACACCGACCAGTTCACGATGTATGTGGTTGAAGACCCCATCGTTGCCGGCGAGGACGATGTGATTCGAATGAACCTGCAGCATGTCCCGGGCACGGACTGCCATCGCATCCGCTCTCTGGTGCTGTGGCGCGAGCCCATCGAGCGGCCGACGCTGGTGATTCGTGATTTCTCGACCCAGACCATGGGCGACGGAAGCACACAGGTATCGTGGTGGAGCGATCTCGAGGTTGATTCCGAGGAACTCGAGATCGATCTGAGCGGCCCAGGTGGAACCCAGGTCTATCCAGTGATGACCGCAGGGAGCGTGCACCGCGTGATCTTCGACGATCTTGTGCACGGTGCGAGCTACAGCGGCTCGCTGCACGATGGCCTGACCACGTACAAGAGCTTCTCCTTTGTGGCCGGACTCCAGGTTTCACCCGGTCCTTCGGTGCCACGGTTAATCCCGTTGCGCGTGGACGAGCCAACGGATCTTGCCCGGTCTGCGTGGCCGGTCAGCTCGGGTGTTCCGTTCCCGCCCGGCGAGCTGAGCAGCGTCGATCATCTCCGCCTCTTCGTTGACAACCGCCAGCTCCCTCTGCAGGCCGAGGTGCTTTCGAGGTGGCCGGACAACAGCATTCAGTGGGTACTGATCTCCTTTGTCGCCGACACAGATACTGCGATCTCCGCGCGCTACGAGCTCGAGGTCACCAGCTCGGCATCGCCGTCGCCGCCGCCGGTGCCGAGACACCCGGTCTCCGCCTCCAAAGCACCATCCGGCGTGACCTTGGAGAACGGCCTCATGAAGATGGTGGTCGGCGGCAGCGGAGGATTGGCAGACCGGGTGTGGTTGGACCTGGACGGTGATGGAGTCTTCTCCAGTGACGAGCAAGTGACCCACGGCGGGAATCATGACCTCGTGCTCACTGACGAAAACGGCGCTGAAGTGCACCTTGGTGTTCCGGACGAGGTTGAGATCGTCTCGGCCGGGCCGGTCAAGGGCGAGGTGCTGCTGGCCGGTTGGCATGGCAGCGGCGTGGAGCAGTTGATGCGGTACCGCGCGCGGGTCCGAGTTTATGCCGACAACCCCATCGCTGAGCTCAGCTACACCCTGGACGTCAATGGACCGGACGAGATGAACCGGTTGCAGAGCCTTGCACTTCATCTGCGGGTCAACAACGCACGCAAGGGTTCGATTGGCGACAGACTGCCGGTGGCGCTGGGGCCGCAACCTCCTGGCCAGCCAGCCATGACCGTGCTCCAGGACTACGACTTCAGACGTCTGGTGGACGGTGAGCGTGAGGGCTCCCTGGATGAAACCGTGCGCGAAGAGGGCTTTGCAGACATCTCCGGCGTGGCGGGAGGCATCCCGACCCGGGTGGTTGTGGCGGTGGAGGACTTCTGGCAGACCTATCCCAAGGGGCTGGCCCTGGTCAACGACGGTCTGCGGATCGATCTGATGCCCAGGCTGGACGAGCAGCAGTACGTGGCATCCGAAGACCCGGAGGATCCGGACATCGAGCACGTGCACTCGCTCTTTTTCTGGTGCGCACGGGACGTCGAAAACCCCGAACCCGGTGGACTGTCATGGGGCACGGATCCTGGCCACGGCGGCCAGTACAAGCTGCGCATGGGTATGCGGGTGCGCACCACCATGCGCTTGGCGTTCCTGTCGGATCAGGCGGTCTCACCAGCTTTGTCGAAGCATCTGATCGAGCCGCTCTTTGCAGTGGCCGATCCCGACGTCTATCTGCGCAGCACCTGGTTCGGTGAGGTGGATCCAGCAGTCGCCGGTCACTTCACGTACTACGAGAGCATGGTGGCGCGCTGGGTGCGGCGTTTGCGCCGGAACCAGGACGTGGACGTCAACGACCCATGGAGCTGGTCCTCAAACGATGTCGGTCACTACGGCGCTTTCGGCTGGGCAAACTATGGCGACTCCTACTACGAGCAGCGGGGATACAACTGGCACAACCAGGAGTACGACTACCCTTGGGCCATGCTCCTCCAATTCGCGCGCACCGGCAGGACTGATCTGCTGTGGTTCGCGGAGAGGGGTGCACGCCATCTGGCGACCATCGACATGCGCCATCACGCGGGGGACGACCAGGCGTGGGCGCCGGCCAACTGGGTGGGTTTGCCGTGGAAGCACAGCATCGGGCATGTGGGAGAGTATTTTCCGTACGAGTTCTATGAGGATCCGGGGCAGCTCCAGCAATGGGTGGACGGGTGCCAGGATCCATTTGGCCACGTGGTGCTGGACGGTCTCTTCACCGCCGGATTCCTTACGGGCGATCGTGACTACCTGGAGGCCGCCAATCGTGCGGCCGACAAGGTGGCCGAGCTTGCCGGCGAGGGATACGACACCTCGCCCTGGGGCTTCGAGTTCACCCAGCTGCGGCGCCCGGGGTGGGTGATCAGCAACATGAGCGTGGGGTACATGGCCAGCAACGACAACTTCCGTCTCAATGTGGCCCGTATGGTGCGCGACCGAACACTGATGCGGCAAACGCCCTACGTTCCATCGACCGATTCAGGGGGTTCGATACTCATTCCGCATTTTGGCGGCGAAACCGGGCTCGAAATCTACGGGACCACGTATGGCACCGGCGTTCTGTGTGAGTCTCTGGCCCGCATCGAACGGCTGTCGCCGGATCCGCGCACAGCGGGCTCGCTGCGTGATTTCGCCCGCTCGCTGATCCATACCAATTACAAGCCGGAGGTGTGGGACTTCTGGTACTACCGGCCAGCCAATGCTGCGCCCATCGACCCTTTGGACAACGTCAATTCGGGCACTATCGTCATGTCGGCCCTTGCAGAGGGCTTTGACGCCGAGGCGGTGGAAGAGATGTGCCGGGTTCAGAACGTGCTCATGTACCTCACCAGCTATTACAGTGGGAAGTGGACACCCTTCGCCGCGTCGTTCGGATATGCGGCCCGGAGCTTGCCCGAAGCCCTGTACACCATACGACGTTGGGGTTTCACCGAAACTGCCCAGTTGCCGGGTGTGCCGCCGCTCTTCGGTCCAGACGCCTACTGCCAGTACGATCCCGATACCATCGGAATCGGGGTCAGCCCGCGGGAGGTCTGTGGCGATGGCTTCAACAACAACCTTGATCCTGCCGGCACGGTGGACGAGGCCGGTTTCCATGCGGTTGTGAGCGGAGCTCCGCCATACGATCCCCCTGTGATCAACTTGACGGCATGTCCGGAGTCCTACTTGCCCTGCGAACCCGGGGAGCGGGCGCTCTGCGGCTCGGACGTAGGAACCTGTCAGAGCGGCATCATGGAGTGCCAGCCGAGTGGGAGTTGGAGCGATTGCACGCCAGAGTCGGGTCTCGTTGGCCCCACGCCGGAAGTGCCCGACGGTCTCGACAACGATTGCGACGGTTTTGTCGACGAGATGTGATCTCGTTAACGGCCGGGCGTTCGGTTGAGGTTCCTGATGACGGGTTGCTTGGTGTTCCACCGGTTCCAGCGTGCGTGGAGGAAGCGCTCGGAGTCGAGGAGTATCCAGACCTCATCTGCATCAGCCTGAGTGGGGATGGCGTGATCTTCTCTGGGAGGATCCGGATCTGCTGTTGATTCCTGCGCGGACGACCGACGAGCCGA
>CAZEJK010000403.1:0-3948 GCA_964512045.1 uncultured Thermoanaerobaculia bacterium
GCTTTCTACCGATGGTCTCGTGCATCCCGCCGTAGCGCACGAGCTCGGGGGAGGGGCTCGTCGGTACGCTCCGGCAGCCCGCCGGCACGAGGACGACCACGAGGCCGAGGGCGAAGCTCGAGAAGATGCGAGTTGCGAAGGTGTGGCTCACTGCGACTCCTTGTCCTGCAACCGGAGAATCTACCACGGCAGCGCCGCGATTCCGGGTGCGCCGGGTGCACGGATGCGCCAGACGCTTGACATCTACCTCAGTTTAGACTATTCAAGTGATCAGAAGATTACTTGAGAGGACTCTACATGCCTTCGCCAGGCCGGAAGTACAAGGACGACATCTACCAGCAGCTCGGTCGGATCGGGAAGGCCCTGGCCAGCCCGCGTCGCCTCGAGCTCCTGGACCTGCTCTGTCAGGGTCCGAGGACGGTCGAGGCGTTGGCCCATGAGGCCGGGCAGTCGCTCGCCAACACCTCCCAGCACCTCCAGGTGCTGCGGGGGGCACGGCTCGTCGAGGCCGAAAAGCACGGGTTGTACGTGACGTACCGGCTCGCCGACGACAGGGCGTGCCGCCTCTTTCGGGAGCTGCGCACGCTCGCCGAGTCACGCCTGCTCGAGATCCACGAGATCACCAGAGAGTTCCTCGAGCAGCGCGGCGGGCTGGAGCCCGTGGACCGGGACGAGCTGGTCGCCCGGGTCACGAGCGGCGAGGTCACGCTGCTCGACGTCAGGCCAACACAGGAGTACGAAGCGGGGCACCTTCCGGGGGCGGTTTCGGTCCCGCTCGACGAGCTCGAGTCGAGGATCGCAGACCTTCCTCACGACCGTGAGGTCGTCGCCTACTGCCGCGGACCCTACTGCGTGCTGGCCGTGCAGGCTGTCGAGGCGTTGCGCGCGAGAGGGTTCGACGCAACCCGCATGGAAGAGGGAGTACCCGACTGGCGAGCCCGCGGCCTGCCCGTCGTGACCGACACCATCGAGGAGGACCAGACATGAGCAAGACCCTGTTCATCCTGAACGACCCACCCTACGGCACCGAGCGGAGCTACAACGGCCTGCGCCTGGCCGGCGCCCTCGTCAAGCGCGAGGGGGAGGAGGTCAGGGTATTCCTCATGGGTGACGCGGCGAGCTGCGCCAAGGCCGGGCAGAAGACCCCCAACGGCTACTACAACTGCGAGCGGATGCTGCGCGCGGTCATTGTCCGGCAGGGCGAGATCGGAGTGTGCGCGAACTGCATGGATGCGCGGGGCATCACAGCCGACGAGCTGACCGAGGGGACGCGGCGCAGCTCACTCGAGGAGCTGACCGACTGGACGATCTGGGCCGACCGGGTTCTGGTTTTATGACGGGCGGGTCGAAAATGGACCGCGCACGACGCATCGCAGTCGGTCTGTGATGCAGGCAATTGCCCCAGAGACCTACGCCTGCTGGCGCGACACGCGCCTCGGAACGTTGACCGAGCGGGTCGAGCGCGATGTCGTGCTCGACCTGGCGGGGCCTCTGGTTGGCCGGCGGGCTCTCGACCTGGGCTGCGGAGATGGTACCTACTGCATCGCTGCTGCGCGCCAGGGCGCCCGCGTTACGGCAGTCGACGGTTCGTACGCCATGCTGGAGGCAGCGCGGATCCGCGCCGGCCGAGCTGGCGTGGAGGTTCGCTTCGAGCCTGCCGATGCGCATCGGCTTCCGTTCGCCGACCAGTGTTTCGACCTCGTCTTCGCCGTGACGCTTCTCTGCTTCGTCGACGACGCCACTCGGGTCGCCACGGAGATCGCGCGCGTGCTCGCGCCTGGCGGCAGGCTGGTACTGGCAGACCTCAACCGCTGGAGCACCTGGGCGGCGTGGCGCCGGGCCCGCGGTTGGCTCGGTTCGCCGACCTGGCGAGCGGCGCGGTTCCGCACCGCCCGGGAGCTTGCCAGGCTCGTCGAGAGCGCCGGCCTCGAGGTCGAGCGCAGCACAGGAGCGGTCTACTTCCCTCCGGTCGGTTCGCTGGCCTCGCTCTTCGCGCCATTCGACCGCAGGATCGGGGCTGCGACGACGCTGGGCGCCGCGTTCCTAGCTGTTGCAGCACGCAAGCGTTGCTGACTGACGGCGTCAGTATTCCTGCGCTTCGTGACCACTCGTGCGGCGCGATGCGGCGTCGACCGCGGCCTCAAGGGGAGGCGCCTGTCGCGCCCGCGGCTCTCTCAAACCAGCCGGGCGATGCCGAGCAGGTACGTGCCGGCCACGAACAGGATCACCGCGGCCAGCATCCACTTGATCGCGCGGGCGGGCAAACGCTTCTGCAGGCGGGCGCCGCAGTACATGCCGGCTGCACCGCCAATGCCGAAGAGCAGCCCCAGCGTCAGTCTGAACCGCAACAAAGGCCCGCTAGAGCGTCGGGCTGTGCTGTGCTCCTAGCGGTGCTCGGCGGAGGAGCGCTCACGACCTTCGCCGGACTTCTGCTATAGGTGTTCGGATCATCACGGTTTACCGAAGCGCGAGCACGGGTGTATGCACACTCCATTGTCGCCGAGTGGCAGATCCCCGCGTCGAGCTCTCCGATTGTGGGAGGGTGCGAGCGGACGGTTCCGTCCGTTTCTTTTCAGCTGTGCTGGGTTCTCTTGCGTTGTCGCGCTCGAGCATTCGTGCATTCGTGCCCATTCGTGCCAGGTCCGACACTCCCGACACTTTCTGGTGGTCTGCAGTCCGAGCTTGAATGAAGCCGAGACCGCACCGGATCGTCGTGGAGGGTGGGCTCTACCATGTCTGCAACCGGTTCTCGTCGGGTGAGGAGATCTTCGCCGAGGCCGGGGAGGCCGGCCGGTTCGTCAAGCTCGTGCGGGCCGCGAAACGGTGCGACGACTTCCTGGTCTGCGCCTGGTGCGTGCTCTCCAACCACTTCTTTGCGTTGTGCGGACCTCGGCGGTGCCGCTGTCTCGCACCATGGCGCTCGTCCGGGGCGGCTTCAGCCGTTCGTTCAACCGATGGCCGTCGGGGTCGAGAGGTGGGGTCAGCGGGTAGGGGAGCTGGGTTGGGTGTTGGGCAAGCATCCAGACGTTTTGAGCCGCTGGGCTCGGAAGGCGGGCCAACGCCGCGCCGAGGATCCGGCTGCTGAAGAGCGGCACGAGGCCCTCGACCGAACGCTTGTGGAGGCAGCGTCGACACTGGAGCCTGGACGGTGAGAGAAGTGTCGGGAGAATCTGACCTGGCACGGATGCCTTGAGCGAGTACCGGATGCGTGCGAGCAACCTCAAACGTTCGCTTCGCTCATGTGATCCCGTAGCCAGTCGGCGAGTCTCTCTTCGTCCAGCCGCCCATCGGCAAGCTCGACCATGATCTCCACGACATTGGGTTCAGGCGCTTCGATCTCCCAGCCGTTGAGGCCCAGGAAGACGTACATGGCCAGGAAGGCCATCCTCTTGTTGCCGTGGTTGTAGCCGTGGTTGGTGGCGATACCATAGGCGTACGCGGCGGCCAGAGCCGCGAGATCACTCTCGGGTTCGTGCGCCCACCTGCTGCGCGGGCGGGCGAGGGTCGACTCGCGGGCGTTCTCGTCTCGCAGCCCTGGGATGCCGCCATGTTGGCGGAGCTGATCAAAGTGGATGGCGTCGCAGACTCTTCGGTCCAACCAGACCGGCTCCCTCATGGGCTCTACTTCGCCAGCTCTCGAAGTGCCTGACGGTACTTGCGGGCACCTCGGGCGTAGACCTCCATGGCGGAGGCAAACTGCGGATCAAAAGGCGTCAGTAGGATGCCATCCTCGGTCTCAATGGCGAAGACGGGGTCGCCGGCTTGAAGATGGAGCTTGTCCACCATTGCTTTCGGCAAGGTGGCGCTGATAGAGCCGCCGGCACGGCGCAGCTTGATCTCGACAACCATGATCGGCTCCTCCTCCATGAAGTGTAGCATTCCTGTGCTACGAATTCCATCTCCAGGATCTCGTAACGTTGGTGAGCTTGCAGTCGCCAGCTTCAACCC
>CAZEJK010000404.1:0-3944 GCA_964512045.1 uncultured Thermoanaerobaculia bacterium
AGCTCGGTCGAGATGACAAGGGATTCCGAAACACGAAGGTACTGCAAGGCCCAGCGTCGTCACCGCCCATCCAGCGAAGCCGCCCGGTACCGAACCTGGCCCCGGATACCGGATGCCCGGCTCCGCGTGCCTCCAACCGCTCTCGCGGTCCCTCCCCAGACCTGTGCAGCCGCAGCGGAGCCGTGTATCCTTGGCGCTTGTGGCTCCGCATCCCCTCGCCGAGAGCGAATCCCAACGGAGCCTCCACAGGAGCCCATGGACGCACCGTTCACCCTGACGTTCGAGACCTTCTGGAAATGGCTGGCCCTCCACCCGAACTGCATCCTGCGCGCGGGCACGCCTGAGGCCGCGCTGTATGACGACGACGACCTGCACTGGGTGTTCGCCGCAGAGGACGCGAACACCCTGCTCGTCCAGCTGCTGCGCGGCAAGCGTTTGGTGGGCGAGCTGTTCGTGGAGCCGGAGACCGTCAACCACGTCGAGGCCGTTCCCGCGCAGCGCGACGACGAGCATGTCTTCGAGCTCATCTCGACAGGTGAGCAGGACCGTTTTGTGGCGTACTTCTTCGTGCTCGTGCACGGGTTCGACGAGGACGCACCGCCGAGCACCGGCCGGGTGCACTGATCCTGGACAGCTCCAATCCGGACGGTCCGAAGGACGCTGACGATGGAGACTGTGACGATCCTCGGCATCGCGGTGGGGCTTGCCCTGGATGCTACTGCCGCCGCCATGGGTGCAGCCGTGCTGCTCGGCCCCCTCTCGCCCCGGCAGCTGTTTCGCCTGGCGTGGCACTTTGGCCTGTTCCAGGCGCTGATGCCGATCTGCGGCTGGGCTGCAGGGACGACCGTGGACGCCTACATCCGATCGTGGGACCACTGGGTGGCCTTCGCGCTGCTCAGCTTCGTCGGAGGTCGTGCCATCTGGGATGCAATCCGCTCTGACCACCCCGAAGAACCCCGTACCTCGCCCGATCCCAGCCGCGGCCTCACCCTTGTTCTCCTGTCCGTCGCAACCAGTATTGACGCGCTTGCGGTGGGCCTCGGCTTCGCCGCGCTGGGCATCTCCATTTGGTACCCAGCTGTGATGATCGGTGTGGTGACCGGCGCGATGACCGTGGTCGGCGCCATCGTCGGCGCCCGGGCAGGGGCCCGATCCAGCCGGGGTCTCCAGACCCTCGGTGGTGTCATTCTGATCGCCATCGGGATCAAGATCCTCATCGAGCACATGTGCTAAGGGCCCGGTCGCGGCCCCGCCGGCCGGATCCCGGCTATCCGGCCTCCGGCGATACTGCGCCGCCTCTTCGAAGACGCGCCGGCATCGAGTTGCGACGAACCGAGAGGTCAGAGCGTGTCACGGCACGTCATCTCGACCGAGCTACTGGAGACCGGCGCTCTCGAAGGCGGCGTCGATGATCGCCTGGGCCTCGTCGTGGATCTGGCCGAGGTGGTCGGAACCCCTGAAGCTCTCGGCGTACACCTTGTAGATCTGCTCGGTACCGGAGGGCCGGGCCGCGAACCACCCGTTCTCGGTGACGACCTTGAGGCCGCCGATCGGCGCATCGTTGCCGGGAGCCCGCGTGAGCACCGCGGTGATGTCCTCTCCTGCCAGCTCGGTGGCCGTAATAGCCTCGGGACTGAGCTTCTTGAGCACCGCCTTGCGCTCGTCAGTCGTGGCAACATCCCGCCGCTCGTACACCGGCGCACCGAACCGTCCGGTCAGACGCTCGTAGTGCTGCGCGGGGTTGTCACCGGTCACCGCCGTGATCTCGGCCGCCAGCAGATCGAGGATGATGCCGTCCTTGTCGGTCGTCCAGACCGTCCCATCGGTGCGCACGAACGATGCGCCGGCGCTCTCCTCGCCGCCGAACCCGAAAGAGCCATCGAGCAGCCCGTCGACAAACCACTTGAACCCAACCGGGACCTCCGCCAACCTGCGACCGAGGTCGGCAGCCACCCGATCCATCATCGAGCTGGACACCAACGTCTTGCCGATGGCGGCGTCGTCGCGCCAGCCCGGACGGTTGCGGAACAGGTAGTCGATCGCCACCGCCAGGTAGTGGTTCGGGTTCATGAGGCCTGCGGTCGGGGTCACGATCCCGTGCCGATCGGTGTCGGGATCGTTGCCGAACGCGATGTCGAACCGGTCCTTGAGATCGATCAGCCCAGCCATCGCCCATGGCGACGAGCAGTCCATCCGAATCTTGCCGTCCTTGTCCACCGTCATGAAGGCGAACGTCGGGTCCACCCGTCGATTCACGACCTCGAGGTCGACGCCGTACCGGTCCGCGATCGGGTCCCAGAACCCCACCCCTGCGCCGCCGAGCGGGTCCACGCCGATCTTCACACCGGCACGTGCGATGGCCGTCATGTCCACGACATTGGCGAGATCGTCGACGTACGGCGAGACGTAGTCGTGCTCCGTGACCAGCTCACTGTGCAGCGCCCGGGCGTACGGCTCGCGCAGCACCTCAACGAGACCTTCGGTGATCAGCTCGTTCGCTCGATCCTCGATCCATCGGGTGGTCTCGGGATCCGCAGGGCCTCCGGAGGGAGGGTTGTACTTGATGCCGCCATCCTCTGGCGGGTTGTGCGACGGGGTGATCACCAGCCCGTCCGCCGGGGACTCCGGGTGAACCCGGTTCCAGGTCAGGATCGCATGCGAGATGACCGGAGTCGGGGTGTAGCCCCGGCCGCTCTGGTACCGGGTGGCCACCTCGTTGGCCGCCAGCACCTCCACCGCTGAAACGAACGCCGCCTCGGACAACGCGTGGGTGTCGATCCCGAGAAACAGGGGCCCGGTCACACCACGACCCGAGCGCAGCTCGCAGACTGCCTGGGTCACCGCGAGAACGTGCGCTTCACAGAACGCTCCATCCAGCGAGCTGCCACGATGGCCGGAGGTTCCGAAGCTGACCCGCTGGCTTGCAACCCGCGGATCGGGCTTCATGGCGAAGTACTCACTCACCAGACGCGGGACGTTGACCAGAATCTCTGCGGGCGCCGGACGACCGGCCAGCTCGTGCGTCGTCATCTCGCTCTCCTTACCTCTCCGTGTTGCTCCATCGTCACGCCGGACTCACACCGACGTTGCGTTGTCCACGGTGGCTCAGGCTCGCACGCACCCTGACACGCGTCAAGCCGGCTGTGGCTGTGGGCCTTCCCCCTCAGCCGGGATCCGGATCTGCAGGCAGATCAGCTCTCCGTCGATACCTGTGGCTTGAGCGCACATCCAACCGCACCAGGGCTCTTTGCTGTGAGCACACTCGCCATGAACCGCTCGTCGGCTGACGCCACCTGACCCATCGCGTGTCGAATCGGGGCCGGGAACATCTTTGCCATCAGCCCGACGTTCATCTTCGCCAGCCACACGGAGTGGTCGTTCTTCTCAATCACGGCCCACGAGCACGGCATGATGCCGGCCATTGCCGGAGTATGCGACAGCACCCGACCGGCGATCCTCGGGTTGCACACGAAGTACAGCCGGATCCGCTCGATCCCGTCCGGCGCGACCCCCTTCTCCCGCAGCTGGCCGGTCATGTCCAGCGGCTCCATCGGGAACCCCCAGCCATCACCGGGAACCTCGCTCTCGATCGCAGCGCACGTCGCCTCGAAGCTCTGCTCGCTCCGCTGCGGCACGACCATCCGTGAGCGCATCATCAGCAGCACGAAAGCTCCCGTGACGAAAGCGCCAACCCCGATTCCGATTGCGGTTGCTACCAACACAGTCATACAGCCTCCACGGTGAGCCCGGATCTCTCCAGACCTTGTTATAACCATAAAGGCATATGAGAATATTGTCAACTCTTGTCAACACGCTGCTCGGAAGAGGCAGCTCGTCCTCCACTGTCGTGTCCAGCCGGGGTCGCCTTAGCGGCTCAGAACTCCGGATTTTCGAAAATTCGAAGCAAAGCGCCTGGGTTGAGTTCTAAGTTCTTAATTTTGAAT
>CAZEJK010000405.1:0-3919 GCA_964512045.1 uncultured Thermoanaerobaculia bacterium
CCCAACCTAGTGGTTAACAGCCACCCGCTCTACCATTGAGCTACTGCGGAGCACGGCGGCAGACGCGTATTGTATGCGATGGGCGGTCGTTGTCAACCGATCTCGGCTCCGTACAATGATCGTGTGAGTGATCGCGGATCCCCTCGTTCTGCTGCTCGAGGCCACGAGCTCGTGGCGCCGCCGACGGCCGCGCAGGCGTTTGCCGCCATGCAGCTCGTGGCGCATTGGGGCAACCGGAAGCTCCCGGCGCCAGCGCCGCGCGCGGAGGTGGTGGCCGCTGCCGTGCTGGTGGTAGGCCCCTCGGAGGAGGGTGTCGAGCAGCGCGCTGCCGAGCACGCGTGGTTGGCTGCGGTGGCGGCCGCGTGCCGCGTCTCCAGCTACGCGGGCATGCTCGTCGCCGAGGTCGGCGCGCAGATGAATCGGCCGTCGCACGATGCTCTGGCGGAGGCGTTGACCGGACGAGCCCGGCGCCTCGGAGAGCAGCTGGCGCTCGTTCCTCGCTACGCGCAGCTGCTTGCGGGGGACGGCCACCGCCGCAACTGCCGCTGCCTGGAGGCCTGTCTCGGTCTTGCGGGCGGTCTCCTCGACGAGGTTCAGCAGATGGCGCTGGTCGGCCCGACGCATGCGGGCGACGTTGACCTGACGGCCACGCGGGTTGACAGTGGTCGCTACCGACTTCGGCCATGGCCATGCGTTGGCTCGCGGCTGCGCCTCGTCGTCGAGCAGCCGCCCGGCGGTGACAGCGGCGCCATCGTTGTCAGGACGGTCGTTCTGCAGCGCTGCTCGGCACCCTCAGCGTGATAGTCTAGGCGGTGTAGAGATGGGCTGGTTTGGAACTTCTGGATGGCGCGGCGTCGTCGGCAGCGAGGTGACCTTCCGCAAGGTGCGGCGGGTCACGCAGGCGATCGTCGACTGCTTGTGTCAGGATCTGGGACCAGGCTGCGAGGTTCTGATCAGCTACGACACGCGGATGCTCTCCGAGCAGTTCGCAGCGACCGCCGCCAAGCTGATCGCCGCCAACGGAGTCCCCGTCTCCTTGCCGCCGCGGGATACGCCATCGCCGGTGCTGTCGTCGGCGATCCTGGATCGCCAGGCGGTGTTCGGTATTACATTCACGGCGAGCCACAACCCACCCGAGTACAACGGCCTGAAGCTGTATACGCAGGATGGGATCCTCGCGCCGACGGAGATCACGGATGCGATCGAGACGCGGCTCGAGGAGATCGCCGGTGACGACGACGAGCTCCGCCTGCCGCAGCCACAGCTCATCGGCTCGTACGACCCCCGACCGACGTACCTCGACCGCCTGCAGCGGCTGATCGACTGGGACGCGATCCGCTCCAGCGGGATCTCGCTGGCGGTGGATCCGCTGTTCGGTACCACTCGCGACTACCTGGACTACATCCTCCTGCAAAACGAGGTCCCGATCGTGGTGCTGCACAACACGCGCGATCCGTACTTCGGCGGCCATGCTCCGGACTGCTCCTCGGCCAACCTCAGCCGGCTGCGCGAGGTGCTGCGCAGGACGGGAGCCGCGGTCGGGCTGGCCGTCGATGGCGACGGCGACCGCTTCGGCCTGCTCGGACACGGTGCACGCCTGAAGCAGCCGAACCTCGGGCTGGCGCTGATCCTCGACTACCTGGCCCGGCGGCGCGGTCTGACCGGGGGTGTCGGCCGGACGCTGGCGACGTCGCGACTGCTCGACGCGGTGGCCGCCGAGCACGGCCTGGAGGTCATCGAAACACCAGTCGGGTTCAAGAGCTTTGGACCGTTGCTGGTGGATGGCACCCTCGAGTTTGCGGGCGAGGAGAGCGCAGGGCTTGCGTGGTCGAAGCATCTCCCCGAGCGCGACGGCGTGCTCGCGTGCCTGCTGGCCGCGGAGATGGTCGCCGTCGAAGGCATGCACCTGCAGGATCTGGTGCAGCGGCTGTTCGATCGTGTCGGCACGTGGATCTGCCGGCGGATCCAGGTGCCGCTCACCGATCGGGTGGAGAGCACCCTGGAGACGTTGCGCGAGCAGCGATGGACCGAGCTCGGTGGTCGCACCGTCGAGTCGTGCGATCGTCGAGACGGGCTCAAGCTGGTGTTCGAAGGCGGCAGCTGGATCCTCCTGCGACGCTCCGGGACGGAGCCGAAGGTCCGGCTGTACGCCGAGGGTCGCTCGCAGGAGGAGCTGCGGCACCTGATGCATCTGGCACGACAACTGATCAGTACGACAACTCGGAGGCTGTAGAGATGTTCGATATCGAGTTTGTGAGTGGACGTGAGGTTCTGGACTCCCGCGGCAACCCGACAGTGGAGGCCGAGGTGGTCCTGGAGAGTGGTGTCGTCGGGCATGCGATCGTGCCCTCGGGCGCCTCGACCGGCTCCCGCGAGGCGCTGGAGATGCGCGACGGCGACAGCGATCGGTTCCTGGGCAAGGGTGTGCTCAGCGCGATCGAGAACATCAACGGGCCGATCGCCGATGCGGTGGAAGGGCTCGACGCCCGGGACCAGGTCGGGGTCGACATGGCCATGATCGAGGCCGATGGCACCGACAACAAGTCCAAGCTCGGCGCGAACGCGATCCTGGGCGTCTCATTGGCGGTGGCGCACGCCGCCTCTGAGAGCAGCGGCCTGCCGCTGTACCAGTACTTCGGAGGATGCGGCGCGCGCGAGCTGCCAGTGCCGATGATGAACATCCTCAACGGCGGATCGCACGCGGACAACTCGGTGGACTTTCAGGAGTTCATGGTCTGCCCGGTGGGCTTCTCGTCGTTCTCTGACGCGCTCCGGGCGGGTGTCGAGGTGTTCCACACCCTGAAGAAGGTCCTCAACGACAAGGGCCTGTCCACCGGAGTGGGGGACGAGGGCGGCTTCGCGCCCAACCTGGGCTCGAACCGGGAGGCGCTCGAGCTGATCGTCGCTGCGATCGAGAAGGCGGGCTACACCCCGGGCGATCAGGTTGCTCTGGCGCTCGACGTCGCGGCGTCCGAGTTTTACTCCGACGGTGTCTACAACCTGGCTGGTGAGGGGCGCAGCGGCCTGTCGGCGGCGGATCTGATCGCCCTGTACGGCGAGCTGGTGGAGGCGTTCCCGATCGTGTCCATCGAGGACGGTCTCGACGAGGGCGACTGGGATGGCTGGAAGCAGCTCACCGACGCGCTCGGTAGCCGCGTCCAGCTGGTCGGCGACGACCTGTTCGTCACCAACCCCGAGATCATCGCCCGCGGGATCCGCGAAGGCGTGGCCAACTCGGTGCTGATCAAGCTCAACCAGATCGGCTCGGTCACCGAGACCCTCGACGCCATCGAGATGGCTCACAAGGCCGGCTACACCGCCGTGGTGTCGCACCGCTCCGGTGAGACCGAGGACACCACCATCGCCGACCTGGCGGTTGCCCGCAACACCGGCCTGATCAAGACCGGCTCGGCGTGCCGCTCGGAGCGGATCGCGAAGTACAACCGGCTGCTACGGATCGAGGAGGAGCTCGAGGACGCCGCCCGCTTCCGCGGGGCTGCGGCGTTTGCCTGCTCGCGGTAGGGCATGGTGCGGCGGCTCCTCTCCACGCTCGTGCTGCGACTGCGCTGGCTGGCCGTCACGGCGACGCTCCTGACGGTCGTCGTCGTGCTGTCCGGCCTCATCGGCCGGGGGTTCGACCAGGTCGATGAGGCCCGAGCCGAGCGCGCCCGGCTCCTGGAGGAGCAGGCTCAGCTCGAGGAGGAGGTGGAGCGCCTGCAGCGCACGCTGGAGGCCCTCGAGACGGACCCGGAGGCCGTGGAGGCTCTGGCCCGTCAAGAGCTTGGCTGGATCCGGCCGGGCGAGCAGGTGCTCATCCTGCCGGCGCCGACGCCGGTGCCGGCGATCTTGACAGAGCCCGCACCGACGCCTATACTCTCCCTTCGTCGTTGAGACGCCGCGCTCGAAGAGGGATCGGCGG
>CAZEJK010000406.1:0-3890 GCA_964512045.1 uncultured Thermoanaerobaculia bacterium
CGTCGTCGGTTCTGCGAGTGAGACTGGGTGGGCGGGGGAGCTCATACCTAACCGCAAATACCTTACACCTACGCGGGCGCGGGACCGGCACCTTCGGAGCATTACTTTGGTTACGGCCCGCGGCCGCGTTGGCATCTGCAAGATCCTCGGGTCCTACGACCTGGCACGCTGTCCGGTGCTGCCCGGGATTCACGATGGACTCACAGCCCGCAGCCACCAACGCCATCCTGCCCCCACGGCTCGGACAGCGACAGCCACCCGGCGACCACCCACTACCGCTCGAAGTCGTCGACCTCGACCCCGAACGCCGCCTCCCACTGATCGTCCCCACCGACAATGCTGCGTAGACACAGCCCACCCTGACGAGCCCCTCAGAACCTGCAGCCCGGCGCCGCTCGAGCCCTGCCTCGCACCACCCGAGCGACCCACCGACTCCGTTCAGTGACACCACGTTCCCCGACCACCAACCCCAGAAGCCACAGAAGCCGCGGCCCGGACTGCGTCGCACTCGCATCTCTCAACCCGCAACTCCATTGGGGCAGTACAGGGGGGCCATGGCCGCCTCCTCCTGAAACTGTGTGAAGTAGCTCTTATGCGAGTTCCGTGTTACTATAAACGCGATGTCGAATCAAGCCGACGGGACCATGGGGGTACGATGAGCCAGGGCTTTCAGACCCTCGGAGCCATGGATTTCCCAGAGCGACTCGCCGCCCTCAGGAGGGAAAGGGGCCTGACCCAGCAGGCTCTGGCCGATTCCGTGGGCATCCACGTCTCCCAGCTGCGACGCTACGAGGCGGGCCAGTCACAGCCGACCCTCGACGTCATCCGGAAGCTCGCCGTCACCTTGAGCGTCAGCGCAGATCTGCTGGTTTTCGACAAGGACGAACGCGGGCCCGACGACGACCTCAGGCTGCAGTTCGAGGCGGTGAGCAGGCTGGAGCCCCACGAGAGGGTGGTGGTCCGAGAGGTCTTGGACAGTATCATCTCCCGCCACGACGCACGGCGGCTCTTCGGAGAGCGGGCCGGCGGGGAAGCGGCCGAGAGATGATGCCATGGTATAATTTAGGCGTAAATTGCGACGTCACGTCGGGACTGGACGCCACCCCATGGGCTACGCCAAGCCGAAGCAGCTGATGACCGAGTCCCCCACCGCTCGCACGGCAGCAGAGAGCTACCTCAGCAGCCTCCCTCGGACGATGCGCCGAAACGAGGGCCAGGTGTACACCCCGTCGAGCCTGGTGGAGTTCATCCTCGACCTCAGCGGGTACACCGAGGCAGCGCAGCTGGAAGAGATGACGGTGCTCGACCCCGCCTGCGGCGCCGGCGCCTTCCTGCTCGGCGCGCTCGAGAGGCTCGCCGGACGTCTTCAGCGGAGAGGCGACGACCCGAGGACGGTGCCCGGTCACCAGGCGCTGTGCACAGCAGTCGAGAGCTGCCTCTTCGGGGTCGACAAGGACCCGGTGGCCTGCGACCTGGCGCGCGACGCGATCCACCAAGGGGTCGAGGACATCTCCGGACGGAAGGCGCCAGAGGGGCTCTTCGCAGGCAATGTGCTCACCGCGGACTTCCTCCTCGCCGACTCCAGGGCGCTGCCGCTGGAGCGATTCCACCTGGTGGTGGGGAATCCGCCCTACGTGGCGACCACGAGACTGTCGGACGAGCAGAAGGACGAGCTGAGGGCCCGGTTCCTCGTCGCCAATGGCCGGCTCGACCTCTACACGATGTTCTTCGAGAAGGGGCTCCGTCTGCTGGAGCCGGGCGGCAGGCTGGCGCTGATCACGCCAAACAAGTTTCTCCTCAGCGAGAGTTCGCGGCGGCTGCGCAAGCTGATGCTGGCGACGGCGTCGATTCACACGATCGCAAACTTCCGCTCCCACCGAGTGTTCGAGGGCGCCGCCACGGTACCTTGTGTGACGGTGCTCGAGCGCGGAGAAGCCCGACCCTCCTTCCCTCTGCTGGAGTGCTCGGTCGCCCCTGGCGGGCGGGGCCCGGTGACGGTGACGTCGAGGACGTCGTCGAGTCACCCCAAGGGGGGAGAGCAGGCGTGGTTCCTGGCGGACCCGGAGCTACTGTCGCTGGCGCGCCTGATCCGGGACGAGCACCCGACCCTGGGGGAGCTGTCCACCCGCATCTCGGCGGGGATCGCCACCGGCCGTGACCGAATCTTCGTGCTCCGCGACGGGGCCGGCGAGGAGCTGGAGCCGGAGCTGCGGCGCCCTGCCATCCGCGGGCAGGACCTGGCGGCTTTCAGGGCACAGGCGCCGGGTCTCGAGATCATCCTTCCGTACCTACCGACGGGTGGCGACCGGCGACCGGAGCTAGCGGACCTGCGGGAGTTCCCGAGGACGATGGCGTACCTCGAGCGCCACCGCGCCGAGCTGGAGTCCCGTCACTGTGTCAGGCGTTGGCAGAAGGCGTGGTACGACGTCCACGACCCCTGGACGCTGGACATCACCGGCATGACCAAGGTGCTGGTCCCCGACGTCGCGTGCACGAATCGCTTCGTGCTCGACGAGGGTCGGTTCTGCCCCTTGCACAGTGCCTACTACATCCTTCCCAAGGATGTGGAGCCCAGGTATCTTACGGCCGTGCTGAACTCAAGCCCGGTAGAGTTCCTGGTCAGGCTCCTCGCCCCCGTGGTGAAAGACGGCTTCAGCCGGTACCGCCGCCAGTTCCTGCTCACGCTCCCGGTACCGGCCACCGACCGAAAACGGCAAGGTGAGATCGTGCGAGCGGTGGAGACGGGTGACATGGCCAAGGCCAACGAGCTCGCCAGCAGGCTGTTCGGGCTCGGGGGTGAGGAGCTTCGCAGCATGCGGAGCTTCCTCGACCAGGCGCACGAGGTCCACGGCACGCCGGGCAATCCACGCACGGTCAGGACGTCGCCATAGTGCCCAAGAATCCAGAGCTCGAGGAGTTCCGCAAGCATGTCGTAGCGCTCGACCGCCACCCGGTGCTGGGTGAGCACATCGAGGGTGACGAGCTCCGGCTGGCTGAGCTGACGCTGGACGAGGTGGATGAGCTCATCGCTGACGACACGGTCTACTACTTCCTCATCGCAGCGGCAGGCCTGAATCGGTCGTCGCTCAAGCGGGCGATGAAGGAGCCCGAGGCGCAGATCGTCCCGAGCAGGCAGCGGCGGGCGTTCGCGATCAAGGTGCGCCTACCGAGGACGGCCTCGTTCCAGGCGACGGCGGAGACGTCTGTGGCGCTGCGGGACGCGGACCTCGGACGCAAGCGGCGCAGCGAGGTGGAGCGGCTGTTCCGGGAACGGCTCAAGACGGAGAAGATCCCGGTGGTGATGAGCCCGCCGGTGCGCCAGGTGCCCGGGTTGCTGATCACCAAGCGCAAGCCGGACGGGGTGTACCCCGACCCGGCGACGGGGAAGGCGCCGAAGCTCTACCTGGAGGTGAAGTCCATCCGCCGGGTGGCCGACGACATCCAGAAACGACTGTACGAGATTGCGGAGGCGTCCCTGGAGATGAAGGCAATCTACGGCGACCTCAGCCTCAAGGGCCTCGGCATCACCCACACCTCCCAGGTCGGGGACAGCCCCGAGCTCCGCGCCAGGCTCCGGGAGCAGGTCACCGCCTCGGACCCGGTGGTGGTCGCCCTCTTCATCTGCCCCCGAGCCGAGGCCGAGCGGTACCGCGAGGGCGCCGAGACGTTCATCGACCGCGTCTTCTTCCAGGAGGAAATCGACGAGTGCCTCGCCTTCCTCAAGGCAACGGTGGCGCGGGTCGAAGGGGATGTCGAGGGCTGACTGGATGCCGCGCAAGAAGTCGACCACTGCAACGGGGCGGGCGTTCGAGAAGCTGGCCGCAGACTTCTACAGCCTAAGCTGAGCGGTTCTGCCGGATGAGATGTGCCAAGATCCTGATGCTCCAGTG
>CAZEJK010000407.1:0-3882 GCA_964512045.1 uncultured Thermoanaerobaculia bacterium
TATCTTCGAAAATTCGAAGCATGATCGCCGGGGGCCGGACGACCGGGATCCGGCTGTCGGGTCCGGAGCCGGGCTGTGGCGACGTCGCTCCGGCGAGTGAGAGCGGGTGCGTGGAAGGGTCTGCGTTGACCAACCACCCGACGAAGCCACCCGGCACCGGTACTGGCCCCGGCCGCGGCAGCCGGTAGCCGGCCCCGGAAGCCCGAAGCCCGGTCCATCGGGTCGGCCCCACGGCAGCTGACTTCCGCAGCACTGCTATACACCACCGAAGCCCAAGAGGCGACAACCGCACCACGAAGCCCACGAGACCCCGCCAACCCGTGCGTGTAGCGCCGTTGCACGGTCATCGCCAGGGACCGGCACCTTCGGAGCATCACTTTGGTTGCGGCCCGCGGCCGCGTCGGACACCTCCACGCTCGAGAGTGGGCAACGAGCCTCGACCCGACGTCGCCTGGGAACAAGCCCCGTCGCCCTCATGTTGCAACCCGCGCGCGCCGCATACTGCGCCCCGGGAGAGGTTCATGCACGAAAGCGTCCAACGGCTCCTCGAGCACGGCCTTGACTACGCCGGTCTGTTCCCCCCTGCTCGCCTGTCCATGACCGACGCGTTCACCGCGTACCGGTCGTATCGCGCGTGTCCGGAGGCATGGTTCCTCGGTCGATTCGTGGTACCAGCCAGCCGCTTGCACGAGCTGGAGAGCGCCCTCGCCAGAGCCGATCCGGACGAGACCTTTCCACTGTCACTGATCGGCCAACCGAGCACCAGCCCCGCCGGCGTGGTCACCGCTCTGGCGGAGGACGCCGACCTGCTGCGTCGCGTTGTGAGCCGCCATGCGCGCCGCCTGCTGGTCGATCAGATCGAGGTCCGCCTCCCGGACCGGCTGTTCGTCAACGGCAGCTCGGCCGCGATCACCGAGCCGGTGCAAACCGCCCTCGCTCGGCTCCCTACGCTGGGCAGCACCCTGACGGTGTTCTTCGAGACATCGCTGCTGGAGAGTTGGCGTCGAACGCTTCCGATCGCGGTCAACGGGCTTGCAGCCGCCGAACCGACACCCCAGGGCACCGTCGGCATGAAGATCCGCTGCGGTGGTCTCGAAGCCGGCGACTTCCCGTCTACCGAAGCAGTTGCAGCGGCGATTCGCTTGGCAACGGACGCACGCCTCCCGTTGAAAGCCACCCAGGGGTTGCACCACCCGGTCCGCCACTTCGACGAACAGCTCGGCGTCTGGCGCCACGGCTTCCTCAACCTGTTCTTTGCCAGCGTGCTCGCCTTTGTCCACCGGCCTCCGATCGCCACCCTCATCAGAGTCCTCGAGGAGACCGATATGCGCCGCTTCCTGTTCACTGCGGATGGCATCTCCTGTCACGAGCTCGGCGCCGATCTCGGACAGATCCGAGCCGCGCGAGCCGGCGCCCTGGTTGCCTACGGATCGTGCAGCTTCTCCGAGCCGATCGACGACCTGCACGCTCTCGGTCTGATCCCCGAGCCATCTGACCAAGGAGAAACTGTATGAGCCACTCAACCGCACGCTCCACACCGAGACGTTCGTTCGTCGATGTCGAGCCCACGTCTCCGTTCCCGATCCAGAACCTACCCTTCGGGATCTTCCGCCCCGAACCCGGAGCCCCGGCCCGACCCGGAGTTGCCATCGGCTCAAAGGTCCTCGATCTGTCTGTGCTCACCGAGGCGGGAGTGCTTCGCGGCCCCGAGCTACCATCTCCGGCGGCGCTGTCGTCGGCCTCCTTGAACCTCATCGCCGCCTCGGGCCGCCCTGCATGGAGCGCTCTCCGCACGGCGGTCAGCGCCCTTCTCGAAGCCGACAACCCGCGGCTGCGCGATCAGGAGGCGCTGCGCACGGCGGCGTTGGTGGACAGCTCGCAGGTCGAAATGCTCCTGCCGATGGAGATCGGCGACTACACCGACTTCTACTCCTCGCGAGAGCACGCCACCAACGTCGGCATCATGTTCCGCGGGCCGGACAACGCCCTGCAGCCCAACTGGCTGCACCTGCCCGTGGCGTACAACGGTCGCGCAAGCTCGGTGGTCCCATCGGGAACTCCGGTCCGTCGACCCAAGGGCCAGCTGAAGCCTGACGACAGCGACCCTGTCTACGGTCCCAGCAAGCTGATGGACTTCGAGCTCGAGATGGGGTTTCTGATCGGGCCGGGCACGCGCCTCGGCGAGCCGATCCCGATCGAGCGCGCGCACGACCACATCTTCGGTCTGGTGCTGGTCAACGACTGGAGCGCTCGCGACATCCAGAAGTGGGAGTACGTTCCCCTGGGACCCTTCCTCGGCAAGAGCTTCGCGACCTCCATCTCGCCGTGGGTCATCACCCTCGAGGCGCTGGCGCCGTGTATCACCGACGCGCCCACCCAGGACCCGACGCCCCTGCCCTACCTGCAGGAGTCCACGCGCACAACCTACGACATCCAGCTCGAGGTCGCGCTGGCCAGCGAGCAGATGCCCGAGCCACACACCATCGCCACGTCGAACTTCAAGTACCTGTACTGGACGATGGCACAGCAGCTCGCCCATCACACCGTCAACGGGTGCAACGTGCGCACCGGCGATCTGATGGCCTCCGGAACGATCTCGGGCCCCGAGCGCCACCAGCGCGGCTCGATGCTCGAGCTGTCGTGGAAAGGAACCGAGCCGCTGGAGCTGCCCTCCGGGGAGACCCGGAAGTTCCTCGCGGACGGGGATACCGTGAGCATGACCGGCTGGTGTCAGGGCGATGGGTACCGCGTCGGCTTCGGTGAGGTCACCGGGACGCTGCTACCCGCTGACGGCTAGCGTGCAGCGAGCAGGGGGCTCGCGAGCCGAGGCTGGGCGAACCCCTCCCATCGCCACCCACGTCATCTCGACCGTCTCGACCGAGCCTTCGTGTCCACCGGTTCTCCGTGGTGCTTTCACCTCGTTCGACCCTCCAAAGGACCAAGGCGAGCGGAGAGATCGCGCCGGTTACGACCGCGAGCCTGGGCAGGATGCTTCGGTTCTCGTCTGCCTGGTGGACTCAGAGAACCTGGCGAGCGGAGAGATCCCATGGGAGAACCCATAGCCTCCCGGCCCCGGCCAACGGCACCGGCCCCGGGAGCCGGCACCCGGCCCCAGCCCGGGACGACGCGCTGACACCAGCCGCCAGGCTCTGTGTCAACCCTGACTTTCCAGCTCAAACCGAACCGCTGGGCGGGAGGGGGCGCAGCGTCTCTTCGTCATTGCGTCTCTACGTTGTTTCTCCTCGCGTGGAGCCCTGCCCCTCCGTGCTCCTCACAACGATCTTGACAGAACGTACGTGAAACCGTACGCTGTCGACCTCGGGAGGCGTCGATGAGCACCTACAACGTGACCGAAGCCCGTGCCAAGCTCTACGCACTGGTCGCTCGAGCCAGCGCAGAACGCGAGCCGATCACGATCACCGGCAAGCATGGCAACGCCGTGCTGATCGCCGAGGACGACTGGCGGGCCATCCAAGAGACGCTGTACCTTCTGTCGATCCCCGGTATGCGCGAGTCGATCCGCGATGGAATGCGGGAATCGGTCGACGCCTGCAGTGAGGAGCCGGGGTGGTGAGCACGTGGCGGGTCGTCTTCACCCGGCAGGCACAACGAGACGCTCGCAAGCTCGCGGCGAGTCACCTCAGACAACGAGCCGAGGAGCTCCTGGCGCTCCTCGCTGAGGATCCGTTCCGAACCCCGCCGCGATACGAGAAGCTCGTCGGCGACCTGGAGGGCGCCTTCTCACGCCGCATCAATATCCAGCACCGCCTGATCTACCAGGTCCTCGAGGACAGCCGCACGGTCAAGATCCTGCGCATGTGGACCCACTACGAGTAGCACTGCCTCACGAGTACCACGGCTCGACTCACGAGACCATGGTCT
>CAZEJK010000408.1:0-3882 GCA_964512045.1 uncultured Thermoanaerobaculia bacterium
ACCAAGCGCTGCGACCAGGTCCGGCCCTGTTTGGTTCCGGCTCGTCCGGGTTATGAAGAGGCGACCGTCCTCGCGCGATGCTCGATGTCCAACCACCACATGGCGCTGCCGGCTGACCGCCGAAAGGGGGATGATGGGGATCCCGGGGATGCTGTGCGCGATCGGTTGGTCGCTGGACTGAGAATCGCTGTCGCTGAGGAAGAAGAGAGCCAGGCCTCTGTGACAAGCAGCAGGCGCCCAACAGGCCGCTGTCGCGATCGAGCAGGCACCAGAGAGAAGCTCGAGGTGGACAGTGTTCGAAACGGCACGGCGTTCCTGGCATCTTCTTGGTTTGATCGCAACAAACGCGGCCGGGCTATTCAGCCCGGCCGCCGGATGACGCCTACTTCGTGGGGAGGATTACTGGAAGAGGAGCGAAGCAGCCGCCGCCAGATCGTCGGTAGTGATGGTTGTGTCTCCATCAGCATCCACCTGATCGGTGGTGGCGTAGTGATCGCAGCGGTCTGCCACGGCGCTCCCATCGCCATCGGCGAGCTCGTTGATCCATGCGCCGAGGTCGGCGGCGTCGAAGAGACCGTCTCCATCCGCATCACCTGGGACCGTCGAGGTGGACTCGATGGCGATCACTGTCTTGGTTGTCGCCTTCTCCTGGCTGCCACCACTCCGGGTGACGGTGAGCTCGACGTCGAAAGTGCCCGCGGTTGTGTAGGTGTGGGTCGGGTTGGCGGCCGTCGAGTCCTCGATCCCGTCGCCATCGAGGTCCCAGGACCAAGCTTCGGCGTTGGTGGAGGCATCTGTGAAGGTCACCGGCTGTCCGACACAGACCTGCATCGGTGCGCTGAACGCCGCGGTCAGCGCGGCTGTTGTGTCGCATGGAATCATCGGGGTCACCACCAAGGACCATGAGTTCAGTGTGCCGAGATCGATGCCCGCATTATCGGAGATCGAAAGCACCCAGTCGCCGTTCGCCCCCTCACCATCGAAGTCACTCATGATTCCGGGTCCGTCGGGCTCGGTAAGAGAGTCGTATACCGTGATGATGTCCTCGGAGGTGCCACCAGAACGGTTGTGGAGGCGCACTGTTGTCCCGGACGGTGACGTGACCTCGACGATGAGGTCGCCGATGTAGGTGTGCGTCACATTCAGGTCGACCTCGACATCCGCAATGGGCTCGAAGCCGGCGAGGGTAACTGTCGAAGTGATCCCGGAGCTGTCATTGTCAGGGATGTTGATCGGGGTGTCCGTGCTATCGATCGTCTGCGGCGAGCCGCCTCCCGGCCCGGAAGGTGCTGCTGAGCGGATCTCAGTGTTGTTGTCTTCCGCGTCGTTCACCGAGTCTACCGCTCGAACCATGTAGTGGTACTCAGTTCCGGAGTCGAGCATGTCGAAGTCCTGATAGCCGAGACTGTCGAGGCCTTCGGCGATCCGGTTGGATGGGGCGGGCGTGAACTGCGGGTCAGTGGAACGGTAAACGGAGTAGCTCAGGTTTCCTGAGCAGCGGCTGGCTCCGGCCACCCATGCGAGATTGATCGTACAGTCCAGGAGCTCGGCGTTGGTCGCGGACTCGAGACCGGCGAACGAGGGATTGAGTGTGCACAGCCCGATCGCCGTGGCGCTGACCTCGGTGGAGAACTGTGATCGGCACGCAGCGCCGTCCGAGGCGCGCACGACGTAGTGGTACGTACTGGCGCCCGACACCGAGGTGTCATCGTACTGATAAGACCCCGTTGAGCCCATACCGATGCTCGTGTCCGCTACGGTTTCAATCTTCTCGTATGGTCCCCCAGCCTCGAAGCCACGCCACACCTCGTACTCGAGGATCTCCGGTGTCGCCGAGTCGTCCCAGCCCAGCTGAATGACGTTGTCGCCGGGGACTGTGGCGGCGAGGTTCGTGGGTTCAAAGACGTTGGCTAGCAGACAGCCGCACTGCTCGAACTTGAAAGAAGAGATGTGCGTGCCCCAGCGATCGTCGGGCATATACTCGCCCGAGTACCAGAATGTGCAGTCGTCGGTTGGATCAATGTTGATGGACGCATAGTCGCCCCACCGGCCCGAGGAGGTTTGTGCGTTGGTTCCAGCCGCAACCTCGACCTCAGCCTGCGTCATCACACTGGCTGGATCATCTGCAAGCCGTCCGGTGTACCAGATCGAGGGGTACACAGTCGGCTCTTCGGTGCGGGTGATAGAGTACGCCAGCGCCATGTTACCGGCCTCGTCCATGGCAATCGAGCCCTCGAACCGGTTCTCTGACGGCTCGCCGACGTCGAAGGTGCCCTCCTGGTGCAGCGCCCAGTCTCCCGCGCCCCCGATGCGTCGCAGCTCGAACCAGCGCAGTCCAGCGTTGACCGAGCTTCCGCTGGTTGCAGGATCGATGTTCGTAGGGAACACGCCGACGAGGCTTTCGTGAGTGTCAAACCGTCGGTACTGCAACCGGTGCAAGATGACCTCGCGGATCGGATCGAGCCTCTGGCTGGCGTTCGGCTGAGGCACCGAGTAGAACGTCGTGTAGTCGACCAACCACGAGTTGTACTCGGTGATCTCGATCGGTGCTTGTGCCACGACAGTGGAGTTTCCGGGGTTGTCCCAGTCGATGGTTACCGTGTACAGATCCAGTGTGTCGCCATCTGGATTCGGAGAAGCAGAGTGGGCCTCGTCGTCGACATGCCGCATGATGATGCCTCCTGCTCCTACCGGTGGAAGCGTGTCACCGTCGAGGTCAGCAGGGGTAGCGGCCTGGAAGCCGTAGCCCGAGAGCGAAGGGATGGTAAATCGCTGCTGTGGACGTGCAGTGGCGCCAGTGAGCATGCTCTGCCGATCGAAGACGTAGATCGGAGTTGGTCCACTCTCGTTAGTGGTAGTGTAGTAGCCGTCCGGCCAGATACCGAAGTGCGGATAGTCCGGGAAGTTTGACTGGCGGTAACGGTAGAGATACCAGCCGTCGTTGACCGGGTCCGGACCCTGGGAGATGTAGATGCACAGATCGTTGGCCTGAGTAAACTCCTGCATGAACCAGCGGTCAGCAGCCCGGTCATAGAGGATGATCGGATCGCCAGCGCCAGAGGAGCACGGATTGCTCGAATCGGGGATGTCGTCCATCCTGCTGGGGCCGGCCAGCACCGTGCCGTTCTTGTCGTAAATCACAAAGGTAGTGCCACCCGAGCCGTTCAGGGCATGAATGTAGTGGTTTGCGCCAATATCGCCGACGGGATCTGGAGGGTGGACGCCCGTGAAGTCGACGGCATCGAAGGCCAGAATCGGATCGGTGAAGCCTCTCATGGCGCGAAGGGCCACGGAGGCCTGGAGGTCAGCAAGTGGATCCGGGCTCGGATCGACGGCGCCTCGTCCTTCTGCCTGGGGAGGATAGAATCGGCGAGGGACCTCCGTGATCGGGTCACCGGCGCGCCAGGGGGTGACTACCGGCAGCTCAGCCAGGTTCTTGTCATAAACGTGTGGCGTTACCGGAGCTCCAACGCTCTCAGCGCCACGAATCACGAGTGGTTTGGTGCTGTCGTCTGCCACCACTGTCAGCGTGCATGTTATTGCACAGACGGCCGCAGTCGATACCAATGCGAGAAACCTCGAAGACGTCGTTCTGATCATTCCGATGTTCCTTCCCCCTGTAAGGTGGAGTGCGGTTGGAGTGGCGGGCGACGCATGATGCCCACCGCTCCCTGCAGGCTCCGAATTGAAAGCTGCTGCGTACCATTGCCGATAGTTGCAGTGGCAGCTTTGTTGGGCTCCGAGTGGTCGCGGTGCTCGATTCTAATCGAGAAGTCGCTACGGCGTCAGGATCCAGTTGGATTTTCCATCACACTGATTCCAAGCATGTTGTAGTGACGATCTGAATCCCCATTGTACCTGCCGCCCGAGCGCGCCCCTCAC
>CAZEJK010000409.1:0-3873 GCA_964512045.1 uncultured Thermoanaerobaculia bacterium
GGTGCCAGAGGTCCACCGCATTCTTCATTGAGTCGAAGGTCTCTGCGGATAATGTACTGTCTTTCCGGGTTCCTGCCAACACAGTACACTGACTCTCCCGGAGGAGGCCAGCATGTCTCACCCCGTCGTCGCCTTCGCCATTTCGATCTTCGCAGTTCCCGCCCTCGCCGTTGGGCCGTTCGTCCCGTCCGGTGAGCTGCCGGCGGCAGCTAGCTCCCCGCGGGCGCTCGCTCGTGGAGGAGACATCTGGGTCGGAGTCAGCCTGGACGGCTCGGTTGTCCGACGCGTCGACGGCTGGCAATGGGAGCATCACCGGACTGACGTCACGTCGGCTTTGCACAACGTGCTCTGGCACCAGGATAGGTTCCTCGCTGTTGGACCGGGCACGGCGCAAACCTCGGCCGACGGTCGGACGTGGATCTCGATCGGTGAGGAGGTGCCGGAGCTGCGGGCGATTGCGTCGACCGGCGACGACGGCGTGATCGTCGGCGTCGGCAGTAACGGCACGGTCGCGACATCGGTGGACGGCGCGACCTGGGTCGAGCACGCCCCACCACTGGCAAGCACCCTGGTCGACATCGCCTGGAACGGCAGCATCTTTGTCGCCGTCTCGGCCGACGGTCAGGCAGCGGTCAGCACAAGCGGTGAGAGCTGGGATGTGTACCGTGTGGTCGAGGACTCACTCGTCGGCGTTGCGGCCAACCCGATGCGCCTCGTCGCAGTCGGCGGCTCGGTCTTCTCGCGGATCCTCTCGAGCCCTGACGGGCAGTCATGGGTCTCCGAGCTCGAGGGCGCCGGCGGCCGCGACTGGATGTCCGCGGTCGCCGCCGACGCCAACGGTTTTGCCGCGGGCGGCGCAATCTTCGGCTGGGATACGCTACCGAGCCTCTTGGTCTCGAACGACGGTGAGGAGTGGAGCTCGGCACAGATCGACTTGAATGACGCCTCGGGCCAGGTCGCCGCGATCGGCGCCGGCGCTGACGAGTGGTTGGTCGTAGCTTCGTCGGGCCACGTGTTCGCCACGGTCGAGCACCCCTCGAGAGGTATCTCCCGGAGCTTCGTCAACCAGGCCTACCAGCCGGGGATGGCCTTCGAGGTGCACCTCACCAGCCAGGAGGAGGTATCGGACGACTGGACCATTGACGAGCTCCCACCTGCCGGCTGGAGCGTCGTTGACGCCGGCGGCGGGAGCGTGGGGCCGGACGGCGTCCTGCGATTCAGCGGCACCTCGCTCTCGAGCGACACGGTTCTCGCCTACTTCGTGACCCCGCCCGGCGATGCGTACGGTCCGGCCGTGTTCTCCGGCAGCGCGACGATTGCCGGCGTCACCGCCGAGCTACTCGGCGAGCGCGAGGTCGAGGACGCCGCCAACGCCGCGGCCCGTGCGCTCCACACCGTGTGGTGGCTACCGATCGCCGCCCACCTGGACGGCGCGCACGCAAGTCGCTGGCGGACCGACCTGACACTGTCCAACCTCGACAGCACGGCAGTCGACATGGCGCTGCGCTTGCGAATGCCCGACGGCTCGATGCGGGCGGTGACCAATCGCATCGAGGCGGGCGCACAGGGCGTGTGGACCGACGTCCTGGCGTCGTCGTTCGGACTCGATGGCAAGGCTCCGGTCGAGATCCGCGCCGACGGTCCACTGCACGGTGTCGCCCGTGTCTATAACCTCGCGAGCGACGGGTCCAGCTTCGGCCAGGCCATGCCAGTGCTGCATGAGGCCGATGCCCTACCGAGAAAATCGTTCGCTCACCTCGACCATCTGCGACAGGTCGAGGGGGAGTGGCGAACAAACTTGACGCTCTTGAATACAACCGGCTCCGACGTCAGCGCCGAGGTCAGGCTGCTCGCGACCGACGGCACCGCGCTTGCCAGCTACGAGCTCGACCTCGGACCGTTCGAGACGGTGCAGGACCTCGAGCCGTTCAAGCAGCGGGCGGCGCGCCCCGATGCGGGCTGGGGCCGCGCCGAGATCTCGAGCGCGTGGAACGGTCTCATGGTCTCGGCCTCGGTGATCGACTCGCGCACCAACGACGCGACCACGATCCTGCCGGTGGTGACCCCCGAGGTCCGCGTGCTTTCTGCCGCATGCTCCTCTGAGCTGAGCGGAACGATTGCCTCGACCGATCCAGTCGACGGGCCGGCGGGACGCGGCTTCCACTCAGATGTCGCCAGCCTCTTCGTGCTCGAGGACCGCACGATCGACCTCCTGGCGACGCATGACTTCGGCTATGGTCGTCTCGACGTGGTCGGTCCCACTGGCGAGGTCGTGGCCAGCAGCAGCGCCAGCGGATGGCAACAGACCGAGCTGTCGTTCAGCGCCGACGTCCAGGGCGACCACCTCATCTGGATCACAACTGCCGAGCCGGGCGAGACGGGGAGCTGGAGGCTCGTCATCACCTGCAACGAAGACTGAGATGATGCTGCCCACGTGCCCGTCCCACGGCCCCGTGGCGGTACGCAATGAGCAGCTCAAGACCGCCACATCTTCGAAACCTCGAAGCATGATCGCCGGGGGCCGCGGGCGGTCTCTGGATGGCCGGGGCCTGGACCGGTGCCGGGGCCAGATCCGGGTCCGGGGTTGCTCCGAAGCGTTGTCGCTTCTGCGAGGCTGATGGGTCGAACGGGCGGCACTAAAAACTGAGAGTTCAGAACTTAGAGCTCAACTCAGGAGCTTTGCTTCGAGCTTGCGAGCATCTCGGGCTTCGTCTCGCTACCCCGCAATGCGCCCGCGGATCAGCAGGATGCCCGATACCGATAGCACAGCGACCAGCAGCACCATCATCCAAGGCGACAGCGTCGGAATCGGCGGGCCGGGCTGGTAGTCGTCGGACCGGTTGAAGAAGGTGCAGGTCATCTCCTCGCCGCTGTCGACATCGATGACGACCGAGCTCGTGGCGTAGCTGTAGGTCGAGCCATCGTCCGGATCGTCACAGCTGATCCCGATCAGCTCCCAGCCTGGTCCGGGGTCCCCCTCGACGACCTCATAGCTCCCCGGGCTGACGAGCGAAAACGTCCTGCTGCCTCCCCCTGGGAGCGCGAACGCGCCAAGGTCTCCAGAGAAGCTGAACGGTCCACCGGATGAATGCGGCAGCGTGCTCTTGACGATGGTCACTGAGGCCGCGGTCGCGGTGTTGACGTAGGTACATGTGATGGTCTCACCTGCGTCCACGTCGAGGTTGGCCGTCCCGGCGCCGAGATCGACCGTGGTGCCTCCGTCCGGGTCGCTACACGTCAGCCCCGTGAGCTCCCACCCCGCGGGGAGGCTCTCGCTCACGGCGTAGGTCCCTGGAACGAGCTGGGCGAATGTGCTGCTTTCACCGCCCCGCACAGTGAACGCGCCGAGATCGCCAGTGAAGCCGAACTGCTGGTCGCCAGCGTCCGTCGGCTCCGTCTCCTTGGCAATCGTGACGGCTCCCAGTGCCGTGTTCCGGAACGTGCAGACGATCTCCTCGCCGATGTCGACGTCGATGGTCGCGGTGCCCGCCGCGAGGTCCACGATCGTTCCGCCGTCCGGGTCGTCGCACACGATCCCGCTCAGCTGCCAGCCCGCTGGCACCTGCTCGGTCACGGCATAGGAACCTGCGTCGAGCGGCGCCATCGTACTGCTCCCGCCTCCACTCAGCGTGAACGCACCCAGATCCCCGACGAACTCAAACTCCCGGCTCGAACCCGCCGGCGCCGTCTCCTTGACGATCGTGACCGATCCGCCCTGGGCGGTGTTGAGAAACGTACACATCACCTGCTCGCCCGGGTCCACGTCGAGACTCGCCGTACCGGCGGCCAGATCGATCGTCGTCCCGCCGTCCGGGTCGTCGCACACGATCTCGCTCAGCTGCCAGCCATCCGGCACGCTCTCGGTCACACCGT
>CAZEJK010000410.1:0-3834 GCA_964512045.1 uncultured Thermoanaerobaculia bacterium
CTCCCAGTTGATCTGCTCGCCCGATGCGGGGACCGCCACGTTCTCCCAGAACTCCTCACGCAGCGCCGGGATCTTCTCGAGCGCCTCCTTGAGGCCTTCGGCCGACCGCGACATGCCGACGTGCTCCCACATCAGGTGGCCGAGCTCGCGGTGGAAGTCCTCCACCGGCTTCCGGCCACCAACGGCGAGCAGCTTGCGGACGCGTTCGTCGACCTCCTCGCGGCAGCGCGAGAACTCCTCGTTGGAGGTGTCGACGGTGCCCGGGGTGATCCGCGCGAGGTAGTCGGCGATGGTGTAGGGGATGACGAAGTACCCGTCGGCCAGCCCCTGCATCAGGGCCGAGGCGCCGAGACGGTTGGCGCCGTGGTCGGAGAAGTTGGCCTCGCCAAGAACGAACAGGCCCGGGATATTGCTCTGCAGGTTGTAGTCGACCCATAGCCCACCCATCCCGTAGTGTGGCGCCGGGTAGATCCGCATCGGCTGCTCATAGGCGTTCTCGGCCGTGATCTTGTCGTACATCGCGAACAGGTTGCCGTAGCGCTCGCGGATCGCCTGCTCACCGAGCCGGTTGATCGCATCGGCGAAGTCCAGGTAGACGCCGCGACCGGTGGCGCCGACCCCTCGCCCTTCGTCGCAGACCTCCTTGGCGGACCGGGACGAGATATCGCGAGGAGCGAGGTTGCCGAAGCTCGGGTACTTCCGCTCGAGGTAGTAGTCGCGCTCATCCTCCGGGATCTCACCCGGCGGGCGGTTGTCGCCGGCCTTCTTGGGAACCCAGATGCGACCATCGTTGCGCAGCGACTCGGACATCAGGGTGAGCTTGGACTGGTGGTCGCCGGAGACGGGGATGCAGGTCGGGTGGATCTGTGTGAAGCACGGGTTGGCGAAGTACGCGCCGCGCTTGTGGGCGCGGTACGCCGCAGTGACGTTCGCCCCCATGGCCATCGTCGACAGGTAGAACACGTTCACGTAGCCACCGCTGCACAGCAGGACCGCGTCAGCTGCGTGGGCCTCGATCGCCCCCGTCACCAGGTCGCGGGTGATGATCCCCTTGGCGTGGCCGTCAACGACCACCAGGTCGAGCATCTCGGTGCGCGGGTGCATCCTGACCTTGCCGGCGGCGATCTGACGCGACAGCGCCGAGTACGCTCCGAGCAGCAGCTGCTGACCGGTCTGGCCGCGCGCATAGAAGGTCCGAGAGACCTGGGCGCCGCCGAACGACCGGTTCACCAGGTAGCCACCGTAATCGCGCGCGAAGGGAACGCCTTGCGCCACGCACTGGTCGATGATCTCGTTGGAGACCTCGGCGAGCCGGTGCACGTTGGCCTCGCGGGAGCGGAAGTCACCGCCCTTGATCGTGTCGTAGAACAGCCGGTAGACGCTGTCGTTGTCGTTGGGGTAGTTCTTGGCGGCGTTGATGCCGCCCTGGGCTGCGATCGAGTGGGCGCGCCGCGGGCTGTCCTGGTAGCAGAAGGCTTCTACGTTGTAACCGAGCTCGGCGAGGGTCGCAGCGGCCGAGCCTCCGGCGAGGCCAGTTCCGACAACAATCAGCGTGAACCTTCGCTTGTTGGCCGGGTTGACCAGCTTGAGGTCGCCCCGGTGCTTGGTCCACTTGTTCTCGATGGGGCCGCTCGGGCAGTTTCCATTCAGGGTTTCGGTCACGGCGTGCCTCCTACGATCCGATCAGCTTGACGAGCACCGATACCGGGATGGCGATGAACCCGATCTGGACGACGACGGCCGCGACGGTGCTGAACTTCTCCATGTACGGGAGAGTGCGATCGGTGTTGATGCCGAGTGTCTGCACCAGGCTTTGGATCCCGTGGCTGACGTGGAACAGCAATGCCACCATGGCGGCGATATACACGAGGGCGATCGGTACGATCTGAAAGCTCGAGACCACCATTGTGAAGATGTCAGGACGGCCCATTGCGTCGAGAGCCAGGCCGTGATGTGCGGAGATCTCCGGGTTGGTGACCTGGAACGTGAAGTGGAGCAGGTGGTAGACCACGAAGGCGAGGACCAGCAGGCCCGACCAGATCGCGGTGCGGCCGCCGAGAGAGCTTCGGATCATCTTTTGGCGTTTGTACTTCTCGGGACGGGCTGCTCGGTTCTCCAGCGTCAAGGTGATGCCGAAGTAGATGTGGATCAGGAAAGTGGCGAGGAGCACTGCGCGTGCCGGCCACAGCAGGAACGAGAGATCCCGCAGGTGCTTTGCGTACGCGTTGATACCGTCTGGCCCGAAGAAGATCGTGGTGTTGCCGAGCATGTGCACCACGATGAACCCGACCAGGATCAGCCCTGTTATGGCCATCACGATCTTGCGGCCCACAGCGCTTTCGATCAGTTGCATGGTCCCTCCTTGATCCATGCCACCTGAGGCGGCGTGTGCGCACACACCGTACCAGCCCGTCTGCTCATTCACAAGCGCAATTAGGAATCATGCAGCATTGAGACGGAGGCTCAATAGCAAAGCTCTTTGTTGCGTACCGCATCTCGCTCGAGGACCTCGATGGACCCTCTGACGTGGTACGCTCGGTGCCAATGGTGCGGTACACGCGTGGGTCCTCGAGCGGCGCCCGACGCCGCTGGCTTGGACGGGGTGGGGAGCTCCTGGCACTGGTGTGGCTGACGGTGACGGGCCACCGGCTGCTGGACCGCAACTGGCGCTGCTCTGCTGGCGAGCTGGACCTGGTGGTGGAGCGCAGCGGCGAGGTGGTGTTCGTCGAGGTGAAGACCCGCTCGAGTGCCGCTTTCGGTGGTGCGGTTGCGGCTGTTGACCGCCGCAAGCAAGAGCGGATGGTGCGTGCCGCCGAGATCTACTGCAGCACACACGATCTGAACGACCGGCCGTGTCGCTTCGATGTCATGGCGATCCAAAGGAGTGCGCGGTTCCCATGGTTGCGGATCGAGCGCATCCGCGACGCGTTTCCTGGCGATGGGAGGCGCGTGCTGTGAGGGGAGTGCCGTGGCCCGGTACGTTTGCTCTCCTGCACCCGGCGCTGGCGCCGGTCCGGCTGGAAGGCCGCGTCGTAGAGCTGGTGGAGGAGCCCGCGGTGGAGCGGACCTCGCTGTCGCGTCGTGATCGCCTGCTGCTCGTCGTGCAGCTGCTCGCGGCAGTCGACGCGCTGGGTGTGCTCGGCGCCTGGCCTGGCCTTGCGGCAGTTCGGCAGGCTCGTGTGGTGGACAGTGGCGATGGCTGTGCCGTGCGGCTGTCCATGCCTGTGCGACCGCTGTCCTGTGTCGAGCGACGGCACGGCGCGGGGCCCCGCCACCAGATCCACCGGTGGCGCCGTGTCCGAGCCGTCGTGGACGAGGTGCTTGGTCCGATACGTAATGTGAGCGACCAGCGCCCGGCCGATAGTGACGAGCCCGGACGGGATGTCGCCCGACTTCTTGCGGAGCTGCGGCGGCCCCTGCCGCCCACGCTGCTGCGGTCGTTGGTGGGGGTGCGGCTGCCGAACGTGCCGTTGCCTGCCGCCGGCGCACTGACCACCTGGGAGGTGCTGGACGACGACGCTGCTGTGGTGCTGGCCGCCCAGCTCTGGGCCCGGCTCGTCCCGCTCGGGCGAGGTGCGTGGGTGACATCCGCAGGGCTCGATGACAGCGCCACTGCGCCGATGCCGCCGGTGGGGTTCGAGGGCACCCTGATCGTTGCCGGCGCCGTGACAGCGAGCGACCTGGCGGCGCTCGAACGGTGGGCCGGACGTTCCGGGTGCTCGTCGGTCGTGCTCGGCTCATCGCTCGATGGCGACCGTTGGCCCCGGCTGGCGAGGCCTGCCGGAGACTGTCTGGCGCTGACGGGCCTGGATCCTGCCGATGCGGCGGCGTTGC
>CAZEJK010000411.1:0-3819 GCA_964512045.1 uncultured Thermoanaerobaculia bacterium
GGCCGGAGGGAAGTGGGACCGAGCAACGCGACGGAAGAACCCACAGCGGCGAGGAAGAGAGCGCGCATCGAGTCGAGGTCACCAAGGTCGAGAAGCGAGGCGGCAAAGGCTAGGGAGGTCCATGCCAATAGACCTAGAAGAAATCGTGAGAGTGTCTGAGAAGCTGGTAGAGGGTTGGTGTTTCTCAAAAGACGAGTGACTGCGCTACCGAGAAGGACTAGGCATTCAAAGAAGAGCCACACTAGAACAATAGGGCCAAGAACACTGTGGCGGGAGGCGGTCAATGCGACCAATAAACAGAATGGGAGACCAGTCAGTGCACGCGGTAGTTGGGTGAAAAGAATGCCAGCGGCTGCGACTACGGCCAGTTCAATGAGTCCTTCAATATAGGATGGTCTGGCGATGTGCCAGTGAAGTGCCTCAACAAGGAGACCTCTGACGGCAAGGAGTACGAACAGCGTCCCGACTGCGGAATGGAAGACACAGAAACTGGGGATCGAGAGCACTAGGCGATGGCGAGAGGGCTGCGAACTAGGTGGCATGTGGGAAACTCCATCAAGCGCTCTGGCATGTACAATTCTCGAGGCTTTGGACATGCTCTTGAGGGCGTCTCTATACTTGCGATGCGGATTCCACGATCTGTGGAAGACTGTTTGTGAGCTTTGTCTATCGCAGGGCTTCGAACAAGACACGAAGAGCACGGAGAGCATTTCCTTCGTTCTGTTCTATTGGGAGATATTGACGTGCAGTATCCTAGATCTCGGGATGGTGGTCCACGGTTGCGCACGTCAGCAGGGTACACTATCCTGAGTCGGTTGGCACTAAAGCCGGAATGGGAAAGGGCTAGCGCGGTTGAAACGGCTTGAGGACCCTGCCCGTCGCGCGATAGATTTGGGACTTGGAGCAAGGTAGCGATGGTGATGGAGCGGTTCGTGACTTCGAAGAAGCTGGTCGGCGGGCGGCGTAGTACTGGCAAGCCAGGGGCCGTGATGCTGGCTGGGGTTCATCTCGTCGGGTTTGTGGCCGACGGTGTGGCTGGCGAGCAGGGGGTGGAGGTTCGTGAGGGGGGGCTGACGCTGGCTGTTGTTCGTGACCTGGTCGATGGTCGCCTGTTGCTGCGGGGCTGCAATCAGCTGTTCAACGGGGAGTTTCGGCACGAGACCGAGAACTGGCGGCTCGATGTCGTTGCGGGGAGCGACAAGTGCCTTCTGGGCACGAACCTCAAGGAGGAGTGGCATCTCGCGGGTGGATATACCGCGTATATTCACCAGAAGGGGAAGGACGCCTCCTCCGTGGTCGAGCTCAGCTATGTGGATCCTGTGGCGGGGACGTCGCTGCCTGTCGTCGAGGGTCGGAAGTATCACTTCTCTGGCTACTTCGCGACACATCGTTGCGGCGCGGAGCTGGCGCTCGAGTGGCTCGACGCTCGAGAGGAGCCGGTCGAGCTTTCGACCGCAGAGATTCCCGACGGCATCAAAGGCGGCACAAGTCCTGAGGACTTCCGGCGTATCGTCCTCTCTGCCCGGGCTCCGTCTGGCGTGTATGCTGTTCGTCCGCTGATTCGCAAGCATGCAACCCGGCGAAAGGACGATAGCTACGTCTTTTTCCACAAGGTGCACTTCGCAGAGGTCGAGGCCGGAGAGGCCCCTGACGACTGGGCCGTTCCGCGCTGGACGGCCGAGACGCTGGCACTGCTTCGAACGGTTCGCGGCGGGGCGCCACAAGCGTTCAACTTTGCGCTTCCCGATGCGGTGTTGGATCAGAGAAAGCACGTGCTCGAGGTCGTCAGCGAGGCCTCTGGGGCCGCACTCGAAGGTAGCCCGGTCGTTGTGCATCACAAGCAGGAGTACCGAGGGGAGGTGACGCATCTCGAAGGGGCAAGTGTTGTGGGATGGGCTGAGAATGTTGCCTACCCTGACGAAGCCGTGAAGCTGATCTTGAGCGTCAACGGTGAGGACGTGGCGCGTGGTGTCGCGAAGCTCTCGCATAAGAGCGGGACGGGACGGAACTGTGGCTTCCGCCTGCCTCTGCCCTGCGAGACAATGAACGGTCTGCCGAGCGTGTTCGATGTTCGGGTGGCGTTGACGAACGAGCGGATCGGCCAGATAGCGGCGACAGCTCCGTCCACGCTGACGCCGTGGCAACGGGTGCAGAGGTCGAGCAATGTGACCGAGCTTTGCTACCTCGCACCGCCAGCGGCGTACCGCTACCGCGCTCTCGCGGCGCACCTCGAGCATCAGGCGCGAAGCCCCGCTGAGGCAGTGCCATCCGGACAGCTCAGCACGGTACACGAAGTCGTAGCGCAGGGTTTTGAAGGTCGGAGGGTATTCCCGAAGTTTAACCTGCCACAGCCGAACGAGCCTCTAGTGACCGTGATCATACCGGTCCATAACTCGTTCGAGGTGACCTACAACTGTTTGGCAGCACTCGTTTTGGCTCACAACTGTGCGTCTTATGAAGTGGTTGTGGTGGACGACGGCTCCGATGATGAGACAACGAGTCTCGAGGAGATCGTTGACGGCACCAAGGTCGTCAGAAACGAAACCGCCGGCGGGTTTATCCGGGCGTGCAAGCGTGGGGCCGAGGTGGCGCGCGGTGCCTACCTGGTGTTCTTGAATAACGACACCGAGCCTGTGACTGGCTGGCTCGACGAGCTGGTCTTCGTGTTCGAGAACTTCGAGGATGTCGGTATCTCGGGATCGCAGCTCCTCTACCCCGATGGCCGTTTGCAGGACGCGGGCGGTGTTGTGTGGGGCAACGGTGATCCCTGGAACTACGGCCGTGGCAAGAACCCACACGACCCACGCTTCGGCTATACGCGACAGGCGGACTACGTGTCCGGCGCGTCGCTGATGATTCCACGCCAGCTGTGGGACGAGGTCGGCGGGTTTGACGAGGCGTACTGTCCAGCGTACTTCGAGGACACCGACCTAGCGTACAAGGTGCGCGAGCGTGGCAAGAAAGTCGTGTATACACCGTTGTCGAAGGTGTATCACTTCGAGGGCATGAGTCACGGGACCGATACCTCGAGTGGACTGAAGCACTACCAGGAGGTGAATCGGCCGAAGTTCAAACGTAACTGGGCCAGTGCGTTTCACGGCGGAGGCTCGCCGGGGATCGACGACGTGGATCTGGTCAAGGACCGCGGCATCCGTGGCCGAGCGCTCTTCATCGACCATTAGTTCCCGCGGGCCAACAACGACGCCGGCGGTTATGCAGCCGTACAGGAGATCCGTCTGATCCAGGCTCTCGGCTTCAAGGTGACGTTTCTGCCGAACAACCTCGCGTTTCTGGGTGAGCATACGCATGCCCTGCAGCGTCTCGGCGTAGAGACCATCATGGCGCCGTTCTACTTGTCCATTGCCGAGTTTCTTGAGGCGCGCGGGAGCGAGTTCGATCTGGTGTATATCACGCGCTACCAGGTCGCTCAGAAGCACCTCCAAGCTGTGCGGCGGTTCGCCCCACAGGCCAAGGTGTTGTTCTGTAACGCCGACCTGCACTTCTTGCGCGAGCTGCGGCAGGCGGTCCGTGAGAATGATGAGGAGAAGCTCCAGAAGTGCATCGTAACTCGTGATGAGGAGCTGACGGTTATCCGGGAGGCTGATCTGACGCTGTCCTACAACCCCACCGAGCATGCCGTTATCCAGAGTCATAACCTGAGCTCGTCTGTAGTGGCACTGTGCCCATGGGTCGTCGATGTCGCAGATGATATTCCTGGCTTCGAGGAGCGACGTGATGTGGCGTTCCTTGGGGGCTTCGCTCATCCGCCGAACCGTTCGGCAGTGCTCTTCTTCGTTGACGAGGTGATGCCGCGGCTTC
>CAZEJK010000412.1:0-3814 GCA_964512045.1 uncultured Thermoanaerobaculia bacterium
TCGGGCCGTACCGAAGTGGATCTGAACGGTGTGACCAACGCTACGCTGACGAATGTCACGGCCAATGGTGATGATGGCGAGGGTAATGCGACTGCGGGTGTCGGCTTCGCCATCACCGGGAGTGACAGCGTCACCTTGACGGATATCGCGACTGACGGGCTGAACGAGTGGGGCGGCGTCGCGCTGTTCTCTGGCGGAGCATACGACCGCGCGGTTGATGGTGTGTCCTTCGAGGGGGACTTCGATGTCGTCGAGGATGCTCCGATCTACCAGCAGGAGAAGGACGGTAAGCCGATCACGGTGGACCAGTTCCCCTTCGATCCGGTCTGGGAAGTGACCAACGACAGCTTCCGCGAAGGGACCTTCAATGACAGCGAGACTTACACGTTCTTCTTCGGGAGCGAGGACGATGCCGTTGCCTACTCTACGCAGGAAGGTTTTGCGGATCGCGCCGTGATCCGCCAGCCCGACGGGACCCTTCTTGTGGCCGATGGCATGTCGATCCAGGCGGCTGTTGATGCGGCCGGGAGCGGTGATACCGTCGTCGTTGCGTCCGGTACTTTCGACGAAGCCGTGACTTTGGATGTTGAGGGGCTGGTCATCAAGGGCGCCAACGCCGGGATTGCCGGCAACGGCGCTCGCGGGGCCGAGACCGTGGTGACCGACACGATGAAGTTCGCGGTCGACAATGTCACCGTGGACGGTCTGGAGTTCGAGGTGAGCGGCGACAGCCGCGGCGTCGGACCTGCGGCCACCACGGGGGGCACGGTGAAGAACAGCGTGTTCACTGCGGGCGACGACAACGCGACAACGCGCGGCATCCAGGGCGACTGGTTCGGCGAACCGACCGATCTGACGGTTGCCGACAACCTGTTCAAGACCGAATTCGGTCTTGCCGGGACCGAGAACATGTCGAACCTGACTGTCACCGGGAACGTGTTCCAGACCGGGACGGAGGCCATCGGCTTCGGTGTCGGGTTCACCCTTGCTGAGCTGTCGGGCAACACCGCGCCGGAGGGTCAGTTGGTGAACTACACCGGCGACGTGATCGAGCTTGGTTCCAACACGGTTGATGGCGACAGTTTTGATGCCGTGAAGATTGGCACTGGCGCGGGCGACACGATCGTGGCTGGTGGCACCGGCAACGAGCTGGTGATCGGCGGGGACGATGTCGATGCTCTGGGCATTGCGCTCGGCAACGATCTGCGGCTGCCCGGCGTTGGTCTCGATGAAGATGGCAGGGTGGAGCTCAGCTTACTGGCGGAGGATGGCGACTCTGTCGCGGGCACGACAACGCTGGAAGGCGTGGAGCAAGTGGCCGTCAAGATCGGAAGCAATGAGGACGACCTGATCACTTTCTGGGGCAGTGTGCCCGAGGGCGGTGGCGATGTGGTATTCTCGCTCGTTGCGGATGACGCGTTCCCGGTGAAGCTGGGCGGTTTGGTCGGCTCCCGTCCCGATCTGTACCTCAAGGCGGTGGATCTGCCTGCTGCTGTGAAATTGGCGGCAAGCGAACTGTCTGGCGAGGATGCCGTCATCACCCTTCAGGATGGTGAGGAGTATCCGGGCGAGATCGACCTGACGGCGCTGGAGGACGGCTTCAACGCGAGCTCCATCACCATCAACCGCGAGGGCGACAGTGACGTCTTCATCGGGCCGGTGTTGATCGAGGATCAGGCGAAGCTGAGCTTGGGTGACGGCGTGAAGTTCGCCAACGAGGCGCCTGACCTCGTCAATGGCTCGGAGTTCGTGGACGATCCTGTCGAAGAAAGCCTGACGGACGATGCGTACGAGGCCTTCGAGGTGTCCGAGCTCAACGGCCTCTACAGGGACGACGATGTCGGCTCGACCCTGGCGGGGATCGCGATCACTGGCATCGAGGCCGCTGGAGAGGGCATCGTGGATGGCCGCTGGGAGTTCAAGACTGCGGGTGAAGATGAATTCCGCGATCTGCTGAACGTGATGTCGTCCGAAAACCTCACGCTTGGCGAGGACACCGCCATCCTGCTGTCGAACGCCACGGAGCTGCGCTTCGTGCCCGAGGCGACGGCTGTCGAGGACCGGAACTTCGGCCGTGTGCCGGAACTCTCCTTCGTGGCGGTGGACTCCACGCAGGAGGAGGTGTCTGGTGGCGTCTTCACCACGGCGGGCCGGTTGCGTGTCACGGATGCGTCGTCGGATAACCGGGGCGGTTCGTCGGCCCTCTCGGCCGAGGTTGCCACCTATAATCAGCAGGTGACCGAACTGAACGATCCGGGTGATTTCACCATCACGGATCAGGACCTGACCAACCTTGGTGAGGATGCGCTGACGAACCCGAACGGCAGCTTCACCGATGGCGGTGGCGCGACGGTCTCGGCTGTGTTCGGAACCAGCTTCGGCGATGCGAATACGTCCGATGACCTGAAAGGCGTGGTCGTGGTGGCGAATGCCGCTGCAGCGGCCGCTGCGGAAGGCGCCTGGGAGTATCGGGCGGATGCCAACACCACCTGGTCCGATATCGGTTCGGCGTCGGAGGGGCAGGCGCTGTTCCTTGCGCCCGATGCGGAGCTGCGCTTCGTGCCGAACTGGAACTTCAACGGCGCTGCGCCGGAGCTTGAAGTCCGTGCGGTGTCCGATGCCGGCGATCGGACCACCGGGGACGTTGTTGACGCATCCACGAGTGGCCTGGGCACCGTGTTCAGCGGCTTGACGGCCTCTGTCGGGGTCACGGTCGAGAGTGGAGACGATGTCTATACCTTCGGTCGTGATGACAGCCTGGAGGCAACCTTCGCCTTCCAGGGCGATCCGGGCAGCGTGTTGTCCAACCAGGACGCTCCGGTCATCAGCCTGCTGAACTTCGATCGGGACGGCACGGATGGCTCGCGGGATCTGGTCGAGTTCGATGGGACGAACATGGCACTTCCAGAGGAACTGGACTTCGCCAATGGGTTCCTCGGGGAAGGCAATCCGGATGTGAGCTTCGTCTCGGGTTCGGTCAATATTGACGGTGTCGATACGGACAACATCTCGCAGGCCTTCAATGCGGGGCTTGTTCTCGCCGGGCGGGCGCCGACGTTCCAGTTTGTCGACGGCGCAGCGGTGGGTGATACTTTCGGGTCGGGCCTCGGTCTGTTCCGGGAGGCGTCCACGGGCGTCACCTCTCTGTGGTATGCCGAGGAGCTGAACCCGTTCGTCTCGGCCTTTGCCGGGGAACAGTACGAGGCGACGTTGCTTGCCTATATCGGCGGCGAGGACTGGTCGCTGGCCTACCAGGACGATCCGGCCGGCAACGCCACCCCAACGGCGACAGTCGAGGAGCTTGAGCTGCTCGTGCAATCCGACTTCGCCTTCGTCTGATCCGGCAGCTGCCCCGCCGGATCAGACAACTTGGCCCCCCCGTTGGGGAGCGGGGGGGCCCTTTTCCGGCCTACCGGGTCGGACGAAAGCAAATCGTAGTCAGAAGTGCTTGCGTGGAGGCACGCCCAGAAATGTCCACGGGCCGGCATCACGACCCCTTGTCGTCTGATTCCCACGGTCAGGCGACGTGGTTTGTCCGGGCCCCCCCAGGCGGACAAACCGGCGCCTCCGCCTTCTGGCGGGGGCGCAACTTTACGGAAAGTTGAATTGAAATGTCTGATTATCGAAGCCCGGTCAGCGTTCGCAAAATAATCCTTGCGAGTTCGTCCCTGCTGGTCGTGGCGGCACTGATCTTCAGTGTCGGCATCAACCTACTTGCGCTCACGGCACCGCTGTACATGCTGCAGGTGTATGACCGTGTTCTGGCCAGTTCGAGCGTCGAAACCCTGATCTATCTTTCGTTGATTGCGGCGGC
>CAZEJK010000413.1:0-3809 GCA_964512045.1 uncultured Thermoanaerobaculia bacterium
AAGGTGTCGTGCATCCACCCCATGTTCCACTTCAAGCCGAAGCCCAGACCGCCGATCGACGTGGGCCGCGACACCATCGGCCAGGAGGTGGACTCCTCGGCCACGGTGCACGCTCGCGGGTGCTGCTCGTAGACCACCTCGTTGAACCGCTTGAGAAACTCCACGGCCTCCAGGTTCTCCCGACCCCCCTGCGGGTTCGGGATCCACTCTCCCTCCTCACGGGAGTAGTCGAGGTACAGCATGGAGGCCACGGCATCGACCCGCAGACCGTCCAGGTGGTACACCTCGAGCCAGAAGAGAGCGTTGCTGATGAGAAAGTTGCGCACCTCGCGGCGGCCGTAGTTGAAGATGAACGTGCCCCAGTCGCGTTGCTCGCCCTGACGAGGGTCGCTGTGCTCGTACAGGTGGGTGCCGTCGAAGTAACCGAGGCCGTGGGCATCGCGCGGGAAGTGCGCCGGCACCCAGTCGAGCAGGACGCCGATACCGGCCTGGTGGAGCGTGTCGACGAGGTACCGGAAGTCGTCCGGCGTTCCGAACCGGCTGGTGGGGGCGTAGTAGCCCACCGTCTGATAGCCCCACGAGGCGTCCAGCGGATGCTCCGTCACCGGCAGAAGCTCGACGTGGGTGAACCCCATCGACGTGACATAGTCTGCCAGACGGTGCGCCAGCTCCCGGTACGTCAACCAGCGGTTCCCCTCGCCCGGATCGCGCGCCCACGACCCGAGATGCACCTCGTAGATGCTCATCGGAGCATCGAGAGCGTTGCGGACCTGAGCGGTCTTCATCCAGTCCGAGTCGTTCCACTCGTAGCCGGACAGGTCCCACACCATCGACGCAGTGGCGGGCCGGATCTCACACGCGAACCCGTACGGATCGGTCTTCTCACCACGGTAGTCGTTGGTGGCTGAGCGGATCGCATACTTGTACAACGCCCCGCTGCCGATGCTCGGCACGAACCCCTCCCAGATGCCGGAGACGCCCCGCGGCTCGAGGAGGTGCTGCTCGTCGTCCCAGCCGTTGAAGTCGCCGATCACTGCGATGCGCGCGGCGTTCGGCGCCCATACGGCAAACCAGGTTCCGGGAACGCCCTCGTGCGTTCCCAGGTGGGCGCCAAGCTTCTCCCACGCCCGATAGTGGGTACCTTCCGAGAACAGGTGGATGTCGTACTCTGTCAGCGGATGGGCCGCTTCACTCATGGTGATCCTCCGTTGAGCACCGGGGTCATATCGGCCTGCAGGAACTCGGCCACGCCTCCGAGCGGCAGATGGACCCAGTCCGGGCGGCTCAGCAGCTCGTAGCGCAGCTCATACAGCGCCTTGTCGAGCACAAAGGCGGTGAGCAGGACCGCGAACGCCGTTCCCGACGGCAGGAACACAGCGTCTCGCGCTGTCGCAACGTAGCCCTGAACGAACCTGATCGCGGTCCACAGCTCGCAACGCCGAGCACGTTGCCGGACGGTCTCGAGCCCGGCGCCACCGTCGACAGAAGCCGCGTCTGCCCTCGATGCGGCAACCCTGGCCGCGTAGCTGAACGAGCGCAGCATGCCCGCGACGTCCTTCAACGGCGAGTGCTTCTCCCGTCGCTGCTCCACCTGCACCAGGGGTTCCCCCTCGAAGTCGAGGAGCAGAAAGTCGTTCTCCACCCGCAAGACCTGGCCGAGGTGGTAGTCGCCGTGGCAGCGGATCCGCTGACCGGTCCCGCCCTCGAGGTCACGCAGCTGCTGCAGATGGGCGAGGAGCGTCGGTCGCCCCGCCAGCACCTCCTCGCAGAGGCTGCGGAGCGCCTCCGGCACGGTCCCCAGCCGGCTATCGAGCAGGCCCAACGCACTCTGCGCACGGGCGAGGAACGACTCGGCGAGCTGGTCGAGATCGGTCGGCGTCAACGGCTCTGGAGCGAAGCTCCGATCACGGCTCTCCGCCGACAGTGCACGGTGCAGCTCTGCCGTCCGCACGCCGAGTCGGACTGCACCACCGAGCAGCTCTCCGAGTGCTTCGTCGACAGGCGCTGGCAGCTCCTCCTCCAGATGCTCGAGCACGCTCGCCACAACGCCCGTGCTCGGCGTGCCATGCTCCTCGAGTGTCGGGCTGCGCAGACAGCCGACCATCTGGCGAACCGTGTACGACCATCCGTCTCCCTGGTTTGGAACGAAGGTCTGGAGCATTGCCAGGGTCGAGACCGAGTCGTCCGGTCCCTGGTAATCGATGCCGCCGAGCACGGGTGCAATGCCATCAAACCCGGTGCGCTCGGTAAGATACCGGCCGACCTCCATATCCGGGTTCACGCCGTGCTCCACCGTGCGGAACCACTTGATGATCGACGCCTCGCCGATCACCACAGATGTGTTGCTCTGCTCCACTCCGAGCCGGTGGATATCCTTCGGCTCGCTGTCGACACCGACATGCTCCGACATTGCGCGCGTCGGGTATGCGCTCAGCCGGCCGTTGGACGCAGTGGCAAACCTGCGGCAGTCGGCGATGCTCGTGTACAGATTACGGCACGCCGTGGCATCGGCGAGCGCGTCGAACAGAACGCCCTCGCCCTCGGCCGCAGGAGCCCGGCACAGCACGCTCTCCGGCACCTCGCGCAGCACTGCCTCGGCCCGAGCCCCGCGCGCCAGCTTCACCGGCAAGGAGTACGTCTCGGTGTCACCATCGGCGTACATCACCCGCACGAACAGGACGTGAAAGCCGGCGCCGAGCTTGACCTGATCGCACACCGACAGATCCGCAAGGTCGCGCGCCTTGCCGCGGAACCACCGCTGCTGTGGCACGAACAGCCGGAGGACGTCGTGCTCGAGGCGGTAGCGGTACTCCACGTCGAGCAGCCGATCCGGACCGTCCTCGACCACGACCTCGGGTGGCACGACGTCCGTCGCCTCGTCCCCTGGGCGCCGCAACGGGACTGGACGCGTCTCGGGGTCCAGGCGAAACCAGAGGAAGCTGTGCGGCCCCAGCGTCAGCAGGTACGGCAGCTCGCCGATCTGCGGAAACTCGGTGCCACCGAACAGCTCGACGGGCGTTGCGTCGTTGAACTCCCCGAGGTCGAGCTCCACCGGCTGCGCGAACCGGGAGAGGTTCGCCACCGCCAGGATCACCTCGCCGCGGTAGCGGCGGAGGTACGCCAGCACCGAACGGTTCGAAGGCTCGAGGATCTCCATGGCGCCACGGCCGAAGGCACGATGCTGACGCCGGAGGGCGATCAGGCGCTTCATGAAGTGCAGGAGCGACGACGGCGACCGCTGCTGCGCCTCCACGTTGACGCTCTGGTAGCCGTACACCGGGTCCATGATCACCGGCAGGTACAGCTGTGCGGGGTCCGCCCGCGAGAAGCCGGCGTTGCGATCGGCCGACCACTGCATCGGGGTGCGCACCCCGTTGCGGTCCCCGAGGAAGATGTTGTCGCCCATGCCGATCTCATCGCCGTAGTAGATCACCGGGGTGCCGGGGAACGATAGCAGCAGGCTGTTGAGCAGCTCCACCCGGCGGCGGCTGTTGTCCACCAGCGGCGCCAGGCGACGGCGGATACCGACGTTCAGGCGCATCCGCGAGTCGGCGGCGTACTCACGGTACATGTAGTCGCGCTCCTCGTCGGTCACCATCTCCAGCGTGAGCTCGTCGTGGTTGCGCAGGAACACCGCCCACTGGCAGCCGTCCGGGATCTCCGGCGTGCGCTTCAGGATATCGACGATCGGGAACCGGTCCTCCCGGCGGATCGCCATGAAGATCCGCGGCATCAGCGGAAAGTGGAACGCCATATGGCACTCGTCGCCGTCGCCGAAGTACGGCCGGACGTCGTCGGGCCACTGGTTG
>CAZEJK010000414.1:0-3804 GCA_964512045.1 uncultured Thermoanaerobaculia bacterium
TATGGAAGGGTGTTTCGACGCCTGCTGCAAGGGCAGATGGGTGGGTGGGGGAGCTAATACCCAACCGCTAACACCTTACAGCTACGCGGGCGCGGGACCGGCACCACCGAAGCACCCCTTTGGTTGCGGCCCGCGGTCGCGTTGGTAGAAGAGAACGGATGGCAAGCTTGGCCGACAGCTCTCACGGGCTCCTATTCGTTAGCAGTCGGCTCGAGCGTTTCTTCTGCCAGGATCTTCTCAGGCGGAATCCAAACGACCTTTCCGTGCCGCCAAGCCGCAATTGGGTTTCCCGCCTGCTTGTGCCGAAGCAGTGCCCTACGGACGGCCCGAGCCATCGCGCCGTTCATTCTCCGCTGCTCATCGTCGAGCGCAGGCTCAGTGTCCTTGTGGGCGGTGCTCATCAGCCACCTCGCAATAGGTACTCCACAGGTTCTCCCGAACTACCTTCGCCTTGTCAGCGCCAAACGCGCGGTAGGCAATGAGATCAGCAGGTCCTGGGCACGAGTTGTCGTAAAACCACCAGCCGTCTGCCAGCGGCCTGGCCCGACTGGGTTCTTGATCGATCGAGCTCATCACAGGTCGAGGATACCACTTGCAGGGCCGTTCGAACTGGGCAAACAGAGCTTATGCCATGATGTGTGCCGATGGGTGCCACAAGATGGGTGCCACTGATCACAACGTGAGCTGGCTGCGCCGTGCCGGCGGCTCTATCAGCGCCACCTTACCGAAAGCAATGGTGGACAAGCTCCATCTTCAGGCCGGCGACCCCGTCTTCGCGATCGAGACCGAGGACGGCATCCTCCTGACGCCTTTCGATCCGCAGTTTGCCTCCGCCATGGAGGTCTCCGCGCGAGCTGCCCGCAAGTACCGTCAGGCTCTTCGAGAGCTGGCGAAGTAGAGCCCATGAGGGAGCCGGGCTGGTTGGACCGAAGGGTCTGCGACGCCATCCACTTTGATCAGCTCCGCCAACATGGCGGCATCCCAGGGCTGCGAGACGAGAACGCCCGCGAGTCGACCCTCGCCCGCCCGCGCAGCAGGTGGGCGCACGAACCCGAGAGTGATCTCGCGGCTCTGGCCGCCGCGTACGCCTATGGTATCGCCACCAACCACGGCTACAACCACGGCAACAAGAGGATGGCCTTCCTGGCCATGTACGTCTTCCTGGGCCTCAACGGCTGGGAGATCGAAGCGCCTGAACCCAATGTCGTGGAGATCATGGTCGAGCTTGCCGATGGGCGGTTGGACGAAGGAAGCCTCGCCGACTGGCTACGGGATCACATGAGCGAAGCGAACGCCTGAGGTTACTCTCATCCGGCACTCGCTCAACGGACCGGACCCCGCAAGACCCACGCAATCAGAGCACAGTGCGCATTCATCTCGGGGATCCAACGAAAGGCGCTCAAAGAGGTAGGACCCGTATCTGGTCCTGCCATTCACCGCTGCGATGCAGAGCTATCAGCTGCGAGCACGGTACCTTCGCCCCCGCTTCTCACCCGTGGTCTCCACGGCCTTTGACTGCACGAGCGCCTTGATTGCGGGGGTCCAGCGACCAGCAGTGAGACCGGTGCCGCGAAGGACGTCGGAACGGGAGTGCCAGCCAGGGTTCGACCGGAGCCAGGTGAGAATCAGGTTCGCGGCTTCCTGCGCTGTCCCATCGCCTTTCCCACCCCTCCGTGCTCTGCTTCTCGTCGTCGGAACGACCGCGGTCGGAGCGTCGATCCAGGGCTCGAGAAGACGGCGCACCGGTGGGATCGTGCGACGCAGGTGAGACCGCTTCACGTGACCATCGTGATGCAGACGCCCCAACACGATCGACGGATGGCGGCCGATGCTGGCGGCGAACGCCTCGATGCTGCTTCTCGAGAAGTAGGGCGAGATCCGGCTCACGAACTCCTGCAGCGCCGCCTCAGGGACCAGCCTCTCGGCTGCACCCTGGTCGGCCCGCGCCTCCTCGGAATCAGGCTCTGGAGGGTCGTCGAGACACTCGAGCCGGCTCCCTCCGTGCCCCTGCACCAGGTGCTCGAGCTCGTGAACCAGGGTGAACCAGAAGTTGTCCAGACGGTCGTAGCGGAGCGTGAGCGCGACGACGGGCTCACCTTCAGCCGCGAGCACGGCACCGTCCATGTAGGTGCCGGCGAGGTGGGGCACGATCACGAAACGAACCCCCAGGCCCGCAAGCGCCCCCGGAACCTGGGCGACGTCCTCCTCGCGCTCGCTCAGCCGCAGCACGTCGTCGATTCCTTCCTCCAAGCGCAGGCGGTCGAATGCCGCAACCTGCTGACGGGCGGCGAGAAGCTCCACGCGGCGTAGCCACGCGAGCACGGCACGTTCGTCGGGAGCCTTCGTCGCTGTCCGCCTTGCGGCCAGCTTCAATGCCGGAGTTGACTCGAGCGCGCTGACGCCAAGGAACGTCTTGACCTCCTCCTCGAGCTGCTCGGTGTCCTCCGCGTCAGCGATCCACCCCCGCTTGACAATCTCGCGAAGGGGAAGGACGGAGTAAAGTGCGCTGCGCCGCCGGACCTGGTCGTCTGGGGCTCCTCGTCGCGCTTCGGCCAGACGAAAGCGGGCCTCGAGCCCCAGCCACATCTCGGCCGACGTGCCGAACGCCTGGGCAAGGCCGAGGGCCGTCTCCGGAGTGATCTGCTTGCGTCCCTGTACGATCTCGGACACGGTCTGCTCTGGCCGGCCGAGGATTCTCGCGAGGTCAACCTGGGTCCAGCCGCGCGCCTCCAGCTCCTTCTTGATGACGCGGCCCGGGGAAACGCTCCGTGCGGGGGTCGGGTTGGCGCTCATCGCTGTCCTCCGTTCATGCCGTTGACCCAGTCATCCCCGATGGTAGTTCTCAATATCCTCGACGAGCACGAAGGTGCCTTGCTCGTCGGTTACGAGCTGGACCACGAGCCGAAACCCACCATGAAGCTTCAGAGACCGTTGGTGCTTGCGCTTGCCCTTCAGCTTCTCGAAATGGAGGTGCTGCATCGCACGAAGGTCCTGCTCGCTGTGCGCAGCGTCGATCACCGCCATCACTTCGAAGAACGCTTCAACAACCTCCGCGGGGTACTTCCTGGCGCCGAGCTCCTCGGTGTACAGCCTGCGAACCCTCGTCTTCGCGAACCGGAACCTCACGTGTTGACCCTCCCACTCGGGGCTGCCTGCGCATGGGACGGGTTCCTCCTCTCGCAGATAATGTAGTGCGTCATTCTAGAAATTGCAATCTATACCTTCACCCATAGGGTGAACGACTTTATTCGTCAACTGCAGAACGCAGCAACTCAGCCAGCGTTGAAGCGCCCACCGCACCAGGAGAGAAACGGACGGAACCGTCCGCTCCCACCATCGGAGAACTCGACGCGGAGATCATGACCGCGGCCACGGCAGCGGCTGTGGGTGTCGCCGAGGGGGTCGCAGGCCCTTCCGAGGGCCGGAGAGGGCGGGCGGCCGGCGCTCCACCCACCCGCTGGTGGGGCCGCGGCCAATCTCAGGGTCATTGTCTCATGGCGAAGACCGCGACCCACGGGCGGCGGCGCGCCAGGCGCAGTCTCGGAAATCGCGCGGTGGCCGGCCGAGTGCGCGCTGGACGCTGTCCCCCAGCGACGCGTTGCGACACGTCCGGCACCTCGGCGATCAGCGCGGCGATCGCGCCAGCCTCCTCTCCGGGCATGCCATGCGCTGCAAGCTCAGCTGCGGAATGCGGTGCGTCCCTGCTCGAGACGGGGCACTATCTTGAGGGTCTCCAGACAGGTCTCAGTCGTCCTCGCCCGCGAGATCAAGGCAGCTCGTGCGCGTCGCCGGATGAAGCCGAAA
>CAZEJK010000415.1:0-3754 GCA_964512045.1 uncultured Thermoanaerobaculia bacterium
CCACCGGATCGTCGAGCTCCTCAACGCGGAGATGGACCCAGTAAGGGTGCTGGCGGTGGAGATCCGTCGCTACAGCGGCGGCGAGGTGCAGACTCTGGTGCCGCGACTCATCGGTTCCAGCGCGCAGGCACAGAGCCGAAAGTCGGCGGGATCGCGCCCGCAGCGGCAGTGGGGCGAGGCGTCGTTCTTTGCGGCGCTGGCGGAGAAGGTCGGTGCGGACGAGGTCGATGCGGCTCCACCGGTGCCACGGACACCGGTGTGCCACACCAAGACAGGCGCATTTCTACCGCGAACACCCATTCACCCAATCGATGCGGTCGGGCGACCTCAAGCTGGCGGGTTCTCCGGCACGGCTGCAAGGCCTTGCGATGAGGCGAGGTCCAGGACCTCGGGGTTGTGCCACCCGAGGCTGCGCAGCCGATCGATCAGCGGTTGTGCCTTCCTGGTGCGACCGAGACGGAGAAGAGCTCGCGCGCGGATCTCCACGGCGTGGATGGAGTCGTCTCGGCAGGGGAGCTCTTCCACCGCGTTGATGGCGCGCGTCCACATGGCCCGTGCCTTCTCGGGATCGCCTTCGGAGTCGCCGAGGCCGAGGAATGCCGAGGCTCTGATCATCGAGATCTTATGTCCCGGGATGTTCCCTGCCGCCGTTGCGCCGTCCAGGAGGCCCAGGCATTGTCGAAAGGCACTCGTGGCCTCTTCGTACTTCTCGAGTTTGAGCCAGATGTGACCTGTGTCGGAGAGTCTGGCTGCCCTGGCGTCGATCCTCGAGGAGCTCTCGATGATCTTCGACGCCTGGAGATACAAAGCCTCCGCCTCGACGTAGTGCTGCTGGTTCTGGTGAAGTCGGGCGAGGTTGAGAAGAGACGATGCGAGCATTGGGTGGTCGGCCCTGAGAATGCTCTGACGAATGTGCAGTGCATGAGCGCATAGCTCTTCGGCCTCGACATACTGACCCCGGTCGAGGTGCAGCGCGCAGAGGTTGTTGAGCACCGTGGCAGTGGTCGAATGCTCGCGAGGAAGACAGGTGTGGGCGGTTTCGAGAGCCCGACGGTAGTATGCCTCGGCCTGTTCGAGTTGACCCTGTTTGTGCAGGTGATCTCCCAGGTTGTTGAGGCTGGCCAGCACCTGGGGATGCTCCGGACCGAATCGTTGCTCGCGAATGCCCAGAGCATGACGCAAGTGCCTCTCTGCGTCGCCGAAGCGACCTTGAGAGCGACATAGATACGCAAAACGGGTGATGATCGTAGCCACCCGCGGATGGTCGAATCCGAGAGACTCGCGAGTGATCGTGAGGGCCCGTTCGAGCTGTTGCTCTGCTTCCCGATACCTGCCGTGCTCGCTGTTCAGGGTGGCCAGGTTGGTGAGGCTCTCCGCGACGTCCGGATGCCAGGGACCGAGACTCTCTTCGCGAATCTTCAATGCATCGTTGAACAGTACCGCCGCGTCTGGAAAGCGTGCGCGCTTGGTCATCAATCTGCCGATGCGATCAAGGGTGGCCGCCACCTGTGGATCATGGCGACCAAGGGCTTCTTCCTGAATCGACAGAGCCCTGCGATAAAGGGCCTCTGCCGTGTTGTACTTGCTCTGAGCCATGTGGAGGTCGGCGAGCGCGTTGAGGCTGGCGGGAACAGCCGGGTCTCGGGGGCTGACGTGCTCTTCGCGAAGCGCCAGCGCCTCTTCGAGGAGTGGCAAGGCATGATCGTACATGCCCCGTTTGCGACAGATCTCACCGAGAGTGGCCAGCACCGTCGCCCTGGTGCCGGGGCGGGCGTCGAGGCCTGTGGCAGCATGTTGCGCCCCCCAGGCCAGGAGCTCACGAACGGAGATGCTCTCGCCCTTTAGTTGGCCAGGATCGGAGTACTCGAGCACATCCTTCAAGAAGCTGGAGACCTCGGTCGCCGATGCCGCCTCTGAGCGCGCGGTATCCCTTTCGATGGCGAGACGCCAGGTGAAGCCAAACACCACGGTGAGTCCGCATATGGCGACGAGCACCGCTGCGGTGCGGCGTCGCAGGAACTTGCGGAATCGGTAGGAGAGAGAGTCTCGACAGGCCGACACCGGCTGGCTCGACAGAAAGCGGTCGATGTCCCTCCCCAGGTGCTCGGCAGACTCGAAACGTCGTTCGGGTTCCTTCTTCAGAGCCATCAGGACGATTGTGTCCAGATCGCCCTGGAGGGTCCTGCGGAGTCGTTTTGCGCTGGTCCGGCGGGCGGCCGAGATCTCATCGATTGCAGTCTGCTTCGTCATGGAGGTCGCAGCGAACCTCTGCTTGGTCGCCGCAACACTCGGCGGTACGGGCTCGATCTCGCAAATGCATCGTTCGATCTCGCTTGAGCTGCGCTTGTCGATGCTGTGCGGACGCTGGCCGCTGATCAGCTCGTACAACAGCAGGCCCAGCTGATAGACGTCGGATGAGGTGGTGATTCGCTGCCCCGTGACCTGCTCCGGACTGGCGTACTCGGGCGTCATGATGCGGAGAACCGCGCGCGTCGGCGGTGCGGAGTTGGGGACCGAGGCGCTGTCGAGGACCTTGGCGATGCCGAAGTCCAGGAGCTTTACCCTGCCATCCGCCGTGACCAGAATGTTTCCCGGTTTGAGGTCCCGGTGGACCACCAGAGAGCGATGAGCGAATTGCACGGCATCCACCACTACTCGAAATAGCTTCAGTCGCTCGGCGATGGTGAGGCGTTGCTCGTCGCAGTACTGGTCGATTGGTACTCCCCGAACATGTTCCATGACGAAGTACGGTCGACCGTCGACGGTGACGCCACTGTCAAGAAGTCGAGCGATCGCTGGGTGATCGAGCGAAGCAAGAATCTGTCGTTCCTGGGCGAAGCGCTCGAACAGCTCGAAGCTGTTGGCGCCGTGTGCCAGGATCTTCAATGCCACTCGCTGCTCGTACTGGCCGTCCGCCCGTTCGGCAAGCAGTACCACACCCATGCCGCCGCGAGCGATTTCGCGAATGATGCGGTAGGGGCCGATCCTGACGCCTTCGCCGACGTCATCCGTGCCTGAATGCTTGATGGTGATCTCATGCCACAGCGGACTTCGGTGCGCGGACTCAGGTTTGAGAAGCCACTCTGGAGTTGCGTGACCCTGCACCGCATCCTCGACCACTTTGCGCAGCCATCGATCGGTCTTGCATGCCTCGGCGAGAAAGGAATCCCGTTCCTCCGGCGTGCGCTCCAGCGCTTCCGAGACGATCTCGCCGATTTCGGTCAGCCGATTGAGGAGCTCATCCTCAACGTAGCGCATGCTTCTGCGTCTCCCAGCTCATGGAACAGGTCGCGAGTATACTACCTGACACGGATGCTGAGGTTGGGATGGGGACAGACGGTGAAAACGCCGCAATCACGGACGTTCTGGTAGCCTGCCGGAACGGTGACGACGAGGCCTTTGAGGCCCTGGTACCGATGGTCTACTCCGAGCTCAAGGAAATCGCCCATCGTCAGCTGCGGCGGTCCCGTCCCGGTGAGACTCTGAATACCACGGCTCTGGTGCACGAGGCATACTTGAAGCTGAGCAGCCAGACCCATCCCATGTGGCTCAATCGATCACATTTCTTTGCCATCTCGGCCTGTGCGATGCGTCAGATCGTGGTTGATTTCGCCAGACAGCGGAGCGCCCAGAAAAGAGGCGGGCAACACACCCGGGTCATGTTGGACGAGGTGGCGATTGCGGTCTCGAATCAGGCCGAGGCCGTGATGCTGGTTGACCAGGGCCTGCGAAAGCTGGGTGAGCAGCGCGAACG
>CAZEJK010000416.1:0-3743 GCA_964512045.1 uncultured Thermoanaerobaculia bacterium
GAGGTCCCCGTCCCGGTCCACATCACCGGGGCCCAGAGGGTTTGTCCAGCTGAGCACGATGCCGTCCAGGGGCGCCAGCTCGACAGAGGAGGCCGAGGAGCCATCGTTGTACCGTGCTGCCGAGGTGACGTGCAGGGCATCGGCGATGCAGTCGGCGCCATCGAGACAGCTGAGGTGGACCGCGACGGTGGTGGCCGGATCGAGGACGGCCTGAGCGATGGTGTGGAAGCGGTCGCCGGCGGTGCGCTGATCGAACGTGGCGGAGGCGACGACTGCGCCATCGACGACGAGCTCGTAGCGCGCCGACGTGGACCAGGCGTTGGCCTCGGGCGCCGCCGGCCACCATGCGGCGATCGTATAGGAGTCGGCGAACGGGACCTCGATCAGCCAGCTGGCTTCGCTGGCCGCACCGTTGCCCACGTGACAGCCGTCGCCCCAGTCGTGGTAGAAGGGACCGCTCGCTTGCCACTCGCCGCTGTCGAAGCTGGTCGCGCTCCAGCTTCCAACGGTCGCAAACCCGGAGCCGCCATCGTCCACGATCACCTGGTGGCGCGGTGCCTGGGTGCCGTTCAGGCGGCTGAAACCCGCCCCGAGCGACACCGTCTGGGTGTCGTCCGTGCCGTTGAGGAGAACGGCGCCGTGTGTGAAGTCGCGGCGGTAGACGTCCGGGGGGCGTTCCACCAGGCGAACCTCGTCGAGCCACACCGAGCCTGTGGACGTACCGAACAGGAGCTGGATCGAAGCGTCGCTCGCCGTGGCGCTCGCCGTGAACGGGACGGTGACGTGCTGCCACTCGGTGGTGACCGCGACCTCGGCCCAGAGCCCGTAGAAGTCCCAGTTTGCCGCGCCCTTCTGGGCGAGGACGGCGATCGTCCGGTCGGTGTCTGCTCGCACCCAGAAGGTGAGGTTGTAGGAGGTACCGGCCACCAGTGAGCGATCGGCTTGAGCGAGCTGGACGTGCCAGTCGACGCCCGAGATGGCGGAGATGTCGATCCGCGCCGAGGCATCGCCGAGTGCAGCGTCTGCAGTGTCGCGGCCGACTGTTGCGGCGGCGCCTTCGCCGGTCTCGACCCAGAACGACCACGGCGCCACGATCGGCGTCTCGAACGAGCCGTTGACGATCTGGTCCGCTGAGCCTCCGCCGCCCAGATCAACCAGCTGCGGCGGGCCGAGCGGGAACCCGAGGTCGTGGTCGAGCTCGTCGTACCACCAGTCGTTGCCGTGCCAGGTGTCACCCCACTCGTGGGCGAAGTAGCCGTCCCGTAGCAGGGTCAGTGCCAGCCCGAACCGCATCCATGGAGAGAACGTCCGGCCGAGCTCTTCGGTCTCCGGAGGGACCTTCTCCCAGGGTGCGTAGTCGTAGCCATACGCCAGCTGATCGATCGGTGACGACTCGAACATGTTGATGATCGGCGCAGTCGCGTCGTGCTCCCACGCCTCGTACAGCCGCCAGAGGTCGGTGAACGATCGCTCTCCCTCGATGACATCGGCGGTGATGAACCCGAAGCTGATGCCGTTGAAGCGCTCGGCGATTCCGGGCTCGAAGATGTCCATCGCGTGGCCAGAGGCGAGCGCGTTCGGCATGAGCTGCCGGAACAGCGACAGCTCGTGGAACACACCGGCCTTCCACGCGGCGTCGAGAACCGCGGGGTCGTCCTCGAAGCCGTCTTCATCCGCGTCGAGCGCCACCGGGTTGCCGTAGATGTCCTCGTCGAGCCACGACTGGTCGGTGAATACGTTGTCAAAGAAGACTCCGTCAAACGCCAGATCCGCGTCGATGATCCGTTGGACGGCGAACAGCGCCTGGTGCTCGGCGACCTCGGTCTTCGTCAGGTTCAGGCGATAGGAACCAGGCCACACCTCGATGCGCTGACCGTCGGTGTCCTTCAGGTAGGAGCTGTCGGGCAGCCCCGGATGCTCGACGGCGTTCATTGACGCGAGCACGCGGATGTGCGGGTTGAGGCGGCGGAGCTCGGCGATCTGGTCGGACGACAGCGAGTCCGCGCCGAGCAGCAGGTCGATCTCGGCGATGCGCTCGAGTCCACCACCGGCCATCAGCTCCCACACGCCCCAGAGGTTGCCGACCTTCGGAAACCGCGGCCGCACCGGGCCGAGGGCGCGGTAGAGCAGCTCCAGGGCGAAGTCCGGGGCCAGGTCTGTGCGAACCCACACCCGGTTGACGGTGCTCGGATCGGGGTCGAGGCCGGTGACAGCTGTCGTGTGCGTGGTGCTGCCGGCGCCGCTGACAAACGGCGTCATGTCAGTCCACTCGGGTAGCGTGCCAACGGCCCAACGGCAGCTTCCGGCCGCCGCTGTGGTGACCTCGAGGTCAACCGTTGTCGAGCCTTCAGGCAGGAGTGTGCTCGGGGGATCGGGATCGCTGACCGGGACTCCGCTCCAGGTCCAGCCATCGCTCGTGCAGAGGGCGCCGGTGTCGGTGCCGTCGGAGGGCGTGAGCTCGAAGGTAACCTCGGCGCCGAGCGGAAGGTCGCTGGAGCTCAGCCAGACCTCCATCGGCGCCGGTGGATCGGTGCGCCGCGAGCGGGCGCGGACCTCGTCGCTGCCGATGGCACGGTCGAGGATGCGCACCTCGTCGAGCCAGTATGCGGCCGCTGTTCCCCACACGTCGGAGCCGACGGCGACCAGCGAGCCGGCGGTGGATGGGGCCTCATAGGGACCGTCGGTGGTGTCGGCCATCAACCGACCGTCGAGGTAGAGGCGGATCCTGCCGGTGGTCTCGGACCAGGTGCACGCCACGTGATGCCACGAGCCGGCCGCCCAGAACCGGGTGCTGGCGGCTGACGACCACGCCGAGATCCATGACCCCGCGACCTCACCGCCGACGTAGAGCACGCCATCGGTCGCCGACTGGACAATCCCGAGCCAGTCGCCGTTGGGAGCGGTGTAGTGCAGCAGGACGTGCCAGCGCTCGGCGTAGATCGGAGTCGAGCCGTCGTGCGTGGGCGCCACCCACATCTCGACGGTCCCTTCGTCCACTGTCAGAGCATCGCTGCGCAAGAAGCCCAGGCCGCCACCGTCGGTGACCCGGACGGCAGAGCCCCACCGTCCCGAGCCCCACTGCAGACCGGTGGCGACGGAGGGCGTGTCCCCATCGCTGCCGCCGGCGTCGCCGTCGAGCGGGAGATGGAGCAGCTCACCCACCGAGCCGCTGGACAGCGGCGCGCCGTCGGCCAGCCAACGGTACGTGGAGTGCTGGGCCACCGGATCGCCATCCGGATCGGTGGCCGTGGCGCTGCCGACGAACCATCCGTAGTCGAGACTCTGCGTGGTCACGGCGGTGCTGCACTCCGGAGGCGCAGCCACGACCACGGCGGCCGCCGTCAACACGACGGTGGCGACCGCAGCGCGAAGAGAGGGTGGATGCATCATTGGAGGCCCTTCAGCTCGAGTCTATCGCCGCTCGTCAAACCACCAGGTGACGGCTGTCACCACGGCCGGAGCAGAGCAGCCAGACCGCCCATGCCTGTCAGACCGAGCTCGGTATCGATGCCGGCGCCGACGTTGCGGCCGCGCCAACCGTGACCCCGATCAGGCCAGACCCACGCCGACGTGTTGGCGGGGTCGTGGGACCACGCAGACGGCGTCTGGTAGGAGTCGTCGCCTCCGAGGTCGAGGAATACGCCGCTCTGGCGCGACAGTCGGGCCGCGGACAGCGGCCATGCGTCGAGCGGCTGGCCGGCGTGGTTGTCGTCCACCGCACCGAGGGCGCGTGCGTCAGGGCC
>CAZEJK010000417.1:0-3728 GCA_964512045.1 uncultured Thermoanaerobaculia bacterium
CCCCGCTCCACCGGCTGGAGACCGTCTACCGCCGGGCGATGGAGGGGTTGCGGACGAGGGAGTGGAGCATCGGCGCGTTCCGATCGCTGCTCGAGAGCTGGTTCTTCAGCCTCGAGGAAGAGGTGATCGCGGGCGGGGTGGACGCCTCCGATCGGGCTGCGATCTCCGCTGGCGTGGGGGAGCTGCTGGAAGGTCGGCTCGCCGAGGTCAGCGCCACCCAGCCCCAGTTTGCGGCGGCGCTTCGTGCAGGGCATGCTGCGCGCATCGAGGGTGATGCGGCCACTGCCGAAGGGCTCATCTCGTGGCTGATGGGCCAGCCCAACGTGGGGGCTGCGGTCAAGCGCTCCGCCGGGATCAAGGGGGACGTGGACCATACGGGGGCTTTGGGCTTTCTGCGGGGCTTGCTGGCGGTGCTGCGGCAGACGGGACGGCGTGGGCTCATGCTCGTGCTCGATGAGGTGGAGACCATCCAGAGGGTGCGCGCCGACAGCCGCGAGCGGAGCCTGAACGCGCTCCGGCAGCTGATCGATGAGGTCCACAGCCAGGGTTTTCCGGGGCTGTACCTGCTGATGACCGGGACGCCGTCGTTCTTCGACGGGCCGCACGGGGTGCGTCGCTTGCCGCCGCTGGAGCAGCGGGTGCACGTGGACTTCGGTGAGGACCCGCGGTTCGACTCGACGCGGGCGATCCAGGTGCGGCTGCTGCCGTTCGACCACGAGCGGCTGGTGGAGGTCGGGCGCAAGGTGCGGGATCTGTACCCGAGCGAGGCGCCCGAGCGTGTCGACGATCAGGTCATCGAGACGTTGGCGCACGCTGTGGCCGGGAAGCTTGGCGGCAGGACCGGCATCGCGCCGCGCATTTTCCTGCGCAAGCTCGTCTCCGAGCTCCTCGATCGGGTCGACGAGCATCCGGAGTTCGATCCGATGCGGCACTACGATCCGGTCGTCAAGGAGGCCGAGCTGACCGCCGAGGAGCGAGCGGCCGCACGAGGGGAGCACGAGGTCAGCCTCGACGACATCGAGATCGACTCCGCGCCGCCGGGACATGGCAGCTGACGTGACGGGCGGAGGCGGGTCGATGCCGGCGTTCGAGCGGCTGGCGCCCGCGCTGCAGTATCACGTCGTCAACGTCCTCGGCTGGCGTGAGCTGCGGGACGTTCAGGAGCAGACCATTCAGGCCGTCATGGATGGCGCCAACTGTGTGGTGCTCGCGCCGACGGCCGGCGGCAAGACCGAGGCGGCCCTGTTACCGGCGCTGTCGCTGATGGATGCCGGCGACTGGCCGGGGCCGTCACTGCTGTACGTCGCGCCGATCCGCGCGCTGCTGAACAACCTGGAGCCGCGTCTCGAGCGGTTGACGGGGCTGGTGGGCCGACGCTCGTTCGTGTGGCACGGGGATATTGGCTACACGGCCCGTCGCAAGGCGCTGCGCGAGGGCGTCGATCTGATCGGGATCACCCCGGAGTCGCTGGAGGCGCTGTTCCTGTCGACTCGCTTCTCGGCGCACCAGGTGCTCGGACCGGTGCGGGCGGTGGTGGTGGACGAGGTGCATGCGTTTGCTGCGGACGACCGCGGTGCGCATCTGGTGGCGATCCTCGAGCGGGTGGCGGCGACGGCGGGACGCGACCTGCAACGGATCGGCCTGTCCGCCACGATCGGCAACCCGCGGGAGGTGTGCACGTGGCTGGCGGGAAGCTCCAAACGCGAGCAGCGGGTGGTCGCGCTTCAGGCGGAGCGTGCCGAGGCGAAGCTGAGCGTGGACTTCGTGGAGACCCTGGAGAACGCGGCCACGGTGATCCAGAAGCTGCATCCCGGCCGCAAGCGCCTGGTGTTTGCGGACAGCCGACGACAGGTGGAGCAGCTGGGACATCTTCTCTCCAGTCGGGGCGTGCGGGCGTTCGTGTCGCACTCCTCGCTCGCGGTGAGCGAGCGTCGCGCCGCCGAGCAGGCGTTCGAGGAGGGGAGTGACTGCGTCATCGTGGCCACCTCGGCGCTCGAGCTGGGGATCGACGTCGGCGATCTCGACCACGTGCTGCAGATCGACGCTCCCGCCACGGTCGCGGGCTTTCTGCAACGCATGGGTCGTACCGGTCGCCGCCCGGGGACCCGCCCGAACTGCACCTTCCTCGCCACGACAGACGAGACACTGCTCGAGACGGTGGCGCTGCTGCGCCTGTACGAGGCCGGCTTCGTGGAGCCGATCGTGCCGGAGCAACGGGCCGCGCACCTGCTCGCGCATCAGGTCATGTCGCTGGCCCTGGAGCACGAAGGGGTGCCCCGCGATCGATGGTGGCCGCTGCTGGCCGGTACGGCGGCGTTTGCCGAGCTGACGGAGGCCGACCGTGCGGAGCTGATCGAGCACATGCTGGAGGCAGAGATCCTCGCCGAGGTCGACCACCGGCTGATCCTCGGTCCCGAAGGCGAGCGGTTGTACGGTCGGCGTCGATTCCAGGAGCTCTACGCCGTGTTCTCGGCGCCGCCGCAGCTCACCGTCGTGTCGGGTCCTGCGGAGATCGGTACGGTCGACCGGTCGTTTCTCGAGGCACACGATCCCACCGAGCTGACCTTCGTGCTCGCTGGCCGTCCATGGCAGATCGAGCACATCGACTGGCGCCGTGGCACGTGCCATGTGGTGCCCGCCCATGCCGGATCGATCCCCCACTGGCCGGGCCAGGGCCGCTTCCTCTCCCGCGAGCTGAGCCAGTCAGCCCATGAGGTGCTGCTCGCCGACGAGCACCCCGAGTGGCTCTCGCGACGAGCGCGAGCTGCCCTGGACGCCATTCGCGATCGCCACGCGCAGCTCCGTGGTGGCACCGCCCTGATCCGCCACGAGAACCACACCACCTGGTGGACGTTTGCCGGCGGCCGGGCCAACACCCTTCTCGCCAAGCTCCTCGCCCAAGCCCTGACCACCAAGACCCGTCCGACCAACCACACCATCGAGCTCACCACCACCGACATCCGGGCCATCGAGCAGGCCATCCAGGACCTCAACGCCCCCGAAGCCTGGACCCCACAAGCCCTCCACCAGGCGGCCACGACCACCAACCGAGCCCCCCTCACGAAGTTCCAACCCTGCCTCCCCGAACCCCTCGAGCTCGACCTCATCGTGACCCGAGTCTTCGATGTGGAGGGGGCGCAAAAGGCGTTCGATACACTCGGCTCCGGGCATAGGGAACCAACATGAAGCGGTCACCACGGAACATCCTGCTGACTGGCGCGGGCTTCACCAAGAACTTCGGCGGGCTACTTGGCAGCGAGGTCTGGAACGCCGTCTTCAACTATGCTGGCGTCCGGCAGCACCGGAGGCTCATTGACCTGTTGGAACGCTGCGAGCCCGACTTCGAGACGCCGTACGCCAACGTCGATAGCGGTGGCTACTCGTCGGAGGAAGTTTCGGTCCTGAAGGATGCTGTCGAACGTGTGTTTCACGAGATGGACGACACTCTGCGAGGCTGTGCGCAGAGGCAGGATACGCCGCACCTTTCGAAGGTCGCGGAGCTGGTCCGGCTCTTCGCCGGCGATCAAAACGAGTGCGGGTTCTTCTTCACCCTGAACCAGGACCTGTTCATCGAACGGCACATCATGGAGAACACGGAACGAGGCGGAAGGGGGAGGCTGTGGCCCCTCGGTATTCGCGCCCGCCAAGGGTTCAACGGTCCCCTTCTCGGGTCACGTGCGATCACCCGTGAGGAGATCAAGCATCTGCCCGATGAGAACGCGCTGCAG
>CAZEJK010000418.1:0-3712 GCA_964512045.1 uncultured Thermoanaerobaculia bacterium
ACCGGCACTACCGGAGCATCACTTTGGTTGCGGCCCGCGGCCGCGTTGGCAACTCATGGAGCCGTATCTTCGAAAATTCGAAGCAAAGCGCCTGGGTTGAGTTCTAAGTTCTTAATTTTGAATTCTTAATGCCGCCCGCCCGCCCCAATGCATGCTCTGGGAGCTTCAGGCATCGACGGGCGCGGGGAACGCTCGCTGCAAGGGCAGATGGCTGGGTGGGGGAGCTAAACGCTAATGCCTAATACCTTACACCTACGCGGGCGCGGGACCGGCACTACCGGAGCATCACTTTGGTTGCGGCCCGCGGCCGCGTTGGCAACTCGAGCATCCCGCATCTTCGAAAACTCGAAGCATCCGCCGGGGACCGGATGGCCGGGATCCGGCTGTCGGGGCCGGGGCCAGGACCCGAGCCGGGCTGTGGCGTCGTTGTTCCTGCTAGTGAGACTGGGTGTATGGGGAGCGCAACGCTACGACCTCATACCTTACAGCTACGCGGGGACGGGACCGGTACCGTCGGAGGAGCCTCTTGGTTGCGGCCCGCGGCCGCGTTGGCGACTCGTATCTGGGTATTGCCGAAGAGAAATCGCAGCAGAGCTCGCACGCCCCACTCAGCCCAGGTCCTCGAGGAGGCTCGCGGGATCCTTCGCCGGAACCGGTGAGCGCGCAAAGTCCTCCAGGTTCCGGGTCGCAATGACCTGAGCGTTACAGGCGAGAGCGGCCGCCACCTGCATGGCGTCCTCCAGATCGGTCATCTGCAGCCGTGCCGCCACGCGGAAGCTATCGGTGGTGGTTGGAGCGACCTCGACAAACCGGAGGAGATCGACCAGGTAGTCCCTTGCCCGCGCCCTGCCGGTTCCGGGAGATACCAGGTAGTCGACGTTCGAGAGCGAGTGCCAGGCGATGAACCCGGTTCCTGGAAGCTGCTCCAGTCGATCGAGCAGCGCGCAAGAGGCGTCGGCAAACGGCTCGCGATCCAGAGCAACGTCAATCAGGACATCGGTGTCGACGAGGACGATCACAGGTACTTCTCGGCGAGCGCGCGGCGTCGTGGGTCGTCGCCTGCCACCGGAACGAACCTGCCGCGCCACCTCTTTGAGAACGAGTCAGTCGGTTCAGAGGTTGCTTCTCGCAATGCTGTCTCGATCAGCTGCGACAGTGAGACTCCACCCGCCCGGGCGTGCGCCTTGGCTCGTGGGATCAGATCGCGATCGATCGTCACCGTGAGCTTGTCCTTCATAGGTCCTCCGTATACGTGTACTCTATCAGAGTCTACGTATCTTCCCGTGCTGTCAAGGCGTCGTTGTGCGGATCGGCGAGGGCTCTTTCCAGCTCTTCGTGGTTACGGCTCGTCGCTCTCCGCCTCCGGGATCAGATGCAGGCTGATGAAGTGCGCGATCGCGTCATACATCACGTCCCGGTTGCTCTTCTTGCGGAAGCCGTGGCCCTCGTCCTTGGCCAGCAGGTACCAGACGGTGTTGTCGCTGGTGCGGACGGCCTCGACGATCTGCTCCGCCTCGCTTGCCGGGACGCGGGGGTCGTTCAGACCCTGGATCACGAACAGCGGCTTGGTGATCGCGCCAGCACGGTTCAACGGCGAGATCTTTTCGAGGAACTCTCGCATCTCAGGGTCGCGCTCGTCGCCGTACTCCACCCGGCGCAGGTCTCTGCGGTAGGGATTGGTGTTCTCCAGGAAGGTGACAAAGCTCGAGATGCCGACGATGTCGATGCCGGCGCGCAGCCGGTCGTTGAAGTGGACCATGGAGGCCAGCACCATGTAGCCGCCATACGAGCCGCCCATCACCGCCACCCGGTCCGCGTCCAGCTCGGCTCGGCTCTCGATCCAGTCGAGCAGTGCGCCGATGTCCTTCACGGAGTCCTCGCGTAGCATGGCGTTGTCGAGCTTCAGGTATGACTTGCCGTAGCCCGCAGAGCCGCGAACGTTGGGCGCCAGGACCGCGACGTCGAGCTCGGCGACCATGTACTGCGTCTGCGGTGAGAACGTGGGGCGCTCCTGGCCCTCGGGACCGCCGTGGATGTCGATCACCACCGGGAACGGTCCGTCACCCTCCGGACGGTAGTAGAACGCCGGGATCGTCCTATGCTCGCCTTCCGGCTCGACGCGATCGAACGTCGGGTACCGGATGAGGTCGGCGGCGATGAAGCTGTCCTGGTCGAGACCGCCGACCTCGCTGAAGGTCCAGCGAATGACGGGACCCGCCGCGCCGGTGGAGTCCACCGGCACCGCGTACACGTCGCCCGAGCTGGTGGAGGAGTTGAGCACGAGCCCCAGCTGGGAGCCGTCAGGGCTGAAGTCCAGACCGTAGAGGACGCCTGGTGGAAGCTGTGGCGGAGTCAGCGCCTCGAGCGTGGCGGTGTCGAGCAGATGCAGCTCATCGATGCCGTCTGCATTGACGGTGAAGGCGAGGATGGAACGGTCGGGCGAGATCTCGAGGGACCCGACGTCCCACGGGATCTCCTCGGTGATGACGGTGGTGGCGCCGGTCTCGAGGTCGCGGTATCGGAGCCGTCGGAACTCGCTGTCTTCGTCCGAGGTGTAGAACAGCCCCGCGCCATCAGCGGCCCACACAGCCGCACCGTAGGCGATCGGTGTGTCAGCGGGCCCCAACGGTGTAAGCTCGCCGGTCGTGATATCGAGGATATGGGGGTGGTTCTCGTTGGCCGACACGTAGCGTGTGGCGAGCAGATGGCTGTCGTCCGGCGACCACGGGCCGGGGAACCACGTTCCTCCCGTCTCAAGGATCGGCGTGCTGGTCGTGGTGGCCAGATCGAAGATGTGCAGATCCCAGTCGCGGCCGTTGCGGCGAGTCGTGAAGTAGACGAAGCGGCTCCCGTCGTTCGACCACACCGGCGCCCCGTTGCGTGAGCTGCCGTCTGTGAGCCGCTCGATCCGGCCGCTGTCCAGGTCCATCGCGAAGATCTGGTAGAGCTCCGAGCCGCCCTCGTCTCGCGTGAGGAGGATCATGGCGTGCTCCGGGTTCGGATTGATCGCAGCACCGCCGACGGGCTCGGTGAAGAAGGTCAGCTGCTGGCGTGCGCCTCCCGGCATATCCACCCGGTGGATCTGGCTGGTGTCGCCGAATCGGGTGGAGATCAGCATGCCACTGCCGTCGGCCAACCAACCCTGCAGCGATGCCGAGCGCGTGTTGCGGTACTGCTGGAGCCGCTCTGAGATCTCCTCCGGGATCGGCGGCATCCCCTCCATGACGAGGTTTCCGACCTCGGTGCGCTCGATGGTGAGCCCGATGGAGGCCGGAAGCAGCACGAGTGCAACGGCGATGGTTGAGATGATGACGACTGGTCGAACTGGTGCTCTCATGGTGACGACTCCTTCCTCAACTGGTCTCATGGTACTGCAGCGCGTGACGTCGGCGAGGACGGAGCTTCCATCGCTTGCGTACGCGTCCTGCTAGAGTGAGACGACCGCAATCAACCGGAGCGTGACCTGAATGGAACCCAAGGCGAAGACGACCGGCTGTTCACCTCTGCACTGGAGCGTGTGGCTGATCGCGGCCGCAACCCTCGGTCTGCACCTGATCACCGCCGAAGGGTACGGGATCTTCCGCGATGAGCTGTACTACCTGGCGTGCGGTGAGCATCCAGGGTCGTTCGCCCGGATGCACCCGAGGGATGCGGAGAAGGCGCTGGCCAAGTCGGTGGCGTCGGCCATCTCCATCGCCACCGGCGGGGCGGT
>CAZEJK010000419.1:0-3711 GCA_964512045.1 uncultured Thermoanaerobaculia bacterium
CGTGCAGCACGCGAGGCGAGCGGAGAGATCCCGTAGGAGAACCACGCACCACCCACCGCCACCGGCGCCCCTCTTCTCGTAGCGGACGGGTTGATCCCGTCCGACGATGGCCTGCAAACGGTGGTCGGGGCATCTTGCCCCGACACGGCTTCTCTGAAGCACCAGCGGTCGGGGCTGGAAGCCCCAACCACCGTCGGAGCGGAGCCTCCGTCCAAACCGCCTGCGAAACGCAAACGTCTCCACGAGAACACGTTACACAAAGGACCGCGGACGTCCCGTCCGCAGCAATGGGCTTGCAGCAAGGCCCGATGCGGACCAGAGGCCCGCGGTCCGTGTGTGGGTGTCGGCGTGCGACAGGACCGCGGACGTCCCGTCCGCAGCATCGAGCTTGCAGCGAGGCCCGATGCGGACACGATGTCCACGGTCCGTGTGTGGGTGTCGGCGTGCGACAGGACCGCGGACGTCCCGTCCGCAGGGTCGCGCATCGGAAGGCGGTCAGACCCCGTGGGACGCGGCCCGTGGCCGTCGTCGCGACAGTTGCACCGATCAGTCGATCCTCAGTGCGTGAACCTCCTGGTCGTTCTGGTGCAGGATGACCTCTGCGGCGCGGCCGTCGTCGCCCTGGACGAACTCGATCTCTGCCGGGAACTCCTGCACAGAGTAGCGCGTCATCGACGACGGATGGAGCTCGAAGGCCGGCTGGCCGGTGGCCTGGGAGATCAGCCGGTCGTCCTCGCGGCGGATGGTGAGCACGAAACCCGGGGCCAGCTCGTACTCTCCGGCCCACAGGTCGTACAGCTCGGGCGAGACGTCGACGGTCTCAGGTGCCTCCGCTGCGACGTCCGCGACGCGAACGGCCACCTCGGCCTCCTCACTGCCCTGCTGGTACATGAGCATGCGGACCACGGCGCCCGCAGCGTCGCGCTCGAACACGAAGTGGGTCCGATTCCGCTCGTAGAAGAAGGCGTCCTCGGCATGCGGGAGCGCGGGCAGGCGCCGGCCGCCGGTGCGCTGAGTGAACAGCTGACCATCTGCCACGGTGACCTCGCGCGTCGTGTCGTCATCGATGCGATACACGCCGGTGTACTCCTGCAGAGCGGACTCGTCCAGCTCGATCGCCTCGCGTTTCGGGTACGGCTTGCCGATCGCCTCGGCGGCGAGCTCGGTGGCAAGGAGATTGGGTGAGACCGGGTTGCTCGGGTTGTTGCTCAGCACCGCCACGTAGACCCGGGACTCTGGCAGCCACATGCCGTAGGTGGCGAAGCCATGGATGCCGCCCCCGTGGGAGATGGAGGGCTCGCCGCGGAAGGTGCCGATCGCAAGGCCGTAGCCGTAGCCGGCGCCTTCGCCGTCGGCGAGGGTGATCTCGGTGGTCATCCGCGCGAGAGACTCGGCGGACACCACCTCGCCGGCGAGCAGCGCGGCGTTCCAGCGTGCGAGATCGTCGAGGGTGGACAGGAGCGAGCCGGCGGCGTGCGGCTGGGTCATGCTCAGGTACGGAGCGTTGACCACGCCATCGGGTCCCTCGGCGTAGCCCTGGACGCGCCCGGGGATCAGCTGCGGCCCGCCGTAGTGGCTGTGCTCCATTCCCAGCGGCTGGAAGATGTGCTCGCGCACGTAGTCGGGGTACGACTGCCCCGAGACCGTCTCGATGATGGCGCCGAGAAGAACGTAACCGGAGTTGCAGTACTCCCAGCGTGTGCCGGGGGCGAATCGCATCGGCAGGTCGTGGAACACCTCGATGAGCTCTTCGGTGTTGAGGTCGGCGCGGATCTCCGCACCGATCATGTAGCCCGGGATGTCCGTGTAGCTGGAGATGCCAGACGTGTGGGTGAGCAGGTGCTCGATGGTGATCGTGTGGCCGTGGGTGGGGTAGTCGGGCAGGTGGTCGGTGATGTCGTCCTCGACCGAGAGCTTGCCCTCGTCGGCGAGCTGCAGGATGGCGGCCGCGGTGAACTGCTTGGTGATCGAGCCGAGCCGGAAGACATGCTCAGGGTCCAGCGGTACCGCCAGCTCCAGGTCGGCCATGCCCCGGGCCGCGCGGAACACGACCTCGCCGTCCGCGACCACGATGGCCGCGCCCCCGGGTCCGTCGCCGGGGTAGGCGTCTTCAAGCGCCTGAGAGAAGTCAGCAGCCGCCGGTATGGCGGTGAGTGCGACGCAGAGAGCAGAGAGCAGAAGCCCTTTGGCCAACGGTGTGTTCATGTGGTTGCCTCCTCCCTCAATCATACGCGCCAGACCGGGAGGAGTTTGAAGTCACCTGCTCCGACGCTGGCCATCCAGTACGCCATGGGCGAGCAGCCGCCCTGGCCGTCCGGATGGCCCGCCCGGCGGCTCCAAGTGGCGGACGGGTTGATCCCGTCTGACGCTACCTATGATGCAGCCCTGAACCCACCAGATGTGACACGAGTGACCTCTGACCAGACGCCGAGCCTGGTAGGATAGCGATCTACACCTCAACGGAGGAGCCCATGACTGACGAGTTCAAGGTCACGATGCAGATGAAGAAGCAAGAGCTGATCGACGAGCATGAGAAGCTTCTCGAAGCGTACAAGAAGAAGCTCAGCGAGCTCGAGGCAGCACAGCGGCGAGAGGCCGCAGCGGTGGCGAAGGCTGAAAGCCTCGACGGTGCTCGCGAAGCCACAGTCGACGGAGTCATTGAGAACGTGGGCCAGCTTCGTTCGCAGATGGGCAAGACGCTGAACGATTTGACCGAGCGGATGACGGGGCAAGCGGAGAGGATGGAGGGCCTGAACCGAGCCATCGCCGACCAGGAGCAGCGGTTGGAGGAGCTCGGTGTCATCGAAGGCGCCAGCAGCTCGCTGGCCACGCTCATCGCAGCATACGACGAGCGGCGGGAAGCGACCGAGCGCGAGTTCGCGAGCCGGATCGCGGAGATGGAAGAGCAGGGGAGGGCGCTGCAAGCCCAGCTGCAGAGCGAGATCTCCGAGCAACGGGCACAGTGGCAGGCAGAGCGCGCCAAGGTGGAGGCCGAGCTGGCCGAGGAGGCGGAGCGGCGCGACCTGGAGCGGTCACGTGAGCAGGAGGAGTACGAGTACCAGCGTGACCGGGCCCGCCGCCTGGAGAAAGACCAGTACGCGGACCAGATCGCCCAGCAGCGGCGAGAGCTCGAGGACGCCCTGGCGAAGGAGAAGGCCGCGTTCGAGTCGTGGAAAGCACAGCAGTCGGCGGAGCTGGAAGCACACCAGAAAGCCCTGGGAGAACGCGAAGCAGCGCTCGCGGCGCGCGAGCACGAGCACCAGGAGCTTCTGCGTCGGATGGACGAGCTGCCGGCGCGAATCGAGGCCGCGAAGGCAGCTGCCGCCGAGGAGGCCCGGCTCGCGGCTCGGGCCGAGGTCGCGCACGAGCAGAAGGTCGCAGCACTCGAGCACGAGTGGAACCTCAAGGTCCTCAAGGAGCGGATTGCTGGCCTGGAGCGGGACGTCAAGGAGCGCGACACGAAGCTCAAAGAGGTCAAGGCGGACCTTGATAGCGCCTGGCAGCAGGTCCATCAGATGGCCGAGAAGGCGCTCGATCGCGACACCTACAGGCCTGCACCGCCACCTACCCGCGCCCCCGAGCCACAGGAGAGCTGAGCTTTAGCCCTGTTTCGTGGCCTCCGAAACCAGGGTTGCGGGGTCCCAGTCGGGCAGAAATAACTTCGGCGTACTCGCGCTCAACTGTGCCACAGATTTGGTTCGCCCGATCGAA
>CAZEJK010000420.1:0-3706 GCA_964512045.1 uncultured Thermoanaerobaculia bacterium
ACCGGAGCCGGGCTGTGGCGTCGTTGCTCCTGCGAGTGAGACTGGGTGGGAGGGGGAGCGCGTTGGTGACGTGGTACGGCAGTCGAGACCCGAAGATGTGCCGTCCATCGTCACATCTCGGGCGGATATCACTTGGCTGACCTGGCGCGGGTCTTGCATCAACAGAGACGTGAAAAGGAGGTACGTGATGAGGAGACAGAGAGGATTCACCCTGATCGAGCTGCTGATCGTCGTGGCGATCATCGGTATCATCGCTGCGATCGCGATTCCGAACATGCTCAACGCGATCAACCGTGGCCGTCAGAAGAGGACCATGGCCGACATGCGGGCGATCGCCACCGCGGTGACCGCGTACATGGTCGACAACAACCAGGTGCCGCAGGTGAACGACTTCGCCAACCTCGACGACCATCTGGCATCCACCTACATTCAGAGGTTGCCGGACACTGACGGTTGGGGCAACACCTACGAGTACATCAGCAACACCACCTTGCGCACGGAGTACTCCATCGTCAGTCTGGGGCGGGATAACACTGCCGGTACCCGGACCGGCGGCAAGACTGGCGACTTCGACTGCGACATCGTGTACGCGAACGGGTCGTTCTTCCAGTGGCCGGAAGGTCTTCAGGCAGACTGACGTCGAACAGGGTTTCGACCACGCGGGGCGCCCGGACGGGCGCCCCTTTTTTTGCGCGAGCTTGCGACAGCGACAGGTGCTGCGGCGCGGAGCGGGATGTCTCTGCTGCGGCCACCGCAGCGGCGTGACTCGCTCGCAGCTCACGAAGCTTGATATTCTCCCCGGGTGACTGCTCACACCCCGGTCGTCTCATCCCATCGGCCCGGACCGCCGGAATGGTGGGGCTTCGCGTTGGTGGCGCTGGGCGCAGGCGTCGCCTGGTTCCCACCGAACGTCTGGTCGCCGACGGCGCCAGCGGTGGCGATGGTCTGCCTATTGATGCTGCCGGTGGCCTGGCCCTGGCGCGGTTCGGTGAGCGATGAGCGATGCACAGTTGTTTTCATGCTGGTCGTGCTGGCGGTTCTTGCGGTGGTGGCCGGCTGGGACCGCGAGGCGGCCCTGCGGACGGTTGCCCTGGCAGCGGCCGCAGGTGTGCTGGGCTGGCTCGCGGCGCGGCGTGCGCCTCAGCTCGACGAGCGGGCCGCCCTATCCGTGGCCGTGAGCGCACTCGGGCTGTGGGCCGGCTATCAGACGCTCTTCGGCTTCGAGCTGGCTGTGGAGGGGGTTGCTCAGCTTCCTGCAGAGCTGCAGCATGTCGCGGCGATGCGCCTGCGCGACGGCCGTGGATTCGCCTCGCTGGCGTTGCCGGGGCATCTCGCAGCGCTGCTTGCGACAGCAGTGCCGCTGCTCCTCGGTCTCCTCCGATCGCAGCGGTGGCGAGCTGCGGCAGCTGCGGGGCTCGCCGCCGCGGCCGTGGGGCTGCTCGCGTCCAGGTCGGTGCTGGGGGTCGGCCTTGCGCTGCTTGCGGTCACCATGACAGCGAGCGGCGCACGTTGGAAGCGGGTCCTGTGGATCGTTGCGGTGGCCGCCCTGGTGGCTGTCGTGGTGGTGGACCGGGGCGATCTGTGGCATCTCGAGCCGCTCCGCTTGCGCTGGCAGAACTGGACGACGGCAGTGTGGGCGTGGAGCCACTCTCCCCTGGTGGGGTTGGGCCCCGGTGGTATGGGCCAGGCGGCGCAGGCGGTTCCGTTCCGCGTTGTCAGTGTGAGTGGCTACGCCCACTCGCTTCCGCTGCAGCTCCTGGTGGATCACGGGGTTGCTGGGATCGGTGTGATGGTGCTGATCGCGACCTGGCTGGTCGGACGCGTCCGGGCACTGTGGTGGTCGGATCGCCATCTCGCGGTGGCCCTGCTCGTGGTGCCCGTGCACAACCTGCTCGACTTCTCGTGCTACCGCGCGGGCGTGCTCCTGCCGTGGGCTGTGGTGGCTGGATGGGCGGCTGCTGCGGCGAGGGGCCCGGCGCCGAGTGGATCGGCGCGGCAGGCGCGAACGGTCGGCCGGACGGTGACGGTCGCTGTGCTCAGCATTGCCGTGGGCGTGGCGGCCCTGGACTCGACGGGGCGCGTGCTCGAACGCGCAGCGTTGGCGACTGACGATCCGCAGCAGTCGTGGGAGCTCGCCACCCGGGCGTCCAGGGTTGCGCCGTGGCGCCTCACACCACGCATGGTGCTCTTGAACCTCGCGGCGAGCGGGCAGACCGATCCGGCCGCGGACACCCTCCGCCACCACACCGAGGTGGCGCGTTGGATCCGTCCGCAGTCCGCGAGCGTGGTGGTGGCGATCGGCGCCGCGCGCCTTGCTGACGGTGACCTCGCCGGCGCATCAGCCGCTGCGCAGGATGCGGCGTGCTACCGTCCCGGCTCCGACCGTGCACAGTCCCTACGCGGTCGGATCATGCACCTGCACGGCGGTCGGAGTGGTGCACCGTGAGGTCGCAAACCGAGGTCGCGAGCTCCCTGCCGGGCATGAGCTGGCGAGCTGCCGGCTCGATGGCGGCAGCTGCCAGTGCGGTGTGCGCGCTGCTCGCTGCTGTCGCTGGCGGGGCGTTCCTTCCTGTACAGATGATGGCGGCCGGGCTGGGGCTGGCTGTCACTTTGGCGCTGTGGCTCGCGGTCACACAGTGGCGGCCGGACAGCGTGGAGATCTGGGCTCTCGCCGGTCTGCTGTGGGCGGTCGCGGCTGCAGCGATCGCTCACGTCTACCCGCTGGGCGCGAAGGAGTGTATCGGCTGGTGGCTGAGTGCGCTGCTGGTGCTGGCTGCCGTTCGCAGGCTCGCGATGGGCCGGGCCCTCCTGCGGCTTTCGGTGGTGACGTTCGGCGTGCTGATAGCCCTGACAGCGATGCTCGAGGCGTTGGTGGTCGGGGTTCCCAGGGTCGGCGGGATGCTCGAGAACCCGAACGTCGCAGCCGCGATCCTTCTGCCCCTGGCGGTATCATCCGTGGCGTTGAGCGGCCGATGGCGCTGGTTGGGATGGGCGGTGATCGGCGTGCTGGTGGCCGGGCTGGCAATGACCGGCTCCCGGGCGGCTTTCCTCGCCGTTCCCGTCGCTCTGCTGGCACGGGCGCCACGCTACTGGCTGCGGTGGATCGTTCCTGTCCTCCTGCTTGCGGGCGCTGCTCTCGTATGGCGGTGGACCACTGTCACGGATCCGCTGGCCTGGCACCGCTTCGAGATCTGGCGGGCGGTGGCACAGGTCCTGGCAGAGCGTCCGTTGGCTGGCGCGGGTCCGGCGGGCCTTCCGGACCTGGTGGAACCGTACGCACCGCCCGCGCCAACCGAGGTCGCACGGTACCCGAAACGGATCAGTAACGCCGAGTCGACGGTGCTGGCCTGGGTGGTTGCCGGTGGTGTACCGGCGGGCCTCTGGCTGGTGGGCGGCGTCGCCGTCTTCGTTGCTCGCCGGGGGTGGCGGCAGATGTCGGCGGATGCTCGTGGAGTGAGCGCGGCGGTTGTCGTCATAGCGTCGTTTCATGACCTGTCGAGCGTTCCCGTTGTGCTCTGGTGGTGGGCTGTTCTCGGTGGGCTGGTGCTTCCTGTCGAGGACGAAGCGGTGACACGGCGACGGGGCGTCAATGCTGTGGCGGTGGGCTCAGTCGTGCTGGCGGTGCTGCTCTGGATCCTGGTCCAGCCTGCCTGGGGACGGGTCGTGCAACGGATAGATCCTGCCGAGGGGTGGGGGTGCGACCGCT
>CAZEJK010000421.1:0-3698 GCA_964512045.1 uncultured Thermoanaerobaculia bacterium
TTCAGCATGAACAGGATGCGTGCCCACTCAGGTAAACCTGGTAACACGCTCTGTGCGTCATAGACGACCGGTGTCGCAAACATGCCAAACTGGACCAAAAACGGGATCATGTGCCGCACGTCTCGATAGAGGGCATTCAAAGCCGCCAGCCAGAATCCGAGAGCGAGTGCGGCCACAACGCACAGAAGAAGAAATGCAGGCAGCGCAATGATACGAAGACTGGGATAGTAACCGAAATACACCATGAGACCGACGAAGACAGCAAACGATATCGCGAAATCTAGCAAACCAGAAAGAACAGTACTCGCAGGAATGAGTAAGCGCGGGAAGTAAATCTTGCTAATGAGCTTCTCGTTGTCCACAACGGAGTTTCCGGAAGTGGTCAATGCGTGGGCGAAGAGCTGCCAAGGGAGGAGACCACAATATGCCGAAAGAGGGTAGGGTATACCTTCAGCGGAGGGTTCGTTCCCTCGTCCGAGTAGGGCTCCAAAAAGAACGCTAAAAAGGACCATCGTAATGAGCGGTTGAAGAATCGCCCATAAGGCACCTATCACAGTCTGTTTGTATCGCACCCTAATATTACGCATTGCCAGGATTACGAGTAGGTCGCGATAGCACCATAGCTCAGACCAGTCGATACCTTCAAACCCTCCTCGGGGGAAGATCCGGGTAATCCGGACTCCTCGATCTCCCGAGGAGGATAGCTCTCGCGATCCAAGCCGACCCATAGGTTGCCACTATAGCACTACCGTGAGAGTGAGACTGGCCAGGTATCAATGGATCGGGAGGTATCGTCCTTGAGGCGTATAAGGCAGCACTCCTGAGCATCTCTGCTGACTGCGAACACCCGATAGCCATGGCGCTGGAGCGCCTTGATGCGCTTCCGTGTGTCCTTGCGAGTTGCTCCCGAGAAGCGGTGATGAAACTCCACGAGGATCTGATGCGGAAGCACGCCATGCGTCAGCAAGTCATCAATCACGTCGTACTCGGCGCCTTCTATGTCGAGTTTGAGAAGGTCGATATGCTTGTGCCCAAGCTCGTCCATCAGCGTTGGGATCCGGCGAACAGACACACGCAATGGCTTCGGTGGTGCACCGGTACGCGGGTACACGGAATAAGAGACATGCTCGGGGTTCGGTGGCGCCCATAGCTCCAAGGTAGAGTCAGTAGAACCTAGAGCAACCTCGAGAAGACACAGTTGATCTGGCGTAGAATGGCCTCTCGCCCATTCGATTGCACGCGGCGTGGGATCAAAGGCGAAGACTCTGGCACCGATTCTACTGTGAAGCCCAATGTCAAACGAGATGTCTTCGCCTACCCCACCCGAGTAGACAATGCTGGTGTTGTCCAGTCCTTCCAGACATACATGCCAGCCACCATAGGCAGTGCCCACATACTCATGAGTGACTGCAGCTGTCACGCGGATGTGAAGCTCCCGGCTCAGAAGCGCTTGAAGTCTATTGCGTATCACCTTGCAGTAGAAACTGAGTCTCTTCATTCGTCAAGACAGTTCCGACTACGTCTCTGCATTCGGCTCGGCTCGGTGTGCACAGGCCCTAGTACTCCCTCGAGGCTGTTCTCGAGGCTGTTGTCGTTCTCATCGTTCAGAGTGTGAGTGTCGTTCGAGATCGTCGAACACCCCCGGCCGCCGGCCGGGTCTCCAGGGGCCATTCAGGTGGGCACGCCGAAGCGCGGGAGGATCCAGCGCTGGAGAGCGAACCAGGCGATGAGGATGCCGACGAAGGTGAGGATCTCCATAGGGTCGTTTGTCTCCCGTTGGGCTGCTGCTCGTGCAGCCGGTTCAGATCATCTGCTCGACGCTCCAGACGATCATCTTCATCCGCTTCATGCACGCCTCGCAGTACTTGCGGATGTCGTCGACGAGCTTGCTCACCTGATCCGCCGGGATCACGGTGAACATGATGCTCGACGTCTGGGGAAACGCGCGCGAGCCCATGCGTACTCCCGTGGCGCCTTTGCCGTGGACCTGCGGGATCTCGGTGTAGCCGACAAGGTGGTGCCGGTTCAGCAGGACCTCGAGCTCCTCCTTGTACGCACTCTCGACGATGATCATCAGCAGCTTCATCGGCTGATCGATGTCGGGAGATCCCTCGCCGTGGCGCTCCAGCTCGCTCTTCTCGTCGTGCTCGCTGTCCATTCTCAGCCCTCCTTCAGCCCGATCTTGCGGAAGATGGTGATCGCCGGGCACCAGCGGGTGAACGCCGACTGCAACAGGTTGAGACCGACGAACGCGGTCAGCAGGTACCAGTACTCGTGCACCCAGGTGCCGAGTGCCAGCGACAGCAGGACCATGAAGCCGGCCAGTGCGCGCAACGCTTCGTTGATGGTCATCGTGACACCTCCAATGGGTTCTCAGGTCTGATCGGGCAGGTCGACGACAGAGCCCGGACCGACGGTTTTCAGGTACATGAAGTACAGCACCGGGATCACCCCTAAGGTGAGCGCGGTGGACATGATGATTCCCGAGATCATCGCCAGTGCGAGGCCCTGGAAGATCGGGTCCGAGAGCATGAACGAGCTGCCGACGATGGTGGACAGCTGGGTCAGGAAGATCGGCACCAGGCGCACCGCACCGGCCTTGACCACCGCGTCCTCCAGAGCCTCTCCGGCTTGGAGCTCCAGGTTGATGAAGTCCACCAGCAGAATCGAGTTGCGAACGATGATGCCGGCCAGGGCGATGAATCCGATCATCGAGGTGGCGGTGAAGAAGATCCCGAGCGCTCCGTGTGCCGGCAGGATCCCGATCAGCGTGAGCGGGATCGGCACCATGATGATGATCGGAGTCAGGAACGACTTGAACCAGCCGACCATCAGCACGTAGATGAGCACCATCACCACCGCGAAGGCAATCCCCATGTCGCGGAACACCTCGTAGGTGATCTGCCACTCGCCGTCCCACTTCATCATGTAGCGCGTCGTGTCCTCCGGGAGGTGGGTCGAGATGATCTCCAGCGGCTCGCCGAGCGGCGTGGTGATCGTCTCGAGCTCTCGACCCATGTCGAGGATCGCGTACACCGGCGCCTCGACGGCTCCGGCGACCTCGCCGTACACGTAGGTGACGGGCTGGAGGTTCTTGTGGTACCGGAACCGCTCCCGGCTGTCGGCGACCACCGAGGTGATCTCGGCCAGGGGCACCATGCGGCCGTTGGCGCCGTGGACGCTCATCTGCAGGAGCTCATCGATGTGGGCCCGCTGAGAACGCTCGGCGCGGAGCACGATCGGCACCGGCTCGCGGGATCGTTGCCGATGCAGGAGTCCGGCTTCGGAGCCGTCGAGGGCCATGCGCAGGGTATGGACGACCTGCTCTACCGACACGCCGGCGCGCACCGCCTTCTCGCGGTCGACCCGGACCTGGAGACGGGGCCCGGCGGCCTCGACCTCCCAGTCGACGTCGACGACGCCCTCGGTTGCGTGGAACACCTCCTTGACCTGGTCTGCAATCTCGAGGCGGCCCTTCAGCGTCGGACCGTAGACCTCCGCGACGATCGTCGCCTGCACCGGGGGCCCTGGTGGAATCTCGGCCACAGTCAGCGCGACGCCGAGTCGCTCGGCCACCGGAGCGATCATCCTACGGATTCGCTTGGCGAGGTCGTGAGACTGCTCGGAGCGCATCGACTTGTGCACGAAGTTGATCTGGATGTCCGCCACGTTCGGACCTGAGCGCAGGAAGTAGTGCC
>CAZEJK010000422.1:0-3685 GCA_964512045.1 uncultured Thermoanaerobaculia bacterium
GCTCTGGCGTGTATGGCCGGTCGCCACGTTCGGTCCGGTGGCCATCAGCCTGGCCGACGTGCCGTTCGGTTCTACCTCCATGGCCAACCCGACGTGGTGGTTGCGATTACGGAGGTCGACGGTACGCACGAGCTTGTCGTGAGCGTCGGCGAGGAGCGTGTGCGCGACGGGCGAGGCCCTCTTCGCGAGATCCGGATCTCGGTGCGTTCACTCGTGGCGTTTGTCGGATCGGTCGACTACCCGCGGCTGGCGCACGATGTCACCGTGCTCAGCCGGCGCCCACAGAGGTTCCGGGTGTCATGGCTGCCATCGCTCGCGCGTCAGATGCTGCGGATCGCCCTGGCAGCGGGAGGGCTCGTCGCGGGACACGCCACCCAGCGTTTCGAGCGGAATCGAGCCTGATTCGGAGATGCGCACGCCCTCGTCAGTGAGCGGGAGGCCGAGTGAGAGTGCGTGGTCACCGCTGGTGAGCCACGTCCGGCCAGCTCAGGCGCGGAGCACCTCGCGGAAACGGTCGCGGTACACGTAAAAGCCGAGGTAGGCCTCGAGGACGACCAGCAGCACGGCGAGGGGTAGCCCACTCGGCGCCAGGAACAGGTGGAACAAGAAGATGTTCGCCACCACCGGTGCGAGCAGGACCAGCGCGAGCGCCGGTAGCTTGCGGATGAGCAGCAGCAGCCCCGAGATGACCTCGACGAGCTTCAGCACGACCATGAAGTAGCCACTCGCCACCAGAGCGCCCATGAAGTCGGAGGCCGGCTGTGGCAGCTCGGGCATCGGTAGGAAGTGGAAGAAGCCGTTGAGCCCGAAGACGAAGAAGATCAGCCCGAGCAACGCCTGCGCTCCGATATCGATCCAGCGTTTCATGTTGACTCCCTTGACACAGGTAAATCGTTGGCGCCATTCCAACATTCCAGCTTGCTGATGCTGATGGGGGCTACCCCGAAAATCCGTTCGGGGCTTTTTGGCTCAGCTTGGGTCAGAGTAGGCGTTGGCAAATCGAAGATCCACGCCCTCGAAGACGCATCTCGTGTCGCAGGGAACCGGACAGCCGACTTCCGGCTGGCGGGACCGGGTCCGGGGCCAGGTCCGATCCCGAGCGTTGCCACTTCTCCGAGCCAGATCGGGTGGGTGGGGGAGCTCACTGCCACATGTCGAGCTGGCTGTCGATACCGATGAAGTGGACGTGCTTGTCCGCGGGCAGGGTCCGGTTGTGCTCGCGGATCCACATCAGGAGCCGGCGAACCTCCTCGTTGGCCTGAATCCAGGAGCTCTTCGCCAGCAGGACGTCGATGTCACCTTCGCCGGTGGTGACAAAGCGGTCGATTGCAAGCGAGCCGGCGAAGCTGTACTCATAGGCAAGGGCGCGGTGGCCGTGGACCTCGACCAGGTACCGGAACAGGCGGTGCTTGAGCTCGAAGAACTCGGCCGTACCATGTGTGGCCTCACCCAGCCCGACGATCCGAGCGCGGCTCCACTGGCCGTCCTCGCAGCTCATGGTCAGGATCGCTGGAGGAATGACGGACCAGCAGATGCGGCGACCATCGGGGCTGAACACTGGAGTGCCGTGCAAACGGTACCCGTCCGTCGGGACGAGGTCGGGTGCAAAGACCTCCGGTGTCAGACCGGGAGGCTGCATCCCCAGGTACGGTGCACAGCTTGTTCCGCGTGCTGCTGGACTGGCTGGTGCTCCGTCGGGGTCTGCTTCGTCAGCAGCGCGGCCCGGGATCGAGGACAGAGGTCCAAAGGTCAGGATCAACGAAAGAACGAGTTGCCAGCGGGTTGGCAGTGTGGGTGTCACGGGGCCTCCTCGTTTCGTATATCTCGTCGGTGAGAGTGGTAGTGACCTTCCAGGGGACCTGTCGAAAGCAGTTACCCCTCGCACCCGTGGTGAAGCTGTGGCCGGCTCGGGTGTAGGTACGATCAGAAGCATTGAACGGAGGCATCGACATGACGATCAAGAGCAGAATCGTGCTAGGAGCTGCAACCTTGCTGATTGGTACGTTGATCCTGAGTATTGGTTGTGGTGGCGGCAGTTCGGCGACTACATGCGAGGCGCCGCTGCAGCTGCGGTCGTACGAGATCGACCCGGACCTTGGGCGGGAGCTCGCCGGGATCATCAATGAGGCGTTGGCGCGTGGTGAGGATCAGGCGCCAGTGGGTCGGGCGACCGTGGGACCGGCCGGCCGCCTGATCGTGGCCGCACCCGAGGGGGTGCTGGCGACGGTCGAGGGCCTGGTGGCGGATGTGGCTGGGGCCGCACCATCGCCACCCCCCGTGGTCAGTGTCAGCTACTGGATGGTCTCCGGCAGGCCGGCTACCACGACCCAGTGGTCGGAACGTCTCGAGTCGGTGGCACCGGCGCTGGGAGGGATCGCATCGGCTGAGGGACCGACAGCGTTCGAGCTCGACGAGAAGATCATGCTGCACTCGCTGAGCGGAGAAGGAGCGATGACAGGCGGCCGAGGCTATCGGGTGTCACAGCGCACCAGCGAGCGAGGGGGCGCCGTCTTTGCTGAGCTTCACATCGAGGGCATGGCGCCGCGGAGGTCCAGTTTGCAGATGAGCGTGCGGCTGGAACCGGCGCAGCTACTCGTCCTCGGTCAGTCCGGTGTTCGCTACGTCGGTGGTGAGGAGGATCCTGAGGAGACGCTGTACTACATCGTGCAGGCCGAGGTCGAGTCGTCGGGGCGTTCCTAGCCGTACAGGAGCTGCTCGGTGCTCACTCGCACTGCGCTGGAGGAGCTGTACGCACGGCTGGAGAAGCCGGTGTACAACGTCGTCTACCGCTCGCTGTGGGATCGCGACGAGGCCCACGAACTGGTGCAGGAGACGTTCCTCCGCTTGTGGGCGATGCGCGGGCGGGTCCGCATGGAGACGGTGGAACCTCTGGTGTATCGGATTGCCACCAACCTGGCGGCGAACCGGCGGCGTCGGCGGTTTCTCTGGCGGATGGTCACGTTGGCGCCGCTCGTTGGACGCCCTTCAGGGGAAGCGGGCGCGGAGCAGCGGCTCGAGGAGCGCGAGCGTCGCGACGCGGTTCGCCGGGCCGTCGACGGGCTACCGGAGCGGCTGCGGCAGGTGATTCTGCTCTACGAGTTCAGTGGTCTATCGACAGCCGAGATCGCCGAGGCGCTCAACATACCGGAGGGCACCGTGGCCTCGCGCCGGCACGCGGCGCGTCGCCAGCTCAAGCGCCAGCTGGCACCGATGGTGGAGGCGTGAGATGACCGGGAAGATCCGATGGTGCGACGTGTTCGAGGAGCTCGAGCCCCCCGAGGGCGGGCGGGAGGCTCTGCGGCGAGGGCTTGACGAGTTCGAGATGCACCGCCTTCATCGCAGCCCGTCAGCGCTTGCCTGGCAAGCGGCGGCTGCGGCCGTACTGTGCGTCGTCCTCGTGCTCGCCATGGCTGGGGTTCTCCGACACGCCAACGAGCCCGAACGACGGTGGCGGCAGCAGATCATCTCGCTGGCGAACCCGGCACTGGTTCGCCTCGGGCTCCAGCTGGCGCCGACCGACACGGTGACGGTGCCGCCGGCTGCCCGCGACGAGATTGCTGTCGAGCAGGTGGCTGTCGATACGCCGGGCGTCGTGTACTACCGAGTCGCGATCGTGGACGCGCCCCGCTCCATCGATCAGCCCTCCACGGCCGATTTGGAGACAGCGCGGCTTAACTGAGTGTGC
>CAZEJK010000423.1:0-3623 GCA_964512045.1 uncultured Thermoanaerobaculia bacterium
GGTGTGACGGCTGCGATCGAGAGTACGAGCAGCAGGAGACGGGGCATCTGGACCTCCCGGGATGAGCGCATTCTGCCAAGAACATCGTCTGTTCTACCAGTATGGTAGGCTGATTTCGAGGGTGTGCACGGCGCACTTCGTGTGAACGAAAGGACATGTGCGATGCGATACCGCTGGCTGTGGGTCGTTGTGCTGGTAGCGCTGGGGCTGGCTGCCGCAGCGTGGATCTGGATGGCTCGGCCCGCTTCTGTGACGCCGCTGCCAACCGAGCTGGCGCCGGATCAGGAGCTTCGTGAAGAGCGGGCTCGCGAACGCGAGGCGTGGATCGAGTCGTTGCATCGAGCACCCGAGGGGACCGACTGGCGGGCGATCGAGAACGCCAACTGGCGGGCACACCTCGCGTCGGCTCGCGCGAAGAGCACGGCGATGGATGCAGCTGGTGTCGTGACCCGCTGGCGCGAGGTCGGCTCGACGAACCTTGCAGGCCGCACCCACCACGTGGCGTACGATCCGGTCACGCACGACCTCTGGCTCGGCTCGAACCTGGGCGGCGTGTGGTACGGCCAGCTCGACCCGTGGGATCCGTCAGCCGAGGTCCAGTGGGAGCCGCGGGGTGACGCGATCTACGGCTACTCGATGCAGGTGCTGCGCCTGCCAGGTGCGTCTGAGGTCATCCTCAAGACCCACGGCGCGGCGTGGTCCGGCGAGATCCATCGCACCGCAGATGGTGGCGCAACCTGGACGGTGGCGGCTGGCGTGGATGCTCGTCCCCGTCGCCTGGTGGCGGTGGGCGAGACGGTGTTCGCGCTTGCCGATACGCCGAACCATTGGATGGACAACGGCAGCAGCACGCTGCTGCGATCGAACGATCGTGGGCAGAGCTTCGTGGCGTTGCGACAGACGCAGAGCTTCCGGGGGGATCTCTGGGTCGCGAACCAGGGGGCAGGACCGCTGTACTTCGTGTCCGATGAGGGTCTGGAGGTCTCCGACGACCTCGGCGCCTCGTGGTCGGTGGTCGGCGAGCTGCCGGTTGGGGGTGACCGCGTCGTGCTGACCGGGTCGAGCGCAGCTGGCACGCCCTGCCTGTACGCCGCGATCGATCAGGGGGGCGGTACCTGGGCCCTCGCTGCCTCCGAGGACGGTGGCGCCACCTGGGAGGTGCGCCACCAGGTCGAGGACTTCTGGGGCGACCTGACGTCGTTGGCGGCATCGACGCGTGACCCGGACCTGGTGCTGTATGCCGGGGTCGATGCGTACCGGTCGGTGGATGGCGGACGGACGTTTGTCCGCATCAACGGCTGGGCCGAGTACTATCAGAACCCGGTCAGCAAGCTGCACGCCGACATCACGGCGTTCGACTTCGTACCGCTGCCCGGTGGCGACGAGCTGCTGTTCATCTCCACCGACGGTGGTCTGTACATCTCCCGCAACGGCGGCGCCACGGTGCAGAACCTGTCGCTCGATAACCTGCGGATCAGCCAGTACTACGCGACGCTGACGGACCGGCTCGACCCGGCACGGATCCAGGCGGGGTCGCAGGACCAGGGCTATCAGGTCGGCACGGTGAACGGCGGGTTCGAGCAGATCATCTCGGGCGATTACGGACAGCTCACGTCATCGAGCGGCCGTCACGATCTGGTCTACTCCGTGTACCCGGGGTTTGTGCTGGTGGCAGAGCAGCGAGCCTCTGGTGGCGTCCGGCTGCACTGGAGCACCGAGTTTCCGGCCGGAGAGACGCACCACTGGTTGCCATTCATCCTGGCGGATCCGGATGATCCGGAGGCCTTCTACTTCTGTGGCCGTCGCATCCACCGGTACGAGCGCACGAGCACCTCCACATGGACCCCGACCCAGATGCCACACCTGTTCGCAGCTGACCAGTCGGACTACGTCTCGGCGCTCGCGATCGCACCCTCGAACAGCGACCGCTGGTACGCGGCCACGTACCGCGGGGCGATCTGGACCAGCGCGGACCGTGGGCAGACGTGGACCGAGGCGACGTTCGCGAACGCGCCGGCTCCCCAGTACCTCACAGGCATGGCGCTGGCGGTGGATCCGGACGATGCCCAGACGGTGTACGTCGGAGGCTCGGGCTACGCCGAGAAGGCGGTGTACCGCTCGACCGATGCCGGAGGAACCTTTGCGCCGTTCGCGACGGGCTTGCCGCGGACGTTGGTGCACGACCTGGCGGTGCATGCGCCGACCGGCGATCTGTTTGCTGCCACGGAGAGCGGACCGTACCGCTGGACAGCGGCGAGTGGACGATGGACCAGTCTGCTCGACGGGGAGGCGCCGATGACCACCTACTGGTCGGTGGAAGCCCTGGCCCGGAGCGTGCGTTTCGGAACCTACGGTCGCGGGATCTGGGATTGGGCGCCGCAGACGCCGCGGGCCGCTTCGGGTCGCGCCGGTCGCTGAGCACCCTGCTCGAGGAGCACTGAAGCGGATACCGTAGAGGACGTGGAGACGGCGGCCAATGTGTCTCCGCCATTCTCGAGCACTGTGGCGCGCTGGAGGAAGAGGGTATGCAGCCGATCAACATGGATCTGACCCAGACCGTCGTGCAGCGCCTCGACGACGTTGAGTGGACGCGCTCGCCGGGTGGCGAGGTGGAGCGTCAGCGGCTCGAGCGGGAGGCGGCCGAGTCCGGACACACGACATCGGTGGTTCGCTACCCGCCAGGCTCGAGCTTCCCCGCTCATCGCCATCCCGGCGGCGAGGAGATTCTGGTGCTCGACGGTGTGTTCGAGGACGACCACGGCCGATATCCGGAGGGCACCTACCTGCGCAACCCGATCGGCACCGAGCACGCGCCGCGGAGCGAGCAGGGGTGCACGCTGTTCGTCAAGCTCTGTCAGATGTCACCGGACGAGCAGATCCGGCTGGTCATCGAGACCGCCAGCGTGCCGTGGGAGCCGGTGACCGACGAGATCGAGCGGCGGTCGCTGTTCGACGGACCGGCCGAGCGAGTTGCCCTGCTGCGGGCCAGAGTGCCGAGCCCGTTTCTCGCGGAGAACATGGAGCTGCTGGTGCTGCGCGGGGCAGTGGCGCTGGGAGAGGGCACCTTCGCCGCGCGCTCGTGGCTCCGGTTCGCGGCCAGAGACACGCGCGAGCTGCTCCTCAGCCCCGGTACGGTGCTGTGGATGAAGAGCGGCCATCTCGGGGGCTGATCGGCCGTCTGCGACTCAAGACCGGCGCATGTTCGTACGAGCGAGGCCGGAGAGCCGGGATCCGGCTGGCGGGACCAGCGTCGGATCCGGGGACAACGCCGAGCTGCTGACTGTTACAGAACGATGGGTGGGCTCGAAGACGAGTCACCAGTTGGCGCTGCATGTCGATCTCGAGCCGCTGCGATATGAGGACCAACGCGGCCGCGGGCCGCAACCAAACAGGGCCGGACCTCGTCACAGCGCGTGGTCGGTTCTCGGATTCAACGCAAAGACGCAGGGACGCAAGGCCGCAAAGGACAAGGGGGTGGGTAACAGAGATGCATGGCAGAGCTGACCTTATGAAGTCCGGCCGTGGCCGTGTAGATGTAAGGTACTAGCGGCTCAAAACTCCGTATCTTCGAGAACTCGAAGCATCCGCCGGGGGCCGGATGGCCGGGATCCGGCTGCCGGGCT
>CAZEJK010000424.1:0-3550 GCA_964512045.1 uncultured Thermoanaerobaculia bacterium
GGGTCAGAGGCGTCGAGCCGGAGCAGATTGACGGGAGTGCTCCATCGGTGCCGCCGATCACAACCGCACAACGCACTGGTGCTGAGGTGGGAGGTCCGGGCGAGCAGCTCGGGCGGCTGGCGGAGGTCGACCAGGTGCGCGGCGTGGCGTGTTTCGACGGGCGTGTTGCCCTCGTCGGCCTCGACGAGGTCGATGCCGGCGGGCTCGATCGGCCGGTGTTGGTCGTCGGCCAGGTGGAGCAGGAGACGGTCGTCGACTCGGGCCATACGGTCAGTGTGCTCCGGTCGTTTCAGCGTGGGAGCGGGGCCTCGAGTGGTTGAGCGGTGGTCTCAGCGTTGGAGTGGGTGATGGGGCTTTCCTGGTGAGGCTGCGCCACAACTGAGTCTTGCGATTTCGAGCTTCCCGCTTTCCGAGGTGACGTGCTCGATAGCCTCTTGGAGCGGTCACGACGGAGGTTTCGATGACCCCGCGATCGTCAGCGGAGGTGCTTGATGAATCCTACGAAGCCGCCTCCGAGAAGACGACGCCGAGGACTGAGTGCTCCACGTAGGTGCGGAAGTGGTCGACGTCGGTGAAGTAGCGGTAGCCGCTCTGGTTGGCGATCTTGAGGAGCTCGTCGCCTTCGTTGAGGAGGACCGCGACGGGCTCGGAGAGACCCTGCTGGAGGCCGTCGGGCCATGCGAGGTCGAGGACGGCGACGGCGTGGCCGTTGTCCGGGTGGACCAGCTCGTGGGAGATCTGGCCTCGGGGCAGCCCGAGCGAGTGGACCCAGTCGTTGAGCTCGTGGAGGCGCTGCTCCTCCTCGCCGGTCTCGATGCCTCCGGGGATGCTGACCGTGAGGGTCGGCTCCGGCTCGGTGATCTCCGGCGCGGTGGGGGTTGGGAGATCGCCGTGGTAGAGGTCGCGGAGGAGCCGGTTGGTCTGCTCGGCGAGGAGGCGTTTGCGCTCCTCGAGAAACTCGAGGTAGCTGTCGAGCTCCCACAGCTCGGGGTCGCTCGGGATCCACTGTGAGGCGAGGGCGCCGGGGTGGCGGGCCTCGACCTCAGGGAAGTACACCTCCGGGAGGCGGTCGGAGATCTGCAGGTTGGTGTCCTTGGTCTGGAAGCAGTAGTTGGCGACGGCGTTGACCTGCGGGCGCTCGAAGCCGGCCTCGTACAGGCGGGCCTTGGGGAAGATGTGGTGGACCTCGAGGCGGCTCATCTTGCCGTGCAGGCTCTGCTTGAGCGGGATGCCGAGCCCCCAGTCGCGGGCCTCGCCGACGCGGGTGAGGAGGTAGAGGACCGGGTAGAAGCGGGCGCCGAGGCTCCAGCCGCCGAAGTGGTCGGGCTGCACGTCGAGGCGGCCGTGGCTGAGGCAGAGGTCGCGGATGAGGCGCTCGAGGCCGTGGTCGATTTCCTCGAGGTTGTGCAGGTCCTTGTCGATCTTGCTCTCGGTGGAGCCGGAGAAGCGGCCCCACATGGCGCTTTGCAGGTACCAGAAGAGGAGGCGGTCCTGCTCGATGTGGTCGGCGAGGTGGCCGCCGCACCGCTCGAGGTAGTGGGTCATCACCGGGATCGCGTAGCGGCCGAAGAGGACGCGGTCGTGGTCGAGGCCGAGGCGGGCGCCGATCAGGTTGAGGATGGTGTCGATGTGGTGCTCGGCGCGCTGGACGCCGTCTCTGACCTGAGACGAGCTGAGCCCGTGGAGGTGGTTGAACTTGGCCTCGCCGGTCAGCACGGTGTTGACGTTGCGCAGCATCCAGTCGAGGTCGAAGCTGTAGCCTTCGGACTCCCAGCGGGCGAGCGACTCGCGCATGCAGCCGCGGGCCTCTGGCCAGTCGGCGCAGATCTTGGCGAGCGCCAGGTCGCCTTTGGAGAGCTTGGTGCCGCCGGAGTTGACTCGGTTGAAGATGTCGACAACGACGTCGACGGTCTTGTCGTTGCCGGTGACCTCCTCGGTGTGGAGCTCGATCTGGGGGATGTCGTGGAGCCTGCTGAGGCGGTTGTGGAACTCCCGGCGCATCTCGGTCGGCACGTTGTCGCCCATGAACAGGTCGAAGAACTCGCCGACGCCGCCCTTCATCAGGCGGGTGACGTCGATCCAGAGGGGATCGTCCTGCATCTTGACCGGCTGGTAGAACGAGAACTCCTGCGTCTCGAGGTGGAAGTGGAGCCCGGTGAAGGTGTCCACGCTGCCGTCGAAGAACGGTGGTGCGGTGCCGCGGACGATGCCGTAGAGCGATGTGATCCGTTGCTGGCCATCGAGGAGGAGCTTGACCACGCCCGGGGCGAGCTGGCCGTCGCCGCGGGCCGGGGCGCCCTCTGACTGGGTGACCCAGACGAGCAGGCTGCCCACGGGGTGGCGCTTGTACAGCGACTGCATCAGGCCGCGGACCTGGTCGCGGTTCCACACGTAGCCACGCTGGAACTCCGGCAGTGCCATGTGGCCCATGTCGATGTGGTCGAGAATCTGCGAAATCTGCATGCGGCTGCGTCCTCCAGGCTGGAAGTGTGCTCACGGGAGCAGTGTCTCGGGTTGTTGTCGCGCCGGGCAGCGGTCGGGATGTCGACTCGCGCGATCCGACGCGGGGCGCTGTGCCCATTGTCGCAGAGAACGTGAGGTGAGGTCGGAGAGTGTACGGATAGTAGGTGGGTTGGGAGAGGTGGTCCGCTTCGTCCGTGACGATGGTCTGTGCCTGCGTGTGGCGTACAACCAGTCGGTGCTCGAGCCCGGCGAGCGCGACCGCCGAAGTGATCGCATCGAGCTGTCCACTGCTGACGCGCTCGAAAACCGGGGACACGTGGTCAATCTAGTCCGGGTTTGCCTCGATGAAGTAGATGATCGGTGCAGTGTCGATGGTGACGAGGGAAACCTGGTCGAGTACGTCGAGGAGCTCCCCGACCTCTACCTGTCCCATTCATCCCTCAATGCGTCGACGTCGTCTTGAGCGTCCTCTGTCTCCCAGATCTCCGCGCCGAGCCCTCGGAGCTCGAGGATGTTGCGCTTCGCCCTTTTTGAGGCGAGCTGCCGGAGTTCCCGAGCAATCAGTTGTACAAGCTCCAGCTTCTGGTCCTTAGGAAGGGACTGAACGTGCTTCTCATACAGGCTCTTGGCAGTATCCGCCACTCTTCCTCCTACGACATCTCTATGATACCTCGCGACATCTCGGCTGTCGTTACGGTTCTTGCGCGGAGCTGGTTCTCTGGCTGCCGCCGTGGACTGAGGTTGCTGCGGGCTGTGACGAGTGGGGTTCTGTCACGCTGCTGTGGACATGGCGAGGGGAGAGATCTGCTGGGAGGACCTTGGCGTGGCTGGCGTTGAGGGTGGCCGCGGTCGTGCTCGATCCAGACCCGCCCAACCCCCCAGCCGGCGGGACGCCGGCTTCCACAATTGGAGCGGACTCTGGTTGTGGTGGCCCGCGTCTCGCGGGCCGGGTGGGTGGGAGCTTTGCGGCTCAGGGTCGTTCCGGTTCTATGCGAGAGGACCGCGGACGTCCCGCCCGCAGGAGTGGGCGTGCAGCGAGGTCGGATGCGGACCAGAGGTCCGCGGTCCCCGCGAGTGCGCGAGCACG
>CAZEJK010000425.1:0-3546 GCA_964512045.1 uncultured Thermoanaerobaculia bacterium
TCCTCGATCTCGCCGACCACCAGCTCGACTCCGTCCTCCATGGTGACGATACCGGCGAAGCCACCGAACTCGTCGAGAACGATGGCCATGTGCTGTCCGAGCCTGCGAAAGTCCTTGAGGAGCTCGGACAGCAGCTTGTTCGGAGGGATCAGCATCGGCGCGGACACGAGCTCGGACCAGCTGCCGTCGGTCGGAAGCGACAGGAGCTGCTTGGCGTGGAGGAGCCCGACGATCTTGTCCGGCGCTCCGTTGACCACGGGGTAGCGGCTGTGCCCCGCGACCGCAACGGTGGTGCGCACCGTTTCCAGGGACCAGGAGGTATCGAGGGTCACGACCCGAGGGCGGGGCACCATTACCTCACGTGCAGTGGCGTCATGAAACTCCAAGACCGACTCGAGCATGCGACGCTCATCGCGGCTGAGCTGGGCGTGGTGTTGAGCCAGTCTCAGCATGAACACGATGTCCTGCTCGGTCACCGGTGCCTCCGCCTCACGGCTGCGAAGGAGCACTCTGGTCAGGCCTCCCAGAAGGACGTTGATCGGTCGGACGAGAACATCGAGCACATACAGCACGGGCACCACGCGTACTGCCAGCTGCTGGGCGTGCGTCTGAGCGATCGTCTTGGGTGTGATCTCTCCGAACACCAGAATCGCCACGGTCATCAGCCCAACGGCCAGACTCAGCCCGAAGTCCGAGGTCACTCTGTATGCCAGCTTTGTCGCAATTGCGGATGCGAGGACGTTGACCAGGTTGTTGCCGATGAGAATGGTAATGAGGAGCCGTTGTGGGTTCTCGGACCATCTGTCGAGGCCCTTGCGCGTGAGCTTCCCACAGCTCTCGCGGAGCGCCTCGAGTCGGGTGAGTGGTAGTGAGGAAAGCGCCGTCTCTGACGACGAGAAGAACGCCGACCCGAAAAGGCACACCACCACTGCGACGACGTCACCGGTCACCGCTCGTCTGCCTCCAGGCTCGACGGTAGTGGACTCTGTGCGATTGCGAACGGTGGAGCACCGAGGGCTGGCCGAAAGGCGACGCCTCGGGTTGTTCGTCCTCGTCCATTGGGGCATGATAGCAAACTGAGACCGATGCCAGGATCTGCCGTTGCCGCATCAGTGCGGCGCGGGGTGACGTTGGATCGGGCCCGAGATGTGGAGTCGGGTTCAACGTGTTGCGTGTACACAAAGGAGGAGTGTGTCATGGCCGATGGTAAGAAGGGACCTCTCGTCTGGATCGCGGCGGGCTGTGGGTGTCTGGTGCTGATCGTGGCCCTCGTGGTGGCCGGGGCGCTGGTGTTCGGCTGGAAGGCCGCGAAGGATGCCGGGGTGGATCCGAGCTCGTGGCAGGAGAACCCGGCGTTGGCGGCGGCGCGGATGGCCGTGGCCGTGAACCCTGACCTGGAGATCGTCGAGGTCGATAAGGACGCCGAGACGATGACAATCCGCAACGTGGAGACGGGCGAGACCGTGACGGCTCGTTTCGATGAGATTCAGGAGGGCAAGTTCTCGTTCACCACCGGCGAGGGAGAGACGACGTCGCTGGATGCGTCCCAGGAGGAAGGGCGGATCACCATCACAGATGAGGAGGGGACCACGGTCCTGGAAGGTCAAGGCGGCATCGAGACGCTGCCGGACTGGGTGCCGACGTATCCGAATGCAACCGAGTACCAGCAGGGGCCGCGCGTGACCCAGCCAGAAGGGATCTCCGGAGGGTTCGGACAGACGACGCCGGATGATATGGAAACTGTTGCGAAGCACTTCCGCGCGGCTCTCGTCGCCAATGGTTTCACCGTGCAGACCGAGCAGTATCACGGTGAGAACAGTGGCTTGTTGATTGCCCTCGACGAGGAAACGGCGAGAACCGTGCAGGTCGTCCTGCAACGTGAGTCAACGGGAGGGACCGTACAGATCTCCGTGTCGTACATGAGTGAGAGCCAGGAGTAGGCAGGCGAAAGAACGCCGGAGCACGGAAACCCCGTCCGTCGGGTTGACCTGGAGGCCCGGCACCGGATGCCGGCAGCCGGTGGCCGAGGCCGGGTCCGGGACCGGGTCCGGAGGGTGTTGAGTGGCTGATCGTCCTTCCACGGGATCTCTCCGCTCGCCATGTGCTGCGAAGGACCCGAGAAGGTGAGTGCGTGACGCCAGACCGGGGGCCATGGCAGCTCGGTCGAGATGACGGGGCAAGCGATGTACGGAGTCCTCCGGATCGAGGTCGGGAAGGTGGGTCGGAGTGGGGAGATGTCGCAAGCCGGTAGGGAGTCTCGAAGTGGCGCGCCGGGAGGGCTCGACCACCGGGCGGAGGGGCGGTTGGAGAGGTGACGAGTCCCGGATCGACGTCGGTAAGAGAGGTCGGAGTGAAGAGGTATGGCAAGCCGGCAAGAAGTCTCGAAGTGGCGCGCCGGGAGGGCTCGACCACCGGGCGGGAGGGTGGTTGGAGAGGTGACGAGTCCCGGATCGATGTCGGGAAGAAGGCTCGGAGTGATAGTACATCGCAAGCCGGCAGGGACACTTGAATTGGCGCGCCGGGAGGGACTCGAACCCCCAACCGCCTGATCCGAAGTCAGGAGCTCTATCCATTGAGCTACCGGCGCAGGCCGGAGCTAGTGTAGCACTGTGCGGGGTGGTATGGGGCCGGTGACGTGGACACGGGGCCGCGGTGCGGCTACGATCGCGCACTGGGAAAGGAGCCCGTATGTTGATTGCTGTTCCATCCGATGCACCCGGCGGTCTCGAGGCCGCCGTTTCCGAGCACTTTGGCCACTGTGAGCAGTTCACGCTGATCGAGGTTGGCGACGACAAGAAGGTCGGCGAGGTGTCCACCGTGGCCAACGTGGCGCACAGCGAAGGGGGCTGCATGGCCCCGGTCCAGCTGCTGAAAGGCCACGGTGTGGATGTGCTGGTGGCCGGCGGGATGGGGGCGCGACCTCTGTCCGGCTTCCAGCAGGTGGGGATCACGGTGTACTTCAAGGAGGACGCCGAGACCGTTCAGGGCGCGCTCGACCGGTTCCTGGCCGACGAGTGCCGTGAGTTCGGGCCCGCCGAGACGTGTGGCGGGGGCTGTGATCACGAGCACCACCACCATGAGCCGGCAGTGCAGACGGAGCCGATCACCGACGGTCCGGCGGATATCCGCGACGGTCGCTTCGTGACGCTGAGCTACGTGCTCAAGGGCACCGACGGCGGGATCATCGACTCGTCCGAGCGGACCGGGCCGATGCGCTACATCCACGGCAACAACCAGATCATCCCGGCGCTGGAGCAGGCGGTGGCCGGACTCGAGCGGGGCGCGCAGAAGACCATCGAGATCCCGTACGCCGACGCGTTCGGCGAGCGGGACGAGGCGCGCGTGGTCGAGGTGGCCCGTGAGCAGCTCCCGGACGAGGTCCAGGAGGGGATGGTCGTCGCCGGCCAGAACGAGCAGGGCGAGCGATTTCCGCTGCGGGTGATCTACCTCGACGACAGCATCGAGGCCAAGATGAAGGAGGCCGCCAGGTCAAGTCATCTATCCGTCAGTAAATGGGTGGCTGGAATCATTGAAGAAAGAATAGCC
>CAZEJK010000426.1:0-3544 GCA_964512045.1 uncultured Thermoanaerobaculia bacterium
CGCTGGAGCGCAGGAGATTGGTGCAGATCGCCGGCAAGAACCGCTCAGCTTAGGTACAACCTGTTCGAGGCCAAGACGCAGCTCTCGAAGCTGGTGGACCGCGTTGCCGAGGGCGAGGAGATCACCATCGCGAAGCACGGCCGGCCGATGGCCAGGATGACGCCGATGGAAGCCGTTCCGCTCCCGCGGAAGCCCGGCGGATGGGAGGGGAAGGTCACGGTCCACGAGAGCTTCGACGAGCCGCTGCCACCCGAGCTCAGAAACGCCTTCGGGGGTACCGGCGCGCGGTCTGGAGCAGGAGGAACGAAGGCGGATGAACCTGAGTAGGCTGCTCCTCGAAACCCAAGTGTTTCTCTGGTGGCGAACGAACGACAATCGACTCGCGCCAGAGGCGCGCGACGCCATTGCGCACGCAGACCAAGCTCGAACGGCTCGTGCTCGTTACCCATGATCGTCACCTCGACGCATACGACGCCGAGGTCTTGCTGATCTGACTGCGGAAGCAGACTCACTGAACAGAGCGCGGATCAACGGCCGAAGCAAACCCGCTCTCCCGTCCGTCCGCCGCAAGCCGTTCTGCGGCGTTGCGGTTCGATGCCAGCGGTGGGTTTGACCATGGCCGAACGGCGGTGTAGCGTGAGAGTCGGAGCGGTCGCCGACGGCGCGAAGAGGGAAGCCGGTGCAGCTCCGGCGCGGCCCCCGCCACTGTGACCGGGGACGGTTCGTTCGCGGGCTCGAAGCCCAACCACTGACGGAGGACAGGCCTCCGTTGGGAAGGTGGACGGAACCGGAGGATCCGGAAGCCAGGAGACCTGCCGTTCCGCGGAGAAACGGGAGGTTTCGCATGCTCCGGCCCGAGCCACCGATCACGGTCAAAGCTGACCACAGCTCAGGGGGAGCACGAGCTGCCTGGTGGTGCATCCTGCTGACCCTGCTCGAGGTCGTGACGCTCGCCCCTGCGCTGCGCGCAGCTGAGGCACCGCAGCGGGTCGTGTCCATGAACGTGTGTGTGGACCAGCTGGCAATGCTGGTGGCCGGCGAAGGGCAGCTCTACTCCGTGTCACACCTTGCGGCCGAAGAGCGCGCCTCGGTTCTCGCCGAGGAGGCCGAACGCTACCGTGTCAACCACGGCTCGGCCGAGGAGATCTTCCTCATGGAGCCCGATCTCATCCTCGCCGGAGCCTTCACGACGCAGTCAGCGGTGGACCTGCTGCGCCGGCTCGGCTTCCAAGTCGAGGTGTTCCCGCCCGCTCACTCCTTCGACGAGATCCGCGCGAACCTGCTCAGAATGGGCGCCCTCCTCGGACAGAACACTCGCGCCGCCGAGATCGCGGCCGAGCTCGACCGCGAGCTGCAGATGATCGCCGCTCGGATCGGTCACGGCCCGCACCCCAGCGTGGCCATCTACGCCGCCAACAGCTACACCTACGGCAGCGGCACACTGCCCGATGCCATCGTGTCCGCAGCAGGGTTCGACAACATCGCCAGTCATGCCGGTCTGCACGGCATCGTCCAGCTCCCCTTGGAGCAGCTGGTCCTCGAGCAGCCGGACCTGATCGTCCTGAGTCGACGCTGGTCTTCCGCTCCCGCTCTGGCGAACGAGGCTCTCCGGCACCCCGCCCTCATGGGTCTCGCAGAGGAGGTCACCCTCGCCAACACAGTTGACGCGCGTTGGGACTGCGGAGGGCCGTTTACCATCGACGCCGTCCGCGAGCTGGTGGAGACCCGAGCACAGCTCCAGGCGAGCAAAGGCGGAGCACAGTGAACGGCGACAGGTCGTACCTCTGGCTTCTCGCCGGTCTGCTCGCAGCGGTTGTGGCCCTGTTCATCATCTCGCTGCTGATCGGCCCGGCAGCCATCAGCCTCGGTGACAGCGTGCACGCGCTGCTCACGGGCAAAGGGGAAGCGATCACCCTCGTGATGCGCGAGATCCGGCTGCCCCGCGCCATCCTCGCCCTGATGATCGGGGCCAGCCTCGGGCTATCGGGCGCCGCTCTCCAAGGCTACCTCCGCAACCCGCTGGCGGAGCCCGGTCTTCTGGGAATCAACGCCTCGGCATCCCTCGGCGCGGTAGTCGCAATCTACACGGGGCTTGCCTCGATCGTGCCACTTGCCCTGCCGCTGTGTGCCCTTGCAGGAGCCGTCGGCGCCGTGCTCGTGGTGCACGCGCTGGCCGGCCACCGAGGCGGACCGCTGACCGTGATCCTCGCCGGCGTCGCCATCACCAGCCTCGCCGGCGCCCTCACCTCTCTGGCGCTCAACCTGTCACCGAACCCGTTCGCGGCGATGGAGATCGTGTTCTGGATGCTCGGCTCTCTGGCGAACCGTTCGATGACCCACGTGGTGCTGGCCGCGCCACTGATGGTCGTGGGCTGGCTGATGCTCGCCGGGCTCGGCAGGCCGCTGGATGCTCTCACCCTCGGCGAGGACGCCGCCGCGAGCCTCGGTGTTCGGCTCGGACGGGTGCGAACGTTGACGATCCTGGGTACCGCGGCGTCGGTGGGCGCCGCAACGGCCGTTGCCGGCGCAATCGGCTTCGTCGGTCTCGTGGTGCCACATATTCTCCGGCCCCTCGTCGGAGCCCGACCGTCCCGCCTCCTGCTAGCCAGCGCCCTCGGCGGCGCCGTGATGGTGCTTGCGGCCGACATCGCGACACGACTCATCGCTCCCCAGCGGGATCTCAAGCTCGGTGTGCTCACCGCGATCGTCGGGGCGCCGTTCTTCCTGTGGCTCGTGTTCTCGACGCGGAGAACGTTGACGTGAGCCTCCTCGAGCTTTCCGGCCTGACGGTGACTCTCGGCGGCCGCCGGGTCGTCGACGGTGCCTGTACGACCGTCCATGCGGGGGAGGTGGTGGGGCTGATCGGCCCGAACGGCGCCGGCAAGACCTCGCTCATGCGAGCGGTTCTGGGCCTGATCCCATGCGCTGGCGACATCCACATCTCCGGAGAGCCCACCAGCGAGCTCACACCCCGACAGCTGGCACGACAGGTGGCATACCTGCCGCAGGATCGCGAGATCAGCTGGTCGGTCACGGTGGGCACAGTCGTCGCGCTCGGTCGCACTCCCCACCGCTCCGTGGCGGCCGGGCTCTCCGCACGCGACCGGTCCGCCATCGACGATGCGATGGCGCAGATGGATGTCGAGACGCTACGCCATCGCGTTGCGACCGAGCTCTCCGGGGGCGAGCGGGCGCGGGTTCTGCTCGCACGTCTGCTGGCTCAGGAGACGCCGCTGGTGCTGGCAGACGAGCCCACTGCGGGGCTCGACCCGGCGCATCAGATCGACGTCATGGCGACCTTTGCCGACCTGGCCGCGGACGGTCGGGGCGTGCTGGTGTCCCTCCACGACCTGGCTCTCGCCGCCCGCTGGTGCGACCGGCTGGTGGTCCTCGACCGTGGGCAGGTCCTGGCCGAAGGCCCGCCCGAGCGCGTCCTGACCTCCGAGCGACTCGCCGAGGTCTACGGCATCACTGCGCACATGGACCGGCACGGCGACCACCTGATCGTCCTGCCAACCGGCCGCACCGTCGGCCGCCACGCGGA
>CAZEJK010000427.1:0-3540 GCA_964512045.1 uncultured Thermoanaerobaculia bacterium
CGTCGGGTTGAGCTTGATCTGCGTGTGCAGACCGCACTCCTCCATCAGGTGCACCGCGATCCGCTCGATCTCATCGGGCGGACAGCCGTGCATCGTCGACAGCGTCACGGAGCTCGCCAACCGGCGCCCAGGCGTGATCGATGCTGCTTCAGGCAGCAGCGGAGCGACCTGCTCAACGCACTGGTCGATCAGATGACCCGAGTCGTGCACTGCGGCGAGGAAGCCCGCGATCGCAGGGCTACGGACTCCCTCGAGATCGTAGCCGACGCTGACGTCGAACGCGACCCCCGGACGGCTCCCGGGCAGATCGAGACGCTCGGCCAGAGTGTGCACCAGAACCCAGGCCATGACGTACTGCTCCAGGCTCTGCTCCAGGGTCAGCTCCTGCGACCACTCGACGTTGTAGCCCGCATCGGCCATGTCGATGCACGGTCTCGCCACCGCAATGTCGTCCAGCACCTGGACCGTCTTGAGCTCGATCACGCGGGCGCCACACAGCCACGCCGCAACGATGTTGCCAGCCAGCTGTGAGTGGGGGCCTGCCGCAACACCCACTGGAGCCGCCACCGTCTCGTGATGGTAGGTTGTGGTCAACGATGCAGGCGGCGCCGCGGCGAGCTCCAATGGGATCCCGAAAAGCGATCCCTGCGAGCCGGTCTCATGGGCGATCTGTGCCGCAAGCTCGCTGGCCGACCACGGACGAAACCGATCCGACATCTCCACCTCCCAGTCCGACGATCACCGCAGGCCACCGACCGACATGCCCGCCCCCTCAGCGTCGCAGCGTCGACTCGATCTCCTCACGGAGCTGGGCCAAACGTGTCGACGCGGCCTGCACGTCCCGGCGACGCCCTTCGAGCTCGAACCGTTCGCTCCGGACGAACCGCTCGTACGGCGCGTAGGTCTCGCGAATCCGCACCAGCGACTGGTTGGCCTCGTGCTCGAACTGCTCTCGCAACGCTCCCATCAGTCGCTCTCGGGTCGCATCGATCTTCGCGCGCAGGTCGCGCTTGGCACGGGCACGCTTGGCCGGGATCACGAACAGCCCGAGGGTTGCCATCACCCCGGCGGCAATCAGACCGGTCACGTCCACTGCTGTGCTGGTGGCCACCAGCGCCACGGTCGCACCGAGAGACACCGCACCCACCTCGAGCACGGTGGTGCTGGCGACGGCCTGCTGCACGCCCTCGGCCATTCTCCGGGCCTCGGCCACCTGATCATAGCTTTCCAACCCAGACCGAGCGGCGCGGCCCACAGTGTCCAGCAGCCGCGCCCGATCGTAGGTGAAGCGCCCTCCGATCTGCCCGACAACACGCTCGGCGTGCTCGGTCCGCCTGCGCTGCACGTGCTCGACGACGGCCTGCCACTGCTCCAGGTCACTGGCCACGAGCCAGTCGATCAGCTCCTCGACCTTCCTCTCGATCTTTGCCGGAGCGTCCGCCACGACCTTCTCCTCGAACTCCTGCTGGAGCCGTTGCCGGCTGAAGAGCTCCGGCAGACGCCCGATCCGCACGGTCTCATCAAAGAACTCGCCGCCCCGAGCCGCCAGCTCATGAAGCACGTTGTCGATGTCTGCGAGACGGAAGGAGAACTCACGGTGCACGTCTTCACGGTACGCCTCGAGCTGCCGCTCGATATCGGTCAACGTCGCCAGATCGTCAGCCAAAAGGTCGAGGGCCGCGTCGAGGCCGCGCTCGCGGCGGTCGAGCAACGACTCCGCGACACCGAGCGGGTTCAGGAGCTTCAGCCGCACCCTCTCGATCTCATCGAGCGTCTCCGACAGGTACCGCTCCACCTCGGGAAGCCCGCTCGCCGCTCGCGCCGCATCGTCTCCCGCCTCGCGCGCCGCCAGGGCTGCACGTGCCGACATCGGGAAGACCTCCGGCTCGGTGCCCAGGAGCCCCACGCCATGCTGACGGATATACGCCAGCACCTCGTCCACCTCGGCCGTGCCCGCAAGCAGGTCCACCTTGTTCAGCAGGATCACGACCTTCTTGCCCCAACCTCTGATCTTCGCCAGGAACGAGCGCTCCGACTCGGAGAACGGGCGATCGGCGGACGTCACGAACAGGACCAGGTCCGAACGCGGGACGAACTCCTCGGTGATCGCCTCATGCTCTCGATCCAAAGCATTGGTGCCGGGCGTATCTACGATCGACACCTGCCGCAAGATATCGACCGGAGCCGTGACCGACTCCAGGACGCCGCGCACCGGACGACGCGTCAGCTCCTCACCGAACCGGATCACGTGGATCCCTGCGGTTGTCGGCGTCACACCCTCGGCCAGGACCCGCTCTCCCAGAAGGGCGTTGATCACGGCGCTCTTGCCGGCGTTGAACTCTCCCACGACCACGAGGAGAAACAGCTCATCCAGCTGCTCGCTGGCGCCGGCCAGGGTCTGGCGGTCTTCCACCGGCGCCTCACAGCGAACGAGGGCCTCGGCCGCCGTCGCCAACGCCTGCCGCACGGCACGCAGCAGCTCGAGCTCACGATCAGACAGGATCCCCTGCAACATGTCGGCACGATACCACGACATCGTCGCAGCACGCCGCTCGGGAACCGGACGGTCCGGGTACACTCGTGGCATGCGGCCGCAGCGCACCATCGACCGCTCCCGTACTCCGGACGACACCGAGCTCGTCCTGGTGGAGCGCGCCGGCGTGTACACCATCCGGGTGGATGGCCACGAGCTGATGAGCAGCCGCACCCACGGCTCCGAGGAGGCTCTGGCGGCTTTAGGCTGCGCCACACTCGAGACCGCAACCAACCCGCACGTTCTGATCGGCGGTCTCGGGATGGGCTTCACGCTTCGCGCCGCGCTGGACATCTTGCCGGCACAGGCCCGTGTCACGGTGGCAGAGGTGTTCTCTGCGGTCATCTCCTGGAACCGGGGACCGTTGGCGGAGCTGGCGCAGGCGCCCCTCTTCGACCCCAGGGTCACCCTGGTGCTGGCCGACGTGGCCAGTCTCCTGAGCCGACCGAATCAGTTCGACGCGATCCTTCTCGACGTCGATAACGGCCCGGAAGCGCTCACCCTGGAACGCAACGATCGGCTCTACTCGGCCACCGGGGTCGAGCGCACCGTGCGAGCTCTCCGACCCGGTGGCATGCTCGCCGTCTGGTCCGCAGATCCCGATCCTCGGTTTGTGCGCCGCCTCGAGCGTGCCGGTCTCGGGGTCCGTGTCGAAACGGTACCCGCCCGCGACTCGAACGACGACGTCTGCCACACAATCTTCGTGGGACGAAAGACCGACCGCGTGCCACGGCCGCCGCGCCGGTCAGCCGGAGCCGGCTGAAGGCCCTGCAGCCACGGTGGAGCGTACGGGTGGATGGGGTTTCATGGGCTTCGTCGTTTGGTGGTCGGTGGTTGCGGGTTCGGTGGTCGATACCGGTGGGGTGGTAACCAGTGGGTTTGCGGGTCAACCCGATGAGCGGGGCTTCAGTGTTCCGGGGCCGGCATCCGGCTGCCGGGGCCGGGACCAGTACCGGTTCCGGGGAGGCTTCGATGGGTGGTTCGTGAATGCAGACCGCCCAACCACC
>CAZEJK010000428.1:0-3524 GCA_964512045.1 uncultured Thermoanaerobaculia bacterium
GCGCAGCGCGGCCGCGTCCGCCGGCGTCTCCAGCGCGCCGGACAGCACCGCGGCGTCGAGCCAGCGACGCCACACCGGGCGGCACAGCTGGAAGGCGAGCACGCCGTGCTGCAGCTGTTCCACCCGCCGGCGGAATTCGACGAGTTCGGCCCTTAGGCTGGAGTAGTTCGCCTGCCGGACGTCGCCGGTGACGAGGTGGTACGGCAGCCCCAGCGAGGCCGAGACCGCGAGCAGCGTGCGATACTGGAACGCTTCGTAGCCCCCGCCGACATCCGCCGGAGAAGAGAACTTCACATCCTCACCCGGCAGGAGCACCTGCATCGTGCCGGGCTCGAGGCTCGCCGTCGCCGTGCCGTCGTCGCCCGCCGCCACCTCGCCGAGGAGCGCCTCCTCGGGCGCCGTCTTCGTGATGAAGCCGGCGAACATCGCGGCGGTCTTCTTCCGGTCGAGCTCGGCGTCGTCGTACTGATCGAGCAGGAACAGCCGCACCATCCCGGGCGCCACGTGCGGAAGGCCTCGGATCTGCCCGGCGTCGATCGGGCGGTAGACGTGCAGCACCTCGCTCGCCGGCACCCGCACCGTGCCCGACCTGCAGACGATCTTCCGGTGACGAGACGCCCTCGTTGGCAAAGTAGTCATCCAGCATCGGCCGGATCGAGTCCTCTGCCGACTCGCGCAGTACCTTGACCGCACCGAGATCCGCGAAGTCCTCGGCCAGCTTGGTGGTCAGGGTCATGTAATGGTGGCAGTGCAGCACGGCCTCATGCCCGTTCAGCTGGTGCCGGTACGTCTCCGGATCGAATGTATGCTTGACCTTCAGTTCCATCTCTCACCCCCCAGATCAGAAGAACTGCCCGAGCTCGTCCACCAACGGCTTGACCTTGTGGCGAATGATGCCAAGCTTCGAGGCATCGGGCGCCACGATCGCGATGATGGCGTCGCCCACCGGCCGGCACATGATCACCGCCCGCCCATACTCGACGAACAGGTCCTCGAAGGTGCTCACCTGGAGCTCGGAACCCATCTCCTCGACGCCGTTGATCGCGTGCGCCAGTGAGGCGCCCAGGTCCTCGAGCTTGACCGCGCTCGACCCTCCGGCCGACTCGATCAGGAACCCGTCGCGGCCGACTACCGTGGCGGACGTCACCCCTGGAACCTTCAGGAAGTCCTCCAGGACGTCCGCAGAGGTCCGTGCGTTCTGCATCATCTCATCGCTCCTTTCCTTCTGTTGTCTCGACTGCCGCTCGTCGGACAGGCGAACGGCCTCCATGATCGCGTGCTGGACGGGCATCTCGATGCTCGTCCGCGGTGATAAGACGTCCTCGGAGAAGCGGAAGCTCCCCCGCTCCCATCCACACACCTCCACCAGCGCCTCCATCCCGTCCAGATCGCCGGTCACGACATGGACGAGCGCTCCTCCGGAGAAGTACGCCCGTCCGTACGCCCCATCCAGGTGATGGCAGATGAGCTCGCCGGTCCGCTTCCCGGCATGCAAGAACTGCAGAAGATCGATGATGTTGGTCTGCGCGAGGCTCCCCTGCAGGTCCTCCACCTCCGCGGGCGGAATGCTGCTTTTCGATCGATGCAAGGCCATACCGCTCCTCCTACCATCTACGGGAACTCGCGGCGACGCGCTGTCACGTCACCGCGTCGTCGCCTCAGCCAAGCAGGGTCCATGCCAGCTCGGATGTAGCGGTAGTGGTGCTTCGCTAAGAAAAGTCATGAAAACAAGTTACAAGCTGGAGGTGGCCAGACCCCGCACGCAATGTCAACTGAATTTCAGGAAGCTGGAGCGATCTCGGCCGCTCGATCTCGACTGCGGTGCGCAGTTCGCACTACCTCGATCCGTGCCCCTCCCGGGATGAACGCAGGTACACTGCTCGGATGGTCGATGGCCGCAGCAACGCCGCACGAGCACAGCCCGCAGGTCGCCTGATCGCCGATCGCTATGAGCTCCAGCAGCTTCTCGGCAAGGGCAGTCTCGGGGCGGTGTACAAGGCCCGGCACGTGCTGATCGACCGGGCGGTGGCAATCAAGCTGCTCGATCCCACCCTCCATGAGCTCCGCGGGGGCGGGTCCTGGCTCCTGCAGGAGGCCCGTGCGGCAAACCGTGTCAACCATCCCAACATCGCTCAGATCTACGATGTCGGAACGACCTCCGACGAGCTTCTGTACCTGGTCATGGAGCTCATCGAAGGACCCCGTCTCGACGAGCTGATCGCCCAGGGTCCGCTTTCGGTGGACCTCGCCGTCGAGATCGTACAGCAAGCTGCAACGGCGTTGGCGCGAGCGCACGATCTCGGTGTGATCCACCGCGACCTCAAGCCGGAGCACATCTTCGTACTCGGAGGACACAGCCCAGCGCCATCCGTCAAGATCATCGACTTCGGTCTGGCTCGCATCGCCAGCCATCGTCCGCTTGCAGCCCACGGCGCACTGATCGGAACCCCGGACTACATGGCCCCCGAGCAGGCGAGAGGAGAGGAAGCCGGGCCTCAAGCAGACCTGTACGCCCTCGGCGCCATCCTGTATGCGATGCTGACCGGCCACCCTCCGTTTGCCGACCTCGACGACTCCGAGGTTCTCGATCGCAAGCAGTCCGAGCCGCCCCGGAGGGTCGACGAGCTGCGACCCGACACGCCACCGGAGCTCGTCGCGCTCGTTCACCGGCTTCTCGCTGTGGACGTTCGGCAGCGCCATCAGGATGCCTACCACGTCCTGGATGACTGTCGCTCCATCCCGCGATCTCCGTCCTCCTCGCTGCAGTCGACGATCAGCGTTCGGCCCCCACAAGCTCATCCGTCCAGCCTGGACATTGTCGGCCGATGGGCGATTCGCGCATCGCTGGTCGCCAGAATGGTGGCCGCAGCCCACGCAGACCACACCGGACCACCGAAGGTCCTGGCGACTGTCGACGGGCTGTGGAGCGGCGTCGCCGAGCTGAGCCGCCTGGTCGGTGAGCTGGAAGCGATCACTCGCTGGGACGAGAACCTGCGCCAACGCTCTCGCGACTTCACAGAGCAGGTCGCTCACCGAATCGAGGAGCTGTCTCGAGCCGAGTCTCGAGCCCGCCGAGAGATGGAAAGCGCGCGCTCTGCGCTGGTCGATCTCGAGCGGCAACGGCGCGCCGCCGAGACGGCACGGGCGGCCGCCCGGCAAGCCGCCGAGGATCACGAAGCCTCCAATCGACCGAGGGAAGCGTCCCGTGCACTGCGCGACGCCGGCGCTGCCGCCGCACTCTCTCAGGTGCACCTGCAATCGATCGAGACAGTGGGCCGGAAGATCGAGCGATGGGAAACGGAGTGCCGGCAGCTCCAACGACAACGGGAGCTCTTACGCGAGCAGCTCGACCGGCATGCTTCGAGAATCGATACGGACCTGGAGGCAGGCAGACCGCGATTCGCCGCACTCGTCTTCGAGCGGCAGTCGGTGGTCTCGCACCTCGAGGACGCCGAGCGAGCCGTGGTGGACCATCTCGGAGCCCGTCCCGAGTGTCGCGGCCTGCTGTATCAGCTCGACGCCGC
>CAZEJK010000429.1:0-3515 GCA_964512045.1 uncultured Thermoanaerobaculia bacterium
GCACTCCTTCATCCGCAAGTGTGCATCTGTCCACGAAACCGGGGCAACTCCAGTCGTCGCTTCTCTCGTCAGCTCGACCAACCTGGTGACTGAAGATTGTTGCCGGGCCCGCGGAAAGCAATACACTATCCCTCTATCGCTATCCCTCCGTCTGTTTCGGCCAAGGAGCTGGCGCGGTATGAAGAGTTCAAGTGGCGGTGAGAAAGGAGAACTGCCTGTTGTGCCATTACCGAACGATGGCATCCCCGCCGGCTGCAGGGATCGGGCCGGCCGCCGGCCTCGAGTCCATGTTTGTGACTCGGGGCTGCCTTGCGAGGCGATTGGCAACCTTGGTGTCGAAAACGCGAATGGCGTTTGGTGAAGGGGAGAGTGTATCGTGAGACGTACATTGGAGCGACGGAAAGGTATGGCTTCGCTATGACATCTCAAGACGTCACGTTTTCTGAGCAGGAATGCCCGTTCTGCCATGGACGAGGCGAGGTCGATTTCGTTCTTCCTTGGTGTTGGTGGTGCAAAGGCACCGGGTTTCGGGGTTCGTATCGTTGTCATGACTGTAAAGGCACTGGCCGCGAGAACTACACCAAGCCGTGTGAACACCGGGGGCCGCGGGGCGGAAGAGCCGTTGAAGAGCAGTTTGAACGTTGTGCCCGCCAGTGGGAAGAGTGGCGAGAAGAGCAGGCTCAGAAGGCGGCGACGTCGGCGAGCCCTGAACCAAAATCAGAAACAAAGTCCGGCTGCGCTGGGGTGTTGGGAGCAATCGGAGCCCTGACAGCCATGATCTACATTCTTGCCTGAGCATTGGAGGAAAGATGGCCGGAGGAAAAAACAAGGCGTGTGAGAAGCATGTGCGAGACGGCGGTGCCTATTGGCTTGTGTGTGACAAATGCGGTTACATGATCTGCAATCGCTGCGGGGGGCAGCCGCCGAAGAAATGCCCGGGCTGTCCGACGGGGTTCGTTCGACGCAGATAGTTTGGGTGAAGCTCGCCCTTGAGCGCTTGCGAGAAATGACCCACCTTCGCTCACGAGAAGTGACCCAGTAGGGAGTTGTCATTGCCGCCGCAGGCGGGCATTTGGCGGCGGAATCGAGCGCAAGATGGTTGATGCAGAAGAAGAAGCCATGCTGCATCTGTCGGAAGTGGTTGAGGCCGGACCCGCGAGTGGGGAATCGGCAGAAGACGTGCTCGAATCCTGATTGCCGAAGCGAGCATCAGGGCCGAGTGCAGGCTCAGTGGCGAGCGCGGAATCCCGACTACTTTCGGGCTCGCCATTTGCGGGAGCGGGCACGCAGGGCCGAGGCGGCCGACGAGGCCAGGAGTAGGCCACCGCCGCCCGGAGAGGATCCACCCCGGCGGCCCCCGCCGATCCGAGTGAGAGGCGTCCTGCGGGCGATGCCGTGGGACACGATGCAGGACGAGATCGGCGTGCAGGAGAGTGATTACATCGCTTCTGTGGCCCTACTACTCGCGCGTTCCGTGCAATTGGAGAGACGGCTGGAAGGTACTGAAACCAGAGGAGATCCTGGACGACTTCGGTGACACTCCGTTCAATTCGAGATACAGCTGGAAAGTACTGACGACAAAGAGGTAGCAAGGACACTTCGCGGGTGTCTCACGCAATTCGAGATCCAATCGGCGGCAGACTGATGGCGGGGCTCGAGCGGCAGGAGCTCGAGACCGGGGAGTGACCGATGGATCTGGAGTACCACCAGCTCGAGCTTCGATATGGGCGACTTCGGGTACGCCGTCCTGACACCGAGAGGCGACTGCTGTCGTCGATGTCCGAGCACGGCCAGCAGACCCCGATCGTGGTTGTGGCGAGCTCTGTGGACGGACGCTACGTGGTGATCGACGGCTACAAACGGATCCGGGCGGCGAAACGGCTCGGGCAGGACACCGTCATGACAACGGTGTGGCCGATGGACGAGGTCGAGGCGTTGCTCCTGAGCCGGACGCTGCGCGCGGCCGAGGGCGAGTCGGCGCTCGAGCAGGGCTGGCTGCTGGCCGAGCTGGAGTCGAGCTTCGGTCTCGGCCAGGAGGTGCTGGCGCAGCGTTTCGGCCGCAGCCAGAGCTGGGTGTCGCGGCGGCTGGCCCTGGTGAGCGAGCTGCCCGAGATGGTGCAGGACGAGGTGCGTCGGGGTCGCATCGGCGCCCATGCGGCGATGAAGCACATGGTGCCCATGGCGCGCGCCAAACCGGACGACTGCGAGCGTCTCGTTCGGGAGATCGCACCGCTTGCACTGTCGACCCGTGAGGTGGGCGAGCTGTACGTAGCGTGGCGAGACAGTGGCCCTGCGCTTCGTGAGCGCCTGCTCGCCGAGCCGCGACTGTTTGTGAAGGCGAGACGAGAGCTGGAGAAGGAGCCACCGACGCCCTCAGCGGCAGATTTTCTGCGCGACCTCGACCTGGCCGGTGTGCTGGTCCGCCGGGTCACCCGACAGTGCCGCCAGTGCCAGCTCGAGCGGCAGGACGTCGAGCTGCTGGGCACCCGCCTGAAGCAGGTCATGGGTGATCTCGAACGTCTCGAGCGTCAGGTGGGCAAGGAGGAGAGCCGTGCTGCGACACGAGCTGAGAGTCGCGATCTTGGAGATGCACCAGCAGGGCTCGAGCCCGCGCCAGATCGCCAGGGCCCTGGGGGTCTCCAAGGGAGCAGTGAAGAAGGTGATCGCCTCGGGCTCGGCGACTCCACCACCGATCATCCGGGAGGAGAAGGCAGCACCGTACCGGCGGGAGATCCTCGAGCTGCATCAGACCTGCAGGGGCAACCTGACGCGGGTCCACGAGGACCTGGTGGCGATGGGCGCGGATTTGTCCTACCAGACGCTGACGGCCTTCTGCCGCCGGGAGTCCATCGGCACGGGCTCACCCAAGGTCTGCGGGGAGTATCACTTCAAGCCGGGCCAGGAGGGCCAGCACGACACCTCCCCGCATCGGGTGTGGATCGGCGGCAAGCACCTCACGGTGCAGACGGCGTCGCTCGCCCTGTGCTACTCGCGGATGCTCTTCTTCCAGTGCTACCCGACCTTCAACCGATTCCTGTGCAAGGTCTTCCTGACCGCAGCGGCCAGGTACATGGACGGCGTGTGCGAGACGATGATGATCGACAACACCCATGTCGTGGTGCTCCGGGGCACGGGGGCTGACATGGTGCCCTCCCCGGAGATGGTAGCCTTTGCCGATCGCTTCGGATTCACTTTCCGCGCGCACGAGAAGGGCGACGCCAACCGCTCGGCCCGGGTCGAGCGACCGTTCTCCTTCATCGAGAACAACTTCCTCGCCGGCCGCACCTTCACCGACTGGCACGACCTCAACCAGCAGGCGATCGCCTGGTGTGACAAGGTCAACGGGTCCTACAAGAAGCACATCCGTGCACGACCGGTCGAGCTGTACGCTGCCGAGCGTCCCCATCTGAAGCCGCTGCCGGTGTGGATCCCCGAGCCCTACCTGCTGCACCACCGCACGGTGGACAGCAAGGGCTACGTGAACGTCAACTGCACCCGCTACTCGGTACCGACGC
>CAZEJK010000430.1:0-3508 GCA_964512045.1 uncultured Thermoanaerobaculia bacterium
GTCAACCGGTACTCGTAGCGCACACCGGGCTGGACCAGGAAGTCGCGCCAGAACGCGTGAGCGGTACCGTCGATGGTGGCCAGCAGCTCCCATGTGCCGCCGGCGTCTGCGTCGCGGCGCTCGACCGTGGTGGTGTCGTTGCGGAACATCGTCCACCACGACAGGTGCACCAGGTCCGGCTCGACGTGGACGAGCCGCGGGTACCGGATCTTCGGGGTGTCGTCGTCGATGACCACGACCGTGGCCGTCGAGGGCTCTCCGAGGAGCAGGCCGGCGGGCGCGCTGAGCGTGACCGTCAGCTCCTCGTCGTCCTCGACGACGGCGTCGTCGATCGTGTCGAGGACCACGCTCAGCGTCATCCACCACCGGAAGTTCAGGGTCTCGGCGACCGCCGTGTAATCCTCGCCCGCGACGGCCGTGCCGTCCGCAGTCGTCACATCGACGGTCACGCTCTCGTCCGCCGCCTGCGAGATGCTCACCGGGATCGACAGGTCGTCCGACTCGAGCACCTCGAACACGGCGCTCTCGAAGGCCACGAACGGGACCTCGACGATGGTGACCGTTGCACTCGTCGGGACACCCGCCACGGCGCCGGTGAGACCTGCGATCGAGACCGTGAAGGTCTCGTCGTCCTCGAGCGTGCCGTCGCTCACCAGGTCGACGACGCAGCTCGCAGCGGTGCTTCCGGTCGGGATCTCCACGGTCTCGTCGACCGCGGTGTAGTCGCTTCCGGCGGTGGCCGTGCCGTCCGCCGTCACGCACTGGAAGGTGACCGGCCAGGCGCGGGCGGCGGAGAGCGTCGCCACGAGCGTGACCGAGCCCTCGGCCTCCGCCACGGTGACAGCGCCTTCCGACCACTGCAGGGTGGGCAGGTCCTCGTCGTCGAGGATGGTGATCGTGGTTGTGGTGACAGAGCCCAGCTCGATGCCCACCGGGTTGGAGAGAACCACCTCGAACGTCTCGTTGCCCTCGGGGGCGGTGTCGTCGAGGATCGTCACCGAGATCTGCTGCCAGACGACACCGGGAGCAAAGGTGAGCGTGCCCGCGACGCCCTGGTAGTCCTCGCCGGCGGTGGCCGTGCCGTCCGCCGTGGTCCAGTCGACGGACACCGGCACGTCGGCCGGACCGGTGAGCTCGACGGCAACCAGTGCCTCTGTGGCGTGCTCGTCCACGGAGCCGGCGGCGCTCGCCATCCCCACGGTCAGGGCGTCGGAGTCGGTGATCGTCACCACCGCCGCAGAGGGCGCACTCCAGTGCCCTGCAACCGCTCCGAGATGGACCACCAGCTGCTCGTCGGGCTCGACGGTGGCGTCGTCGAGAATCGGCACCGAGATCTGCTGCTCGGTCTGGCCATCGGCGAAGCTCAACGTTCCGCCGACCTCGGTGTAGTCGAGACCGACCTTGGCGGAGAGCTCCTTCAGCCAGTAGCTCACGTCCACTGCGCCCGTCGCCGGCAGCTCTCGCACCGCTGTCAGGAGCGCAGTGCCCACCGACTCGTCGACGGTCACCGCAGCCGACTGGAGCGCGATCCGCGGCGGCGGGTTACCGACGTCCCGCAGCCAGATCCAGGCGGTCTGGGCCGACGTGAAGCTCGGATCGAACGACAGGTCGATGCGGAAGTACTCCGAGTCGTCCGCCACACCGTCGTCGTACACCGGCACGGTGGCGACGCCTGACATCGCCCCGGCCGGGATCGTCAAAGAGGCCTCCGTGTGCTGGTAGTCGCTGCCCGGCGAGGCGTCGGACGCCTGGGTGCGGTAGAACAGCTGCACCGGCTGGGCCACCGGCCGCGACAGGAGCACCTCGACGGCGGCTGCGCCCTCGGCCTCCCACAGCTCGACGGAGGTGTCGCGGAGGCTGAAGGTCAGCGGCGCCGCCTGGTCCGCGCCGCGGTCCCACGGCACGTACCGGGTCTCGCCGTCCACGTCGCGGGTGACCGGGTTGGTGGCGTCGGCGCTGAGGTCCAGGCCGGTGCCGCACGCCGCGACCACACCGCGCAGCTCCCACTCGCCGATGTGCACGTAGTCGTCGCCGAGGGTCTTCTCGACGGTCAGACGGATCACCGTGCCGGAGGCCGGCGCCGTCATCTCGCCGTCGTGCCAGCTGCGCTGTGGTCCGGGCGCGATCCGCCAGGGCACGATCTCCTGGTAGCTGCCGGACTGCGCAGCCATGTCCGCTGCGGAGTCGGCGATCGCCACCATCCAGCGGTGCTCGTCGCTGTGGCTGAGCGCAACGGCGGTACCGGTGAGCTGGACCGGCTCCGGGTACTCCAGCTGCACCCACGCCGGGTTGACGCTGGCCGAGCGCGCGATCTGCATCGGGTCGTTGTCGAAGACGTTGCTGACGGTGCCGATGTCGAGCTGGCTGTGGGTGATCGCCGCATCGCTGACCGGGTCACAGTCGAGATGCAGGTCGGCGACGTCGCCGGGGGCGGCGTTGACGAACCGCACGGCGCCGCCGGTGAGTCGGTAGCCGCCCGGAGCGGTCTCATCCGACGACAGGTTGTGGCTCGATCCGGCGTCGAACGCGCCGGCGTAGCAGGCGGTGGTGGCGCCGGTTGCGATCGTGTTGAGGACGCGCACGCTGCCGGCGGTCTGGCGCACGCCGTGGGCGCCGCCGACGATGGTCCCGTTGGCGATGTGGACGGCTGCGGAGGCGTCCTCGACGAGGATGCCGTCGCCCGCACCGAGATCCCAGAGCATGGTGCTCGAGACATGCAGCTCGGCTGCGGCGCCGGAGGGCACCACGATGCCGCGGCGGTGGCCCGAGCCGGCGGCGGCATCGAGGCGGAGGAGCGTCTTGGCGATCTCCACCGGAGCGCCGGGGGCAGCGGCGTCGAGCCGGATGCCGGCAAGGTCGCTCGCCGGATCCGCGGCACAGTGGAGCTGCAGGCCGTCGACTGTGAGATCCCCGACGGTGGTCGTGAGGCAGGGACCGCCGGCCACATCCAGCCGGTAGGCCGTGTCGCTCCAACGGCCCGGGTGCCGGGCGCTGGCGGCGGCGCGGATGGTGAGCGGATGGGCCTCGTCGGTGACCCAACCGTCGACGGCCACCGGCGAGGTGTCGAGCATCGGGTAGCAGACCAGATCGAGGGCCACGCCGGCGACTGTCAGGTCGTAGGTACCGAGATGGTCCACATCACCGGCGCCGGCCAGGGCCGCGGCAAGGCTCGAGAACTCGTTGCGGATCGCGGTCAGGGAGGCCGAGGTCGCGTCCGCCGGCTGCCCGCCCTGGGCGGTGGCCACGCGACACACGTCGACGCTCGAGCAGTCGACGACGTACGCCACCACACCGCTGCCGTACTCCAGGCGCTGGCCCGGGCCGAGCTGCGGCAGCTCGCCGGAGGCTGCAAAGGTCGCGACGCCGCTGACGATGCTAACCGTGGCGGTCGTTTGCAGCTGGTTGTCGATCGGTCCCACCGCAAACGCCACCGAGTCGGCCTGGAGCTCGTTATCCGCGATCAGTACCGTGGCCACGGTCAGGCTGCCGAGCTCGGCGCTGACCGGAT
>CAZEJK010000431.1:0-3507 GCA_964512045.1 uncultured Thermoanaerobaculia bacterium
CGAGGAGCAGCCGGTCGTCGTCTGATCGATCTCGAAGCTCCCGCTGTCCCAGGCCACGATCTCACGGTTGCCATCGGAGTTACCGATGGCCGTCGGACCGCGGTCGTCCACGACGTCGCAGGTCGTGGCGAACGCGATCGGGCTGCCGTCGGCGTCCGACGCCACTGATGGAACCTGATTCGTGCATCCAGATGAGAACGTCACCTGTGTGAAGACTCCCGTGGCACGGTCGAGGCGGAAGATCTCGCGGTTGCCGTCGGCGTTGCTGCACCCGGCGCAGACGGCCGGATCTTGAGATGGGATGGCCGTTGCAGCGAACACGACCCACTGGCCGTTCGGAGTGAGCGCCGGGCGGCCGATCTCCCCCCCAGTCATGGCGGTGAGCTGCGTGAAGCCGCCAGGATCGCTCCAGGTAAACAGCTGGTACTGGTGGTTCGGGTTGACGCCGGTATAGTCAGCCGTGGACGCGAAGACGACTGTGCTGCCGTCGTCGCTCAGGGCCAGCCCCCGATTCTCATGGAAGCGCAGCACGAGCCCGCCGCCCTTGACCTCCAGCGTGGATCCCTCGGAGGTGGTGATCTGGTTGTAGGCATCCGAAGGGACGCGAACGTTGTCGATCAATAGACCGGTGTCGAAGTTTGTGTCGCCCTGGTCGGCGATGAAGAAGCGGAGCGTGTGCGTGCCCGCAGAGCCGACAGTGGCGCCGAACCGGCGCCACGCCAGCCTCCCGGAATCGAAGCGGCTGCCATCGAGCGCTCCCGAGGAGCTCACGTCGTACCGGACGCCGTCGTACGGCTCGGTATCCGGGTACGGGCTGACTCCGTCGACGAGCTGAAAGACGCTCCTCTGGAGGATCGGAACGCCGTCGAGCTCGACGGTGAAGAAATCATCGAAGGTCACCGCCTGGTCTGTCTCACGGGTGACGAGGAGCCAGTCGAAGCTCAGTGGTTGATCTGGAGCGCTGGTGGTGAACGTCAAGGTCAGGGAGGAGGCGTCGTAGTCCGCAGTGCCGTTCGCGTCGAAGTCGCCGCTCGGTCCGCCGTTGCTGTCCGGCCCGGTGGTGAGCAGCACCACGTAGCTGCCTTCGGATGGCGTGATGCTCGGAGAGAAGCTGCTCGCCTGCAGGACCTCGACGGCTGCGGCGCCGCCGGTGGTCCAGCCCCCCGACAGGTCTCCGGTCTCGAAGCCGCCGTTGGGCAGCTGGGCGCGAGCCATGAACGGTGCGCCGGTGAAGCCTGCAATGAGCAGAACGGTCCAAGTCAGGCGATTCATGATCCCCCCGTGGAGGCAGCTGAGCCCCGGTTCTCAGAGTAGCAAGTTCCACGCCAACAAAGAGGAATCTGCTGTCACAGCACGAGCGAGTCACCACGAACGCGCCATCGAGTCCCTGTCGATGTCGTGCCGCTTCATCTTGGCGTACAGGGCGGAGCGGGAGATGCCGAGCACGCGCGCCGCGGCCTGGATGTTGAACTCTCGTGCGCGGAGCACTTCGATCAGGTGTGTCTTCTCCACCTCGTCAAGGGTGCGCAGCTGCGGCGCTGCCGTGGCCGGCGGGTGCGAGCTCCGCAGGAGGTTGTCGGGAAGATGCTCCACGTCCAGCTCATTGCCGGAGATGAGGATCATGGCGCGTTCGATGACGTTGCGGAGCTCGCGAACGTTGCCGGGCCAGCGGTAGCGCTGGAGCCGCTCGAGCGCCTTCGGGGTGATGCGTTCCACCTTGCGGCCGAGGACCGGGTTGAGGCTGTCGATGAAGTGCACTGCGAGCTCGAGGACATCGTCGAGCCGTTCGCAGAGTGGTGGGAGCTTGATCTCGAAGACGTTGAGCCGGTAGTAGAGGTCCGCACGGAATCCGCCGCTTTCGGCGACCGCGGCGAGATCGCGTTGCGTCGCGGTGATAAAACGGACATCGACGGCAAGCTCCTTGACGCCGCCGACGCGCCGGAAGGTTCCCTGCTCGATCGCCTTGAGCAGCTTGCTCTGAGCTTGCGGATCGAGCTCGATGATCTCGTCCAGGAAAAGGGTGCCGTTGTCCGCGATCTCCATCAGACCAGGCTTGCGAGAGAGTGCGCCGGTGAACGAACCCTTCTCGTGCCCGAAGATCTCGGACTCCAGTAGCTGCGACTGCAAGCTGGCACAGTTGAGGTCCACGAACGGTGCCGACGCCCGCTTGGACAGCGTGTGGATTCCCCTGGCCACGAGCCCTTTGCCCGTTCCGGACTCCCCTTGTAGAACCACGGCTGCGTCGGTCGAGGCGACCCTCTGGGCCTGCGCGCGCACGTGTGCGATGGCAGGCGAGCTACCGACCAGCTCCGGCAACGGGTGGTCGGACTCCTTGGGGATGGACCGAACGCGGTCGTGATAGACCAGGACCCGGCGTCGCTGCCTGTGGCGGACCAGCACTCGTTTGAGTGTGGAAAGGAGCGGTTCAGGATTGATCGGCTTTTTCAGGAAGTGGTCGGCGCCGCGGTGCATCGCCTCGACCACGGTGTCGATATCCGAGTGGGCGGTGATCACGATCAGCGCGGTGAGCTCGTCGGCGGCGACCTCCGGGATCAGATCGAGACCGTTGGCATCCGGAAGGCGCAGGTCGAGGAGCACCAGCTCGGGCGCGTGCCGTTCGAGGTACGCCCTCATACCCGACGCCGTGGCGGTCACGTGCACCTGGTGCCCCGCCTCCTCGAGGACGAACTGGAGCGTCTCGGCCTGGATCGCGTTGTCCTCCACGACGAGGATATGGGCCGGGCGCTCGAGGCTCTCGGTGTGCATGATTCCGAGTATACCCGACAGTGTCGTGATTCGCGACACTGTCGTGATTCCAGACATTCAGGAGCGGTGTCCGTTGGGCGTGTGACTGTTCCCAATGACGGCACAGGTCGTGTCCGATTTTCGACCCTGGTACCTGAGGACTCCCGTTGTACAACCAACGACACTGGGATGTACAGGGTTTCTGTGGATTCCTCATGGGCCTCGGGAAACCTGGCACCGCTCTTGCTGTTAGCAGAGGCGACAGGTGTTGCGCGTCGTGCGCAGCAAGGGATGCCGAAAACGATGAAACGTCTGGGAGGAAGGTTATGAAGAAGCTTGTAACAATCTGTGCAGTGGCGCTCGCGATGACGGTCGTCGGTGCGGGGACCGCGAGTGCGGCGTCGGGGCAGACCGCCATTGACATCACGCTCGAGCCCGTCGTGATTCTCCACTACTACTCCGATATCGACGTCACGATCACGAGCGAGGATCTGTCGGAGATCTTCAGCGGCGCGACGGACGGTGCTATCGACGAAGCGACCACGCCGTTGACGCTGACGAGCAACGGTGTGCCGTTGACGCTGGATGCCGGCATTGTCCCCAGCGCGACGTCCGGGGCCACATCTGCTACCTTGACCCTGACCAACGCCTGGGCCGTTCGTGCTCTCTCGAACAACGACGTGACGGTGGCGATTACGATCAACACCGCCACGCTGAGCAGTGCTTCGAGTGGGTCTATCGGCATGAGCAACCCAGTGGTCG
>CAZEJK010000432.1:0-3502 GCA_964512045.1 uncultured Thermoanaerobaculia bacterium
AGGGCACCGGCCCGATCCCAATTGCCGTTCTTCGTGGAGGCGTCGTTCTCTGGAGCTCCCGAACCCCTGCGTCAGGCGCTGTCCAGTGGTCGCGATGCCCTCGTTTCGGTGACCCTCGGCGGTTGGGAGACCGAGCCGGAGTCGTTTCACGTCACGCGCAGGGTGTTCGACATCAACGCCCGGCGTCACGTGCTGCTGATGGTCCGCCACATGACCCCGGAGCTCCGCCGTCAAGAGCTGGCGGTGTGGAAGAAGGTGATCCGGGTGATCGGCCACGAGCTCAACAACTCGTTGGCGCCGATTCAGTCGCTGGTGCGCTCGGCCCGTCAGCTGCGCGAGCGTCCGGACGCCTCCGAACGTCTCGATGCGGTGTTCGACACCATCGAGGAGTGCGCCGGAAGACTGCAGCGGTTCGTCGACGGATACGCAACCTTCGCCCGCTTGCCAGAGCCTCGGCGGGAGCTCGTCGAGCTGGGTGCGCTGCTCGAGGACGTCCGTCAGCTCGAGCGGTTCGTGCTGCCGGGGAAGGTTCCGGTGCGTACGCTGCACCTGGATCCATCCCAGATACAGCAGGTCCTGATCAACCTCATCCGCAATGCCCGCGAGGCAGGCAGCGAGCCGGATGAGATCGCGATCGAGGTCCTCGAGCTTCCCGGCGCCGAGGTGGCGCTGAGGGTGCTCGACCGCGGTAGCGGCATGGACGACGAGACCCTCCGACAGGCGGTGCTCCCGTACTTCACCACCAAGTCCAACGGCAGCGGCCTCGGTCTCGCCCTCAGTCGCGAGATCATCGAGGCCCACGACGGAACCCTGCAGCTCGAGAACCGGCCGGGTGGTGGAGTGGTGGTCACCTGTCGCCTTCCGGCGATGTGAGATCCGGCCGGGAGCCCTGCTGGCGGGCCGATCCGCTCGGAGTGTGGGCGAAACCTCGAGCTGGTGGACGGAGTTTCTTGACGTCTACACGCCAAGATAGCTATCATTACATCATGAAATCGGGGGTGGCCATGGCGGTCAACATCCGCAATCGGGAGACGGAAAGGCTGCTCCAGGTGCTCGTGGAGCTCACGGGCGAGAGCAAGACCGAGGCTGTCACGCAGGCGTTGCGGGCGCGGATCGAACGGATCCGGCGGGAGCAAGGGGGGCGGCGGCTCGCGGACGAGCTCGACGTGATAGCTCGCGAGTGTGCCAGCCTTCGGGTCCGGGACAGCCGCTCTGCCGACGAGATCCTCGGGTACGACGAGAACGGTCTGCCCACGCGATGATTCTGGATACATCCGCGGTGCTGGCAGTCCTTCAGGACGAACCAGAGCGTCGCAGGTTCAACGAAGTGATCGAGGCGGCGGCAGCTGTTCGGATCTCGGCTGCGACCTTCGTCGAGGCATCGATCGTGGTGGAGGCGCGGTTCGGAGCCGAAGGCCTGCGCATGCTGGACCGGTTCCTTGACATCGCATCGGTTGTGATCGAGCCCGTGGATGCCTCCCAGGCGCGAGCAGCTCGCGATGCCTTCAGCCGCTACGGCAAGGGTCGGCACCCGGCAGGGCTCAACCTCGGTGATTGCTTCGCGTACGCATTGGCGCGCACGCTCGGAGAGCCTCTGTTGTACAAGGGCGATGACTTTTCCAAGACAGATGTGATACCGGCTGCCGCTTTCTGAGGCCGGTTCCCGAGCTTCCAGCGCCGCGTGACGGTGACGTCCATTGGTAGCTCAAGACCGTCATATCTTCGTGAGAGCGAGGCATGTGTCAAGGTCTGACGTTACAGGCTCCTCGGTCCGTGAGCTCGGCATCATGCCCATCCGCATCGCCGGGGCCGCGGGCCGGGCTCCGGATGGCCGGGGCCTGGGCCCGGTCCGGGTCCGAATCCGGGGCCGGGTTGAAGCGTCGTCGCTCCTGCGTTTGAGATTGGGTGGGTGGGGAGCTGATACCCAACGTCCAACGCGGGCGCGGGCCGCGTTGGAAACACGACGGTGCATCGTCCGTATCACCACCGATGAGGACGCTCCAAAGGTCGCTCGAAATGGTGGGAGGAACCATGCAACCTTCTGTCCGAAATGCACTGTGCGCTGTGGTCGTATCTTTCATGACCGCTGGCTTCGCGTTTGCCGGCGAGCCGATCACGATCGGCGAGACGATCCAGCTGCCGTCGAAGGTGATGGATGAGGAGCGGACGATCCTGATCAGCACTCCGCCCGGCTATGACCAGACCCAGGAGCGCTACCCCGTGCTGTACATGACCGACGGCGCGGCACACCTCAGCCATACCCGCGGGACGGTGGACTTTCTTGCCCGCAACGGTCTGATGCCGCAGCTGATCATCGTGGCCGTTGCGAACACGGACCGCAACCGTGACCTCACACCGACCCGGGCCGTGATCGAGCGTCCCGACGGCACCGTGGTGCAGATGCCGACGAGCGGAGGGGCGAACACGTTCCTGAAGTTCTTCGACACAGAGCTGTTTCCATATGTGGAGGAGCACTACCGGACGCTGCCGTACCGGATCTTCAGCGGCCACTCGTTTGGTGGGCTGTTCGCTCTGAACGCGTTCTTCACCCAGCCGAAGCTGTTCCCTGCGGTGCTGGCCGTGAGCCCCAGCCTGCAGTGGGACGAGGAGCTGCCCTTGAAGCAGGCAGAGAAGTTCTTCAAAAAGCACGACGCTGTCACGGCGACGCTGTTTGTTGCCATGGGCAATGAGGAGGAGGGCGATCCCCGGCCCAACCGCCTCGATCGGCTCGAGAAGGTGCTCGAGGGGGCGGATGCGAACGGGTTCGAGTGGGAGGTTCGGAGACTGCCGGACGAGACCCACGGCTCCGTGGTGCTGCGAGCGCACTACTGGGGCCTGCGAAAGGTCTTCGAGCCGTGGAATCTGCCGCGGGACCCGGAGACCGGCCGCTTCCCCGGCGGTGTCGTCGAGCTGAAGCGGCACTACGCAGACCTGAGCGAGCGGTACAGCTTCACCGTCATGCCGGGCGAGCAGCAGGTCAACCTGCTCGGCTATCAGAAGCTCGGCAACGACGAGCTCGAGGATGCGATCGAGATCTTCGCCTACAACACCAGGCTCTACCCGGCGTCGGCCAACGTCTACGACAGCTACGCGGAGGCCCTGGAGAGGGCCGGCCGGTTCGACGAGGCGATGGCCAACTACACAGAGGCCGTCGCGACCGCCGAGCGCCTTGGAGACGAGCGACTCGAGCTGTTCCGGGCCAACCTCGAGCGGTTCACCGAGGAGCACGTACGACCCGCCGGCGAGGAGTAGAACGAGCTCGTCGCGAGGCGCGGGTAGGCTTCGCAACGGCGTAGGCCTTCAGTGAAAACCGTGCTGCCGGTGCCCGGAAAGAGAACCGGGACCGGAAGCGGAGTACACTGGGTCAGATTGAGGCGATCGCCGGAGGTGCGTATGCCTGTTGTGAGAGCCGAACGGTCTGGAGTGCTGATCTGCGTCGTCGTGGGGTCGCTGGTGGGACTGCTTGCCGGATGTTACGGCCAGCCGGTGGGGTTCGACTCGC
>CAZEJK010000433.1:0-2036 GCA_964512045.1 uncultured Thermoanaerobaculia bacterium
AACTTCTTTCGTCGTTCTTGTGTCACAGGGGTTCAACTAATAAACAAAGGAGTTTAAACTATGTTGGAGGCCAACGCCAAGCGCAGCAAGGTGCGCCGCGCGATGGAGGCGGCGTACGGGGTGACCCAGCGCACCGAGGGCGTGCCGCTGGATGACAGCCGGGCGGCGGAGGCGCATATCGTGTCGATTCAGCCGGGGCTGGAGGGGCGGCCGTTGCTGCAGACCACCTTCGAGAAGGCGCTCGAGGAGCTGGTGGAGCGGCTCCTCGAGCACCGTTGGCCGCAGCATCCGCGGTTCGCGACGCTGGTGACGACGGCCAAGCTGCGCAAGGTGCTGGAGCAGGTGGAGCGCACGTTGGCCGCGCCGGACAGGCGGGTGCCGCTGGAGAGCAAGGAGCTGCGCCTGATGCGGGAGCTTGCGGAGCCGCTCGGCGTGCTGTCGTGCGGCGAGTCCGCGGTGAACCTGAACGCGAGACGGCTCGAGGAGCTCGATCAGCGTCGGCGGCAGGCTGGGATTGCCAGCCCGACCGTGGCGGACATGCGCGGCCTGCTCGACCCGCACGGCGTGCAGGGGTTCGAGCGCGAGGTGCAGGATCTGCTGGTGGCGGCGTTTGCGGCGTGGTCGGGCCGGACCATCGAGCGCGCAGGCGTGGTGGTGGATCCGGCGGCCGGGAAGAGCCTGCCGGACGATGCCGTGCTGCGCCAGGTGGAGCTGCCGAGCGAGAGCGAGTGGACCGCAGCGCTGGAGCGGGCCGGGCACCTGTTCGGGATCACACGCAAGGGCAAGGTGCTGACGCCGGCGAGCCTCGCGGAGGTGGTCGGCGAGGTGCTGCAGCGGGTGGAGGCGATCCGGAGTGCGGCGGTGCGGCTTCCGGAGACGCTTGGGGAGAAGCTGAGGAGCTGGCATGCGAGCCTGGACGCGCCGCGGATGGTGACGGCGCGCAGTGGTGCGGAGCTGCTGCGCGCGCTGCGCGAGGACCTTGGGCCGGCCGAGGTGATCCGTCAGCTCGCGTCGTTCGATGCGCAGACATCGCCGCAGGCGCTGGCACGGAGCCTGGCGACGGCTGCGAAGAACGTGGACGCCCTCAATGATCGAGCCACGTGGGCGCTGCTCGATCAGGTTGGCGGCCTGGGTGACGTGCCGCAGGTGGCGCACCGCGCGCAGCGTCTGGTGGCGGATCTGCAGCAGAAGCTGCAGGCCGATGAGCTGAACGTGGCGCTCGAGAGCGAGCTCGATCGATTGGCCGGCACAGCGGACGAGATCCTCCGGGACGCTCGGCCTACGGAGCCGGGGCGGCCGAAGGCACCTCCAGGGTGGGTGGCCGAGCCGGAGCTGGTGGAGGTGACAGCGGAGGCGTCGGGCCCCGAGCAGCTCGTCGAGCGACTCGCCGAGAGCCTTCGGGATCAGCTTCGGTATCAGGGCGCCGACGATGGACGTCAGGTCCGTCTCGAAGGCAAGCTCACCCTCTACCGGAAGGTCGAGGAGTAGACGCGATGGCGGTGCTGACCACGGCGGAGATCAACGCCGAGCTGCGTCGGATCTTCAGCACCGATCGGCGGTCGGAGATGGTGGCCCTGTACGGCAGCGGCGAGCCCGGCGAGGCGGAGCACGACGGAACGCGGTTCCGGGTGGTGCCCACAAGCTGCGAGCTGGAGCTGCGCACCGCGCTGCCGGAGCTCCCGAGCGCAAACGAGGCCGTGGTGTTTCTGGTGGACTGGGCCGACGACCTGCCGATGGACCTGTGCGCACGGCTGGCCGGCGGGCGGCTGTTCCGGCCATCACCGGATCTCCGCCTGGCCGCCCGGTTTGGGGCGCGGACGGCAACGCCTGGGCTGGCGCAGTCGGTGCTGGGCCGTTACATCGTGGCGGGCCGGCTCCCCGAGATCGATGACAGGGCGACCGGGCAGGTGCTCCAGCGCAGCGAGCTGTACCGGTGGGCGTTGACCACGCTTGCCGGCGTGCCGGAGAGCGGGGCGCTGTCTGCCGAGCGGCTCCTGGTGTGGGCGGTGCACACCAGCCACGAGGGCGCGGCGTTC
>CAZEJK010000433.1:2046-3486 GCA_964512045.1 uncultured Thermoanaerobaculia bacterium
CGGCGGCGGTGCATGGGGGAGTGGCCGGATCTGTGGGAGGACCTTCGGGAGCTCGTGGCGGAGATGGCGGGTCGGCTCGGAGCGCTGATCTGGACGGCGTGGGGCCACGGTGGTGGCCGTCGGCTCGTCGAGCTCCTGCTGCTCCTCGAACCGCTCGTCGAGTCGTGGGGGAAGGGGTCGTACGCCGAGGGTCTGGTGCGCGGCCGCCTTCCCGAGCTGGCCTCGGGGTTCCATACGCAGCTGCTGGAGGCGATCCCGCGCCTGGCGGCCGACGACCGGATCGCGGTGCTGCTGCGCACGCTCGAGGGGCAGGCTGCAGGCGAGCTCGAGGCTGCGGCGCACGCCGTCGAGCCCTGGCTCGATGATCCGAACCTGCGCTCCGCGCTGGCCTCGAGCCGGTGGCTGCCGTTCGGGCTCGAGTCGCGCCTGCGGTCGCTCGCCGAGGCGGTTGAGACGGTTGTGGAGTCTCCGAGTGCGACAGCGCTGGAGGCGGTGCGCGCTGCGCTGGGGGCGATCGATCAGCACTGGTGGGCCGAGCAGCAGAGCGGACGGCAGCAGTGGTGGCACACGGCGCGGCTGGCGGCGTACGTGGTGCACCGTGCCGCCGAGGCGAGGCTGGCGACGGTGGCGGGGAGCCCGCAGCAGGAGGCGGCGCAGCTGGCGCGAGCCTACCGGGACCATGGCGGTTGGGTGGACCTGGCGCGGCACTGGCTGCGGGGGTGGCGGGATCCGTTGATGGGCGAGGCGGCCGCGGCCGTGCTCGCGGCGGTCGACAGGCTCCGGCGAGAGGACGATGCGCGGTTCGCGCGGGGTCTGGTGGCGTGGATCGAGGCGGGCCAGCCGGCCACCGAGGTTCTGCCCATCGGGTCGCTGTCCCGCAAGGTGGTGCAGGAGCTCCTGGAGCAGCGTTCAGAGCAGCGCCTGCTGGTGGTGCTGATGGACGGCATGAGCTGGAGCAACGCCGTCGAGCTGGTGCCGTCGATGGCCCAGGAGGCCGACGGGTGGCAGCTGGCGGCGTGGCAGCCGAAGGGCTTTCGCAGCGCGTCCGACCCGTTACTGCCACCGGTGCTGGCGAACGTGCCGACGCTGACGGCGGTCAGCCGTGCGGCGTTCTTCGCCGGGCGGGAGGATCGAAAGCACGGGGATCAGAGGACCGAGCACGACCGGGAGCGGTGGGCGGCCAACAAGGCGGTGGCCCGTGTGCTGGGTGACGATGCCCAGCCGCAGCTCCTGCTGAAGGACGAGGTGATCGGCAGCGGGGGTGCGCTCGGGGAGAGGGCGCGTGCGGTGATCGATGCCGACACTCGCGTGGTGGCGATGGTGCTCAACGCCATCGATGAGCACCTCGACGGTAGCGCGCAGATGATCGGACAGGTGAAGACAGAGAACGTCATGCCGCTGCCAGAGGTGCTGACGCATGCGGCGGCGGCCGGGCGAGCC
>CAZEJK010000434.1:0-3483 GCA_964512045.1 uncultured Thermoanaerobaculia bacterium
GCTACATCGAGCTCGACAACCCGGTGTGACCCGGATCGCTCTGAAGAGCGTGCAGCAGGGGACGTCCATCCTGTGCCGGCCGCGCCCCGGACTCCCAAGTCACCGACCACCAGGTCGACCGAACGCGCGACGGCTTCCGGCACGGCGGCCGGCTACGGGGATCAACCCCGCAGCTACGAAGAGGCAACGGAGCCTACCGTAAACGCAGGGTTGATCACCGCGCGGCCTGACAACAGGTCAGCCCGCCGCAACACGCTCGAGCACGGTGCGCAGACGGCTCTCGACCTCCTCGGCGATCGGCTGGATGTCGGGGTTGCCGACCAGCTCGAACGCGGAGATCGGGCGCATCGCCGCGACGACCGAGCCGCCTTCGTCACGCTCGGCCACCACCACGTTGCACGGCAACAGAACGCCGAGCATCGGCTCTCCGGTCAACGCCTGATGCGCCAGCGCCGGGTTGCAGCCGCCGAGGATCACGTAGCGTCGGAAGTCCACGTCGAGCTTCTGCTTCAGCGTCGCCTTGACGTCGATCTCGGTGAGCACGCCGAAGCCCTGCTCGGACATGGCCTCGACAACAGACTCCACTGCAGCATCGTAGTCGGTGCTCTCGAGCTCCTGGATCAGTGCGTATGAGTTCTCGCGCATCGGTTCGCTCCTTTCGACGGCTCAACGGCCGACTCGCGCCCCGTGCAACGAACAAACACCCGCTGACATTCGCACCAGCGTCTCGCGGACGATCGAACGCCCGGCGACCCGACGCGGGGCCGTTGGCCGGGTCCGGGATGCCATCGTTCTCTCACGGGATCTCTCCGCTCGCCAAGTCCTCCGCGGTTCCAACGGACGTGCCCGCCTTGCAACAGACCGGAAGGCCACGAAAGCTCGGTCGAGATGACGTAGAAAACCGGAGCACGAGATACTCTGGGCGCACGCTCACGAACCGTCCAACGAAGCGAACCGCGACCAGCACTGGCCCAGGTCCCCGCCCCGGAAACCGAGGCCGGCTTGGACTCGCGAAGCCCTGTCCGCCGCCTTGACCTGGAACCCGGATGGCTGCGCACGCCTTGGGATCGCACGGCTGCTGACCGAGTGTCTGAGAGACTCTCGGGGTGCTCTGTGCCCTGTGCGATCTCGCTTTTCCCGGCGCTGATCAGTCTCTGGCGCCGGCGAGACGGACGCCGGAGGCGCTCCCAGCGAGCTCGATCTCCTGCGGCAGATGGGCGCCGCGCACCCACACGATCCGCTGATTCCCCAGCCGTTTCTCGAGCGTGCGCAGGGCAGCGTCGAGCTGGCGCATGTTCGAGACCCGCTCTACCTTCCCCCAGCCGGTGTCCTTGACCTTCCGTTTCTCCGGCGTCCACACCTCCAGCGGCACCTGAAGCGCCTCGAGGTACCCTTCCACCTGCTCCGGTGTGTACGTGCTGGCGTCCTCCAGGTCTCTGGTGACGATCAGCAGCACGGCACGCCTCGGGCTCCCCGTCGCCGCCATCCGTCCCGCCACAGCCACGGCATCGGCCACAGTCTGCGCGCTGTCGGTCTTCACCTTCGGCCGAACGTCAGGCAAGCGCAGCAGCACCTCACCTCTCGGAGCCGGATAGACTCGGGATGGCTCGAATACCGAGCGCTCCACCGTCCCCTCCTCGCCGCCTGCGGGCAGCGCCGACAGGATCCGCAGATTGACGCCGTCCGGAAGGTCGTTCACCGCGCGCTCCTCGGTGGCGCGAGAGCGCCGAATGTCTGACGTGACGCCGGACGTGCTCGACCAGCCGCCGGAGCTCGCCGCGCCGCCGTGCCTGCGCTCCCGGCTGGTCATCTTGAACCAGGGATCGTCGACCGCCTCGTCGAACACGACAACGATCTCCGCCTCCGGCTTCTCGACCGACACGACCTCGAGCGGCTCGCCTCCAGCGGTGAACCACCCTTTCATGGCGCTCGGCTCCGGCAGCTCGGAGTCGGCCTCCACTGCGACTGCGCTGAGCTCGGTCGACGAGCCTTCCAGAGCTCGACCGACCAGGATCTCGTGGCTGAACGTCTCCCTCCCGGGAAAGGTCAGCTCCGCTCGCACCAGATGCAATCCCTCGTCGGTCAGCTCGGGAAGACGCCAACCACCGTCCAGCTTGAGCGGCTCGCCGTCCATCGTGACCGAGACCCTGGCGGGTTTCAGCCCTTCGGCATGGTCCCAGCTCACGTCCACCAGCTGCCCACCGTCATCCGCCGGCTTGATCGCCAGGGACACCGACGCCACCCGCTCGGTGAGGTTGAGCCAGCGCTCGGCCCGGTCCAGCTCACTGCCGTCGCCGTCGAACGCCACCGCCTCGAGCCGGTGTGGAAGCAGCGCCTCGCCCAGGTCGCACGACACGATCCACGGCGGCTCGCTGAGCTCGGCGACCTGCTCACCATCGAGCCGGATCTCGACCCGCGCCACGGAATCGGCCACCGCCAGCTCCACCGGCTGCGGACCGGTCAGCAACGGCAAGAACACGGAAAGAAAACTGATCAGCTCCATCAGACCCCTCCTCGATGTCACACACTCCAGCTCAAGACCGTCACGACCTGGTCAGAAGCATCGAGCCCCGTCCACACGTCGCGTCGATGTGTACGCCCTTCCGGCATTGCCGCAACCCTACCGCGAACGACTCGACGTCCGCAAGACGGCAACTGCCGCGGTACGCCCCGTCCTCGCTCAGCTCGATCTCGTTCGGTAGGTGTGCACCGTCCGCCCACACGGTCCATTGCTGACCAGCATCCCGTGAAGCGCACGCAGCGCCATTTGGTGCAGCCGAATCGACGGCAGCGTCACCCCCGCGGGAGCATTCGCGGGTTTTCGTCTGTGTGGTCGCCATCACCGTAGTACTCGCATCGTTCTACAAGAAAGCCCCGGGATCGACCCGAGGCTAAGTCCTTTGTTTCTGGAGCCAACGAGCGGACTCGAACCGCTGACCTAGTGATTACGAATCACTTGCTCTACCAACTGAGCTACGTTGGCACGGCGGAGAATCTAGCACCGAGCGCCGAGACGCGCAAGGGGCCGTGCGGGGATTCGTCGCGCGAGCCCCCGGCAAGGAAACCGGGACCGTGTCCCACAGTGCTCCGACGGAATCTGCCCGCCTACCGCAGAACCTGCGAGCACCCCAGACCTCGTCATCTCGACCGAGCTATCGTGGAAGGTCGGCCTGTCGGCACGAACCAGCCTCGTGAGTGCTTCTGAGAACAGGGCGAGCGGAGAGATCCCGTGGGAGAACCCGCGATCACTCGGCCCCGGTGACGGTCCCGGTCCCCGCTCCGGAAGCCGGCAGGAGCCCCAGTCATCGGGATGACCGGGCGCCATGATGTGTGGTCAAGTCGACGGTCAGAGGTCCTCCACCGCCTCAATCCTGCGGACGGGACGTCCGCGCTCCTCTCGTTCTCCCATGGGTCTACGTGCCCATCCGCATAGGGGTAGGGAACCCCGGTTGCCCGGGGTCCCCTCCCTCCGAACCGTGCGTG
>CAZEJK010000435.1:0-3458 GCA_964512045.1 uncultured Thermoanaerobaculia bacterium
ATCGTAGTGCTGCAATGCTGTGCGCATGATCTCGTTCAGCACCTCGGCGTGGAAGCTGCTCGGATCACCGTGGTCGCAGACGAGCCCGCCGGGCTGCTCGGCCAACGACACGAGAACCTCGCGCGGCTCCCGGTACAGGAAGACCCACGGTGTCTCGGGAAACGCATCACGGTACAGCCCGAGGTGTGTCGTGTGGAAGGTGGAGGCCTTCAGCACGGCCGCGGACTCGCCGGCGGTTGGTGCTGCAAGCGCCTGGACGACGCCGCGCAGCCAGCCGGCACGCTCCTGGCCTGCCACACCGAGCTGATCGGCGGCGCGCAGGAGCCCATCGACCACCGACGGCTCGGAGATCACGCGCACCTCCGGCAGCTCGGCGAGAAGCTGCGCCACCAGCGTCGATCCGCAGCGCGACGTGTGGAAGATCAGACCGTCCACCGCCGGCCCGGCGGATCGCGCATGGTGCTCGACGAGCTCCTCGATGGCGATCTCACGCCGGAACAGGAGGTTACACGGACGCTCCAGCCATCGCTCGACGGTGTGGTCGAAGAACGGCTCGGTCAGCCGATCGTCGTCGGCGAAGCAGCAGTCGAGCAGAACCGAGCTGCCCCGGGTCACCACCCGGATCGGAACCCAGCCGGCGAGGCTCACAACCACCGCTCCAGCCACGACCGCCGACCCGCTCGCATCGCGTCGTCGATGTCGTCCGCGCTCAGCATCAGACCGTGCGCTGCGGCAACCTCCACCACCCGGTGCACGAAGCGGTCCCGATCGCGCTCGGCATGGAGCTCGCTATGCAGCTCTGGTCGCGTCGCGACCATCTGCCGGAGCTGCTCGAGGGCACTCGCCATCAGATCACTCCACCTCGAAGGACTGCAGCTGAACCGGCACCGTGCTGCCCTCGACGAGGGCATCGACCACCTCACCGCCGGTCGCCGGCCCCGTCGGCGCTGCGCTGCCGGTGACATACGCCTCCATGTTGGCGCAGCCGTCGTTGGCATCGCGCGGCGTCAGCCGGGTGCGCATGCCGAACGTGGCGCCCCCGACGCTGATGCCGGTCGGCAGCGCGAACGTCACGGCAGACTGTGAGGCCGACACGGGCTCGTTCTGCAGGACCCACTCGGGCCAGAGCACCGAGCCGTCGTCGTAGCTGTCGTCGAAGTCGGCGTCGAACCCGATCCCACCGGCGCCGTCGGTGAAGTCCAGCCAGATGTTCAGGCAGCCGTCGGCGCTGATGCCACCGACGATGCTCAGCTCGGCGGTGCCGTCGTTCCAGTCACCGCTGGCCACCAGGGATCCCTCATCGTCGGGACAGGAGCCCACTCCGTCGTCGCCGAGGCTCTGGGAATCCGGCACGCCGTCCGACTCGGCATCGACGCATGAGCCGATGGTGAGCGAGGAGATGCTGTGCCGCGCACCGTTCTCGGAGACCAGGGTCAGCCCGTACGCCGACGGCAGGTCTCCGTAGTCGGCGTCCGCGGAATCGTAGACTCCGACATCCACCGTCAAATCGTCCGCTGCCAACGTCACCGAGGCCTGGCCGCTCCCCGCGTTGACATCGCTATCCAGAGCGTCGTCTCCGCCTGCGTCCTGAGGAGAGAACGCAAGGCCGCTCGGAAGTGTCGCCTCGAGCGTGTACGACCCTGGAAGAAGCGCCGGGATCAGGAACGTCCCGTTCGCGTCGCTGACGGTCGACAGACCGCCGGCGGTCACCGTGACACCCTGCACCCCGGGCTCGCCGACATCCTGGACGCCGTCGCGATCAAGGTCGTTCCACACGAAGTTACCGAGGGCCGCCGGCACGTTGCCCGCTGCCACCGCGTCGGCCTGGACGTTCACGGTTCCCGTCACCACCACCGCGGATCCCGTGTTGTTGTCACCCAGAACGGTCTGTGCCACGGTGGACGCCGAACCACCCTGCTCTAGGTTGACCGCACTGCCGTTGGCCTGGCGGATCTCGAAGGCATTGTTCACCCCGTTGTTGGTGACCTCGTTGCCATCGATGTCGAGGTTCACCGTGTAGTTGGCGTCCGCGTCGTCCGCATCGACCAGGAACCCTGAGTCGGTCTGCGGCGCGTCGACGCCGTTGTTGGTGACCACCACGTTCCAGGTGCTCGCGGAGCCAGCCAGCGGCGATTGCGGCAGCACCTCGATGCCCGTGTCCGCCGGCGATGACACCGAGTTGTTGTCGACGAGGACGTTGGCCGTCGTGCCATCCGTGGCGGAGCCGCTCGCAATCCAGATGCCGCTGCCGTTGGCGCCGCTGATGGTGTTGTTGGTCACGATCACATCCGCCAGCGTGCTCACGCCCTGGATGTCGATCACCACGGCGTGACCGTCCGGGCTCGTGATGATGTTGCTGTCAACCAGAATGCTGGCAACTGTCCCTTCCGTGTCGCCATCCCCGAGATCGACGAAGACACCTCTGCCGCTGCCTGTCCACGTGCTCATGGTGGTGTTGGCGACGCGCAGGGTCAGCGTCGGACCGGTGGCCGTCGCCGAGGTGTCCACATCCACCTCGACCGCGCCGTCCTGCAGGCCGGTGAACGTACTGCCCTCCACGATCAGATCGAGGATGGCGGTATCTGTCAGCTCGGCGAGCACCCCTTCGCGGTTGTCGGCGGCCCCGGTCATGGTCGTGTCGATGATCTCGACCCCTGCCTGGTTGGTCCCCGACAGATCGACATGCACGCCGACGCCGCCGTAGCCGCTCCCCAGCTCGCAGCCCTCGATCGTCACCTGACCGGAGAAGTTGACGAGATCGACCACGCCGGTGTCCCCACCGAGCGAAGCATTCGCATCGAAAACGAGGCCGACCAGGCGCAACGAGGCCGTCACGGCCGACATCGAGAAGGCACTGCCGGCACCGCCGTCGACCGTTGCCAACGTGGCGTTGGCCGCTCGGATCGTCAGGTCCGCGCCGTTCGGTATGGTGACGCTCTCGCTGTACGTTCCGTCGGCGAGCACAATCACATCCCCGGACGAGGCGGCCGTCACCGCGGCCTGAACCGTCGGCTGATCCCCAGGAACGTGAATCGTCGCCGCCCCGACAACGGAGGGAGCTGCCGTCACCAGGACCACACACAACAGACCCGTCATACCGGATGCGACTCTCATAGCTGGCCTCCAACAAACTCCACGGAGTATACAAAAGTAGAAATGATTCCGCGACTGCATTTCAAAAAATCTCGATGGCCCGACCTCTGCGAACCACCTGATGCTGGTACCGTCGTCGCCTTGAGGTCCTGCACAAGGAAATGCAGCAGACGCGAAGTCAGCTCGCACCGTACCGATGGCCGGGATCCGCCTTCGGGACCGGGCCCGGGGCCAGGACCGGAACCGGGCCGCGGCGTCGTCGATTCTGCGAGTGAGACTGGGTGGGCGGAGGAGCTCATACCTAACCGCTAATCAGTGGAAATCCCTGGAGGTCTCGTGCTCAGTAGCCCTGAATGGGCGTTTCG
>CAZEJK010000436.1:0-3453 GCA_964512045.1 uncultured Thermoanaerobaculia bacterium
ACTGGTGAGCTTTCTCGGTCCGTACCTGGGCGCGAAGGGGCTGAGCCCGGTGGCGGGACGTTGGCGCTCCGGAGCAGCCGGGGCAGCAGCTCGCCGGTACGAACCGCTCAGATGAGTCGGTAGTCGTGAAGTCCTGCGCAGATGTCGCAGGATTCTCAACGCAAAGGCGCCAAGGCGCTGTGTCGCGAAGGGGAAGAGAAGCTCATGAAGGGTGCATCCTGGTAAGCTCTGGGATTACGACGAGGGATCGAAGTTTGAGGCCAGCGAGCGGGACGGTTCGGCCAGCCTTGGTGAGGTCATACGTGCAGGTCCTGCCCTCTCCACACGAAGCTGGGTCTCGAGCCGCTTGCCCTTGTGGAACACTGGCACTACGTACTGACGCTCCACCGTCATGCCCCGCAGCTCGAGCTCGTAGGCCAGCGCCTCCTCATACACGCTCTCCAGCAGCCCTGGACCACCGATCGCCGTCCCCAGGACCATCTTGCTGATCTCGTTCTCGGTCATTCAACATCTCCTTGCGCCCTCGCGCCGTGGCGCCTTTGCGTTGATTCCGAGCGGTCAGTGCCCCCCGTGCACGCCCCCTGTATGGCGCCGGCTCATCCGGGTGAGGTGAAGATCAGTCCAGCTCGGCCGTGACCTCTGCGGGCAGCAGGCGCCGCACCTCGGGTCGCGTCTCCGCGAGCCGCAGCAGGTCCGCGAGGTCCTTGTGGCGCTTGCTTCGGCGCCGGGTGGCGTCGGAGTAGGCCCAGACCTTGCCCCGGACCACATCCTCGAGCGCCGCAACCGACATCTCGTAGCCGAGCACGGTCCTCGTCTCGGCCCGCTCGATGAAGTCCTGATAGCGCGGATCGGTCTGAAGCTGGATGCGGAGGTCGGAGCCGACGATCGATAGATTGATGCTGTGGGCGAAGCTCTCGGCCCGCATACCGACGCGGCGTGCAGCTTCCACGACCCGGTCGAGCCGATCGGCCACGACCACCAGGTCGAGGTCGAGGCTCACTACCGGCTCAGCGTAGGCATTGACGGCGAGCCCGCCGATCACGGCGTACGGCGCGTCGGCGCTTCGAAGCAGTCCGAGCAGCAGCTCGACCACGTCGATCTTCCCGTTCGCCACCGCCTCGAGGAACTCCTTGCCGGTCACGGATGACCCTCCTTGGTTCCAGTATAGGCCTGTCCGCGGCTTGAAACGACGCGGTGGGGGTCACTGTCGCGAGCGCGCCGATGCCAACCGGGAATCGAGGTGATCCCCTCGACGCGTGAGAGCTCGAGTGACAACAGTCATGCGCGCCGACTCTCGGATACGGTAGGCCACGCCATCGATCTCCTCGCTCAAGCGCTCGTTGCCGGCCGGGTACGGCTATGGCCGAGGCCCGTCAAGGCTCCGTCGGCCCGGTTGCCAACTCGGCGTGGCGAGACACCCGCGAACGGCCTCGTTCATGAGCTCGCCGACCGTGGTACTGCGCAGAGCGGCCCGCGCCTTGAGCTGCCGGTAGAGCTCGTCGTCGAGGTTGCGAATGGTGCGATCCATGTGTTGACCGTACGACAAGTGCCCAAGGTCGTCCAAAGGTGGAGCGGCAGCTCAACAACCAAGAGACGCTCGTCATCGCGATTGAGCGCACGCACCGCATCCCATGGTGCCACGGACTTCCAGCCCGTGGGTGGGCGGGGCTTTGACCAATCAAGGAACGCCCGTCATCTCGACCGAGCTGTCGTGGCCATCGGATTGCCGTGGCGCGCTGACCTGCATGGACGCCTCAAAGAACGCCAGCGAGCGGAGAGATCCCGTCGGTCACGCCCGAGAGGTTGGACGGAGCTGTCGAAGGCCATGGATGAGCCTTGCCGCCGGGAGGGCGGGGCCTCGGGGCGTTGGGTGGTGGTGGGCTCGCCCACGGGATCTCTCCGCTCGCGGGGGTGCTCTGGGTGGGTGCGAGGGGCTGTGCGCTCGGGGTGGTCTGGATGGCAATGGGCGCTCGGTCGAGATGACGCCGCTTCTGGTTGCGCGGGATGCTTCGCGGCTTTCGTGTCGCGCGGAACCGTTGACGTGCGGCTCGCCCGCTCAGTCGCCTTGTGGAGTACTGCGGTCCAGCGACTGCCGACGGCTCACGGCCACAGGCGGTTGTCGGCGAGGGCCTCGATGAAGGTCTCGACGGGCCACACCTCGACTCCGTCGCCGAGGACGAGCTGGTCGGGACCGCAGTACACCAGGATGCGCCTCACCACCTCCGGCAGCTCGCGGATCGCTTTCAAGCCTGCGATCTGGGAGCGGGAGAAGGTACGCGCTGCCTTGACCTCGATGGCGAGGAGCTCGCTGCCGCGGCGCAGCAGGAAGTCCACCTCCACGCTCCTCGCCTGAGTGGGAGACCAGTACGCGATGTCGTCGTACAGCTCCCGCTCCTCGCGGTAGGCCCTGAGCAGAGAGTGCACCCACCCCTCGAGCAGCGCGCCTCGCTCCTCGGCAGCGACCGGCCCGAGCTGCCGTTTCACGGCCCGGACCAGCCCGGGGTCGATCCAGTACAGCTTCGGGTGCCTGCGCTCCCGCACCCGCAGCCGCGCCTCGTACGCCTGCAGCCGCCAGGCCAACAGGGTGTGCTCGAGGATCTCGAGGTACCCGGCCACCGTGGTGCGAGCGACGCCGGCGTCGCGGGCGATGGCAGAGACATTGATCGACTGGCCGTGGAACAGGGCAGCGACCGGCAGGAATCGAGCGAAACCGGGGAGGTTCCTGACCATGGCCTCCGCCCTGATCTCCTCACGGAGGTAGAGCTGGACGTAGGCCTCCAGGGTCGCTCGGGGATCGTCAGCGGTCCAGACCAGGGGGATCGTCCCGAGCTTGAGGCAGCGCTCCAGATCGAAGTCGGCGCCCAGCTCCTCGGGCACCAGCGGCAGCATCGTCCTCCACAGTGCCCGGCCCGCGAGGAGGTTGGTGCCGGCGGTCTTCAGCTTGCGAGCGCTCGACCCGAGCAGTGCGAAGCGCAGCCGGCGATCCTCGATGAAGCGATGGACCTCGTTGAGCAGCCCGGGGATGCGTTGCACCTCGTCGACGACCACCCAGTCGCCCTCGGCCACGGTGCGGAGGAGCCCCGAGAACAACGCCGGCTCGCTGAGCAAGCGGTGGTACAGGGCCTCGTCCAGCAGGTCGATGCGGCGAGCCTGGCCGAGTGTCAGCCGCGCCCAGGTGCTCTTGCCGACGCCGCGAGCCCCGAACAGGAAGAAGCTCGTGTCCGGTGCTGCAAGGATGCGCGGGTAAAGCGAGCTGACCATAGTACCGTCAGAGTACCATGAAAAATGACGGCGAGGGTGACACGGCGGGAGAGTCTTATCACCACCGGCACGCTGCAGATCGTGCCGCCGGCCACCTCGGGGACCGTCTCGGTGGCGCTGCTGGACGACGGCGAGGAGGAGGGCGACGAGACCTTCCGGCTCGACCTCAGCGCCCCGCAGGGCGTCGAGCTG
>CAZEJK010000437.1:0-3448 GCA_964512045.1 uncultured Thermoanaerobaculia bacterium
GCGCTGCTCGAGCCCGGCAAGCGTCCCGTTCTCATTCCAAAGGACACGGATCTCAGAGCCGCTCTCGGCCGAGTCTCGCAGCCGATCCGCGAGTACGACCGGGAGACCTGCCGCGTCGAACTCGATGCGGCCCCCATCGGGGTTGCGCAGCACGTACCCCCCTGCAGCCCGTCCACGCAGTACACCAGGATGTGCGAGAGCCGTAAGCTCTCTCTTTGCATCGCTCGAGCTCGTGTCTTCGAACACGAAGCGCGTGCCTGCGGCAGCCACCAAGTCCACGGTACCATCGGGGTTTGGGCGAAGCCTCGGCAAAGCCAGATCCCAGCCCCAACCGAACTGACCCCAGATGAGATCGACCGATCGATACGTCCGTGTCAGGGAGACATCCTGACCCGGTGCAGCGAGGGTCAGGTCCTGCCTGGCAAGCCGTATCGAGTTTGTCTTGAGCTCGACCTCCGGAGCAGGCTCCGGGCTCAGCTCGAGCCCCGGGAGGTACCCGACTGGTGGGGCGTTCATCCATCGAACTGACGTGATCCGTGTTGACGCCTCTAGATCAGCATCCTCCAAGATCCTGAACCACTCGGAGCTGCCCGTGAGGACACCTTCGGCAAAGTCGATGCGACACTCCAGTTGCGAGGCTGAAGCCATCTCCAAGACCTCAGCGTCAGATGACGGCGCGCCGTCTGACGTTCTTGGTGCTGCCTCCCGCCTGAGCCCGTCCAACTCTTCCGGATCACAGTGTCGGCATAGCGGCACACCGCCGCTGCCACGCTGAGGATCGCTCAGCGCCTGTCGCTGGGTGTCTGACAGCTGCGACCAGTACTCTCCCCGCGCACGTTCATCTGCAACCAGCAGCACCTGCTGCCGACTCGAGAACACATGGCGCGAAGGGTCATCGAGACTCGCGCCCTGCTCACGGTGGAGCGGGATCGAAGCCCGGGTCGGAAGCCACGGCTCCGGTCGCTGCTGCAGCGCTCCGCCACGAGACGACAGCCCCTGGAGGACGACGCGCAGGCTATCTCGCGAGGGAGAGTCCGCCACTGCCGTCGGAAGACCAGTCACACGAGCCCGCACGAACGCCAGAGCGCCCGGCGCCCGCCCAGCCTCATCGGTTGCCGGCATCGGCACACCGAGCGGCTGAAGGTAGCTGGCCACCTCGAGCTCCCCGTCGTTGTTTGCGTCAGTCAAGAGCTCGATCCGCGGCGGCTTGTACTGTACTGGCGCTGTTCCGGCCATGGCCAACCCAATCTCAGGCACGAGAGTCAGGGGACCAAGACCGGTACGGTCGTCAAGGTCATACTCTGCAAGCTTCACGAGGCTGCTGTCGTGCCGTTGATCAATCCTGAACACAGCCAAACGCCGATAGCTATCGCGCACCAATATGAGATGCGCCTCAGCGTCGAGGGCCACACGATACGGCCTCCAGTCGAGAGGCTCTGCAGCAATCGAGGTCAAACCGCCTGGCCCCACCTCAAGGACCTCCAGGCTGCGACCTCCGACCACAGCAACGATGGGGACCGGCTGTGACTCCTCATCTCCTTCAAACTGCCACAGTGCGCCGTCCACATCTCGGAGCTCTCTTGCGCTCTCGAGGCATCTGATCCAGCTTGGAGTCAGATCTACTTCCGGCCCGACCTGAGCGATCCCCAGGAGCCCATGGTAGACGGTTGCTCCTACGAAGAGCGGGCGCCCCTCAACTGTTGGTACAAGAGCAAACCGCGGAAGGTAGACGATCTCGTCCTCGCTCAGGGGACGACACGGTTGCCTCAGCTTCTGACTCAGACCGTCGTTGTCGCTAGGCTCTCCATTTATCCACGAGCGAAGCTGCATGCTCGTCAAGTTGGCAAGCGGTTCAAGCACAAACTCGGTGTTTCTCACCGGGTTGAGTGCAGAGTCCTCATCACCGTTGATGACAAGTCGCGCGGCAACAACATGTGCGCCCATCTCGTTGGCGTACACTACTGTCTCAGAGTGTGCACGCAGTATCAGCGGGTGATCGAGGGGAACATTGCCTGGGTTCGGGATGACCATCGCACTACCATCTGGGGCCGGAGCCTTGTACAGAGCTTTGCCCGTCACGCCATCTTGAAGAATGACGGGGTGATACGGCCTCACAAGCTCCTCTGGGATGATCATCGCCTCCCAGCGCGTCACATCATCTTCAGAAAGAACGAGGCTAATACCCTGCTGAGGCAGAAGCGCCGGCGTGAAGTGCACGGTCTGTGCGCTCACCTCAACCTCGAGATCACCTGGACCTTGCTGGGCATCGAGAAGTGAACCTATCTGCAAGTGCGCTCGCCCCTCCGGAGGACCGAGAAACTCCGAGCCTTCATCGGATCCTGTCGGTTCGCTGCCCGCCGGCAGCAAGTCGTCCATATGGACCATTCGGATCACGGTGTACTCGTTGACGCGGCCAGACAGCGCAAGCACGTGACCAAAACCGTCAGTAGCTACCGCAGCAACGGAATGGAGCGTACCGGTCGTGGCAAGCGCCGTTCCAAGCCTCCTCGCACGGGCAGGGTCTGAGATATCGAAAACCTGCAAGCCGTCCTCACGAGCCGCAGCCAGAAGCACGTCTCCAACCACCTCTGTATCAGCAATGACTGTGTCCTCGTTGAAAGCAGAGCCCGATGCGATGTCTCGCGCGCGAAACGGCAACCGCACAGCAAGCGGGCTCTGACGACCCGGCTCGATCTGCTGGAACAGCTCCGGCTTCAAGAGGAGAGAGTAGCTCTGGCCGCCTTCCCAGCTCTCTGAGGCCTCCGGGTCGGGTCGGACGATGATCCGCGAGCCCGCGAAGGCTACATCCACCTCCGGCGCCCTGGTTCCCACGCCTTCAACCTGGACGCAGGCATCGTCTGTCTCTCCCCCATCAGCACCCTCACCGCCGTCTCCGCCGCTTTCATCAGTCTCACCGTCCGCGACAAGTCTGACGTCCTCGACAGAGCGGGTCAGCTCGACCCACACCTCGGTCTGGCCCGGGTCCAGGACCCCCTCGATCACCACGAGCATGGTGGCATCTGGCTCGGCTTCAACCCACACCCCCAGTGCTTCGCCCAGGCTCGCTGAGCTCCCGGTGGTCAAGTTGGTGAGCTGAACCCGCGCATCGCGACTGAAAGCCTCCCGATCCACCTCGATACCAGAAAGTGAGACTCCCCCCACGCCTCCAGGCTGGTAGTCCACAGAGATTCCATGAGTCAACGGCAGGCCATCGTTCCCCGCACGGAACGTGTAGACCAGGAATGGATCGCCATTGGAAACCGTGAGCGGCCGACCTTCGATGCCGGGAGCGTCGCCCTCGTCGATCTCGATCCAACCATCCGAGGGGATCTCGTAGCCTTCCTCTTCTCCGAAGAAGAAGCCCGTGTCTGGGTCTACTGCGCCCAGTGTGAACTCCTCGTTCAGCGGTGCCGGAAGCAACGCGCCGCCGACACCAAAGACCACCTCC
>CAZEJK010000438.1:0-1807 GCA_964512045.1 uncultured Thermoanaerobaculia bacterium
CCACGCCATCGTGAATGAGGCGTTCGATGCCCACGATGCGCTGCCAGGCCTGCTCATCCATCACGAGCCACCCAGCGTTCAATGTGCTCGTAGACCTCGGGATGGTGTGCGAGCTGCAGATGGTGGAGCCCTGAGAGCAGCTGCACAGAAGAACCCTCGGGGGCACCGGGCAGCGAGCCTCGGCCGCTGCTGGAGGCGCTGGAGGGTGACACCATCCCGTCGCCGAACGCGCCGAGCCTTGAGGTCGCTTCGCCAACGACGAAATGGTGACGGGCAGTGCTGAGCCATGGGACAGGCGTGCGGCGGTTGCTCGTGGTGCCCTCTGGCTCGTCATCGCACCAGTCCTCGTCGACCAGGTTGCCGAAACGCAGGTCCTTCACGCCGGAGCTGCGGCTGTTCAGGAGGTCGCGGAGCACACGAGTGGCGGTGGTGTCGAAACGGCTCAGAAGATGTGTCGCTGCGTTCGTGGTCCGCTCCAGCGGTGCGCCGAGGTGGGGCGATCCCAGATAGACGACGTGGCGCACCAACTGCACCCATCGAGCGCAGCTCACGTTTCCCCGATGACAGGCACTGCGAAGAACCAGTCCTCCCATGCTGTGACCGATGAGCACAAGCTCTTCGACCGAATCGGCGTGGTGGGTGACGAGCTGCTCGAGAAGCCCGCTCAGCAGCGTTCCGTTCGTGGAGATGTGGAGGCCGGTGTTGAACCGAAGATACAGCGGAAGATAGCCGTGGCGTTGATCCAACAGCAGCCCGTAGTCTGCACCCGAGTCGGGGAAACGCCAGCAGCTTTCATTGCATCCCAACCCATGCACGAGAATGCATACCTTGCCGCTTCGAGGTGCCGGGAGCCGTCCCGGCGGCACCGGACAGTTGTCCTGATAGAAAGCCATCCGTTGTTGCAGCTCGTTACCGGTGGTCGCGAGGTGGTCGCCGAACCAGGCATTGATGGCACTGATGGTATGGTCCATGACCCCCGGTCTCTGGTGGCGAGTGTGCTTTCCCGACTTGGACATCCAGCCGAGCGTAGCACACAGCCGTCGACAGAGAGCTCGCGCCGGCTGAGTAAGCCGCCGTCGCAGCTGGTGCGGCGGGGGCTTCCTCCGGGGAGCTGCATCTGCGAAAGCGCCTCGGACAACCTCGGCTGAGCCATGTCGGCCGGCATGTCAGTGAGCAGCGACGCGTGCTCGGCCAACACGTGGCTGCAGAGCTCGGTACCACTCCGCTTGGCCGCAGCGAACCGGTCTCGGTTCGGACACTTCTCCTCACCACAACACTCCAGCGGATCTCGCCGGAGGTCGTCAGGGTGTGGGCCACCGATTCCAGCGTCGCCACGGATCCGGGCGAAGGAGCGGTGGTCGGCGGTGCCCACGATGATCTCGGCCTGCGGTCCGCACGCATACTGGTGCCCTTCGTGCGAACTGCGACGATCCGACAGGTGCCGCCGCGACTGGCCGGGCTGCAGCTCCAGTCTGCACGATGCTCGATCTTGAGCACGAGCTGCCTGTCGTGACACCATGTCAGGACTCACAACACGGGCCCCGGCGGTGAACCGCCGGGGCCCGTTGGTCTTCAGTCAGTGGTGACGCCTGAGGATCAGGCGAGATCGAACCGGTCGAGGTTCATGACCTTGTTCCAGGCCGCCGCGAAGTCCTGGACGAGCTTCTCCTGCGAGTCGTCGCAAGCGTAGACCTCGGCCAATGCGCGGAGCTGCGAGTTCGAGCCGAACACCAGGTCGACGCGGGTGCCGGTCCACTTGAGGTCGCCGGTCGCGCGATCTCGACCTTCGAACACGGTCTCGGAGTCG
>CAZEJK010000438.1:1817-3437 GCA_964512045.1 uncultured Thermoanaerobaculia bacterium
CTCGCCTTCCACTCGGTGCCCATGTCGAGCAGGTTGACGAAGAAGTCGTTGGTCAGCGCTTCCGGACGGTCGGTGAAGACGCCGTGGGTAGCCTGCTCGAAGTTCGCATTCAGGGCGCGCAGACCGCCGACCAGCACCGTCATCTCCGGAGCCGTCAGCGTCAGCAGCTGCGCCCGGTCGACGAGGAGGTGCTCCGCTGGCCGGGTGAAGCCGTTGGCCAGGTAGTTGCGGAAGCCGTCGGCCTTGAGCTCGAGCGCCTCGAACGACTCGACGTCGGTCTGCTCCTGGGTGGCGTCGGTGCGACCCGGGGTGAACGGTACCTCGATGTCGAACCCGGCCTTCTTGGCCGCCTGCTCGACGGCAGCGCAGCCGCCGAGCACGATCAGGTCGGCAAGAGAGATCTGCGCGCCGCCCATCTTGGAGCTGTTGAAGTCGGTCTGGATCTTCTCGAGGGTTGCCAGCACCTTCTCGAGCTTGGCCGGCTCGTTGATCGCCCAGCTCTTCTGTGGCTCGAGGCGGATTCGGGCGCCGTTGGCGCCGCCGCGCATGTCCGAGCCACGGAATGTCGAGGCTGACGCCCAGGCGGTCGACACGAGCTCGGAGATCGACAGACCAGAGTCGAGGAGCTGAGCCTTCAGCGACGCGATCTCCTCCGGACCGACGAGCTTGTGGGTGATCGGCGGTACCGGGTCCTGCCAGAGCAGATCCTCCTCGGGGACCTCCGGGCCGAGGTAGCGCGACTTCGGGCCCATGTCCCGGTGGGTCAGCTTGAACCACGCCCGGGCGAACGCGTCGGCGAACTCGTCCGGGTTGGCGTGGAACCGGCGCGAGATCTTCTCATACGTCGGGTCCATGCGCATCGACATGTCCGCCGTGGTCATCATCGGCGGGTGCTTCTTCGACGGGTCATGCGCGTCGGGCACCATGTGCTCCTCGGGGACGTCCTTTGCATGCCACTGCCAGGCTCCTCCAGGACCTTTCACCAGCTCCCACTCGTAGCCGAACAGCATGTCGAAGTAGCCCATGTCCCACTTGGTCGGGTTCGGCGTCCATGCGCCCTCGATGCCGCTGGTGATCGTGTCGCCGGCCTTGCCGCTGCCGAGCCGGTTCTTCCAGCCGAGCCCCTGCTCGTCGAGGGGCGCACCCTCGGGTTCTCGATCGAGGTACTCCGCATCGGATGCGGCGCCGTGGCATTTGCCGAACGTGTGGCCACCGGCAGTGAGTGCCACGGTCTCCTCGTCGTTCATCGCCATGCGCTTGAAGGTCTCGCGGACGTCGCGGCCCGAAGCGACCGGGTCCGGCTCGCCGTTCGGCCCCTCAGGGTTCACGTAGATGAGGCCCATCTGTACCGCGCCGTACGGGTTCTCGAGCTTCCGGTCGCCGTGGTAGCGCTCGTCGCCGAGCCACTCTGCCTCGATGCCCCAGTCGATGTCCTCCTCCGGCTCCCAGATGTCCTCGCGTCCGCCGGCAAAACCGAACGTCTTGCAGCCCATGGACTCCAGGGCACAGTTGCCGGCGAGGATCATCAGGTCGGCCCAGGAGAGCTTGCGGCCGTACTTCTGCTTGATCGGCCAGAGCAGCCGGCGTGCCTTGTCGAGGTTGGCGTTGTCGGGCCAGCTG
>CAZEJK010000439.1:0-3411 GCA_964512045.1 uncultured Thermoanaerobaculia bacterium
GTCCCTGACACCTCGGTCGCCTCCTTCCAATGACAACCTATGTCAGGACGACACCGTCAGCCCCGGATGCCGGATGCCGGATGCCGGAAGCCGGCTCCGGAGCTTTGCCGCACTGACCATCGGGTTGACCTGACCTGAGAGGGACTGGTTGCAGACGTCTCGGGACCACCACCGAACCTCGATCACCAACCCCACGATCAGGGTCCCTCTCGCACCAGCTCGCTCCCTAGCTGCGCTCGGGCTCACCGGCTCCGGCTGACGCCGACCCGCCGGCAGAGGTCGGTGAGCGGGCAGGTGGAGCAGCGAGGGGAGGTGGGGTGGCACTGGTTCTGGCCGAACGTCACCAACAGGTCGTTGATGTCGATCCAGAGGCTCTGCGGCAGGTGCCGCTGCAGTGAGCGCTCTGTGGCCTCGGGCGTCTTCGTGCGGACGAGCCCGAGGCGGTTGGGGATCCGGTGTACGTGGGTGTCCACGCAGATCGCGGGGATCCCGAAGCCGAGGCCCAGGACCAGGTTCGCAGTCTTCCGGCCCACCCCCGGAAGCGCCAGTAGCTGATCTCGATCGGCTGGGACGTGGCCGCCGTGCTCGGTCACCAGCTGCGACGCAATCTCGCGCAGCTGCCGCGCCTTGGTGCGATAGAAACCGGCCGGGTAGATGAGCGCGGCGATCGAGATCTCGTCGAGGCTGGCCAGTGCCTCGGGGTCTGGAGCCTGCTCGAACAGGCGCTGTGAGGCGACGTGGGTGACCTCGTCGCGAGTTCGCAGCGAGATCACGCACGAGATCAGGAGATGGTACGGCGATCGCTTCGAGCTATGGACCTGCGCCAGCGTTGTCGGCCGACACTGGTGTCGGAAGGTCTGTAGCCGCGCGATCAGGTCGTCGATCCGATCAGCGGTCCAGCGCACGGTGCCTCCATAGCGAGCTCAGGTGGGATCCGGCGACCAGCACGATGGTGCCGGCGGCCGCCCCCGTCAGCCCCGGTTCGAGGGTGCCCGAACCGGCAAATGTCAGAACGAGGTGGACAGCGGCGCCGGTTGCCATCGCCATGACGCCGGCGCCCGTGCGGACGCCGGACCAGTGAAAGCCTACGATGATCACCGGCAAAAGGGCCGCGGTGAACAGCCCCCAACCGAGGATACCGAGCCAGGCCACCGTCTCGTTGCTGGCCAGGGCCACGACGGAGGCGGCGATTCCGGCGAGCACGGTGGCCAGCCGTGCCGGCCAGAGGGGTTGGTCGGTTGTTTGCGACGGCTGCTCCGACGAGAGTGCCGACGGGAGATCGCGTACGACAGCCGCTGCGATCAGGCTCAGCAGCGTCGCGGCGGTCGACATCACGGCGGCGCCGACGCCGACAGCCGCCAGCAGCGTCAGCGATGGAGAGGCGAGGGCGTGCAGGAGCGCCGGCGTGAGCTGGTCAGGCTCGGCGAGCGAGAGCGCGCCGCTGACGGTCAGGGATGTTCCGCTCAGACCGACTGCGACCCAGACGGTCAGCACCGAGACCAGAGCGCCGGTCATGATTGCCGGTAGCCAACGCAGCGATCGCTGCGATCTGAGGAGAAGAAACTTCTGGAGGTAGTGTGGCTGGGCGCACGTGCCGATGGCGAACAGGAAGAACCAGCTGAGACACTGCCGGGCACCAACGGTTCCCCACGGCTGCAGCAGCTCTGGTCGCGTCTCCGCGATGCGGCTCCAGGCGTCAACGGGCCCGCCGACGAAGAGCAGTGCGGCTGTTGCGACCGCTGCCGCCGCAAGGGCCATGACCGCTCCCTGCACCGCCTCGGCGATGATGCCGGCGCGCATGCCACCGGCCGATGTATACACCACAGTAGCTCCAATGGCCGCCGCCGCGATCCACGCGCCGTCGACGCCGAGAAGCACCTCACCGAGAACGGCGAGGCCCTTGATCTGCACGGCAAGGGTGGCCGTCGCACCGATAATGATCACCATGGCAGCCGCAGCCCGCGTCGCTCTGCCGGGGTAGAACACGGACAGCAGCTCCGGAATCGTTGCGCATGGTGTCCGGCGGCATACCTCGACGATTCGCTCGCCGACAGCCCAGCACTGCAGGGCGCCGGTGAACGGGGCGGAGAGGATGATCCAAAGGCTGGCGACTCCGACCGAGGCAAACAGCGCCGGCCCACCCACGAACACGAAGGCCGACAGCCCCGCAGCAGTGCCTCCGAGTCCAACGAGCCAGGCGCCGGCGGAGCGTGAGGCGACAAAGAACCCCAGATGATCGCGGACTCTGCGGGCGCTCCACACAGCCAGTGCGATGACGAGCGCGGCGGCGACGACAGCGGCGATCCGCGTCACGCGGGTGGCTCCCGATTCTCCTCAGACTGCGGACGAGTGGCAGCGTAGATCATGGGGACTGCGCCGACCGCAACGAATGCAGTGGCGAGGATCGCCAACATCACGCCGCCGTGGGGGGCGTCGATTCGGTCCACGAGGACCAGTCCGGTGCCGATCGTCCCGGCAATGGCGAGCGAGCTGAGCCGCCGTCCTCTGGACCTCAACCTGGTGGAGGAGGTGCCCGCGATGAGCGCAGCGATCACCGATGCTCCGACGACGATGATCGCGAGGCCAGAGCCGCTTGCTACAGCGAGGATCCATGCCAGCGAGAGGCAGACCGCGAGCCCGGGCGTCCAGCTCCGTTCCATCGGGGGATCTTGGCCGGGAACTCGGAGCAGGTCAACGGGCTCGACGGAAGTGATCGCGCTCGCTACCATGCCGAGATGCACGATGATGGCCAGGGCCCATTGAGCGCGATCCTGCAGAAGATCCGGCTGCTGGTGCTCGATGTGGACGGAACGCTGACTGACGGCGGCTTGATCCACCTTGCCAGCGGCGGTGTCGGCAAGCAGTTTGACGTACGCGACGGGTTGGCGATCCGCCTGCTCCAGCGGGCGGGCATCGCCGTGGCGGTGCTCACCGGCCGCTCAGACCCAGCGGTCGAACGACGTCTCGACGAGCTGGAGATCCCCTCGCAGCTGCGCATCCTCGGCTCGGTAGACAAGCGGATGGATCTCGAACGCCTCCGCCAGGCGGCGGGTGTGGAGGCCGATCAGGTCGCTGCAATGGGCGATGATCTGCCGGACCTGCCGATGCTCACCGCTGCAGCGGTCTCCGTCTGTCCCGCAGACGCGGCGACGGAGGTGCGCCATCGGTGTACCGTGGTGTGCCGCAGAGCTGGCGGGCACGGTGCAGTCCGCGAGCTGACCGAGAGGATCCTGAAGAGTCAGGAGCGCTGGGACGCCATCGTGGATGGATATCTCGATCAGAGCACATCGTAGCGACTCAAAACTCCGTATCTTCGAAAATGCGAAGCATGATCGCCGGGGGCCCGACGACCGGGATCCGGCTGTCGGGGCCGGGACCGGGTCCAGGGCCGGGACCGGAGCCGGGCTGTGG
>CAZEJK010000440.1:0-3407 GCA_964512045.1 uncultured Thermoanaerobaculia bacterium
GGTCCGCATCGGGCCTGGCTGCAGGCTCAATCATGCGGACGGGACGTCCGCGCTCCAATTGCACGCCGAGCGGTGCACAGCCGCCCCGGGGTTGCGGGACATCGTGGCGAGCGATCGGTGGGAAGCGTGGCTCCCGCTCCCGCCCGGCCTGCGGGACGCAGGCTACTCCAATTGGGGTGCGCGTTGGAGTCGCCGGCGTCTCGCCGGCTGGGTGGGTGGTTCTTCGGGCCTGAGAGGCGAGAGGCGCCGCGTACTGTGTTGTTGTGAGGCTGCGGTGTTTGCTTGAGGCGGTTTCGGTGGGAAGCACGAGAGATGAGCGGTAGGTGATGCCCTCGATCTTGACCTCAGCTCTGTCGTGTCAGTTTGGCTGATTCGCCAGTAGATGACATGATGAGCATGATATGGTCGATCAGAAGGAAGGCAGCGTGCGCATGTTGTCCACTCAGGAGAGAGTCGTGTTGGTTTGCTGTGTTGCCACAGGTCCCTATCCGTCCAATGGCCGTGAGTGCGTCGTGATTGGTCAGTGTCAGATCAGCGACTGGTGTCTGTACGCTTGAGCACGAGCTGATGATCACGGGTAGACACCTTGTTCCTGCGTTGACTGCGTGCGCGACGATTCTGATCCTTGCGGCAGGACCGGCCTCGGCTCAGGTCGAGGTCCATCTCAACTGCGAATGTGCGGAGCCAGTCCACGTGGTGGTGGTTGCTGAAGCAGGTTCCGGCACCACGGTGGAGATCGAAACGGTGGCGCCCGGCGTGTCCCAGTTGCCGCTCGAACCTGGGAAGGTGTGGACGGTGCAGGCGGAGGGCATGGGTGTCTGGGCTCCTCCTCTGACGGAGTACATCACCAGCTCCGACAGACGATTCGACCTCCAGCTCGATCCGGCTTCGGAGATTCGGTGCCGGCTGCATGTGCCGGAAGGCGAGAAGATACCTGGTGAGATCACGATCGTGTCGAGCCCGCGTGCTGGTCACTCCGGCGCGGTGCGGCGATCCTGTGGCGTATCGTCCTCGGGTGGGGTGAGCTGTCAGCTCCCTCGCGGCGTGGCAGACGTGAAGATCCGGGCCCCCGGTTTCCTGTCGGTCTTCAAGTGGGGTGTGACCGTAGGGGACGAGCCGCTCGACCTCGGTGACCTGCGTCTCGAGCCAGGAGCTTCGGTTGTCGTGGCCGTGGTCGGCAGCACTGGCGATCCGGTGCCGGATGCGACTGTCACGCTCGAACGACCGGGCGGCGGAGGGGATGGTCTTCGACAGAAGACCAATGACCGTGGGGTCGCCGTTTTCGAGCAGGTCGCGGTGGGCGTGTGGAATGTGACCGCTGCCAAAGAAGGCTTGGCAGGCGGTGCCGCCATACCGATCAGAGTCCTGGAACGGGCCGAAGCGTCGCTTCGCGCTCCGTTGGTGCTGGCACGCGCAGTGACCCTCGACGTGTCTGTGGAGCCTGCGCGAGACCCAACGGGTCTGCCTTGGAGGGTAGCGCTCCATGAGGTCGGACGTGACGGTCCCCTCGGTGAGCTTGCACCGGAACAAGCGACAGATGAAGGCGGCTGGGCTCACTTCTCGTCGCTGAAAGCCGGTGAGGCGGAGCTGACGGTCTGGGACGGTACTGGAGGGCTCTGGCATGCCGAGACGCTCTCGTTGACCACAACCCCACCGCCGTTGCAGGTCACGCTCACCGGGGTTGACGTGGTGGGTCGAGTCGTGGACGCCCCAGAGAAGAGCTGGCGCTTCGTTCGCTGGCGAACCGCGGGCGAAGGTGCCCATCGGTCGGCGAAGGCCCCGCTTGGCGAGGACCGGACGTTCGTGCTCTCCCTGCCGCGCGAGGGGCGGTGGAAGGTCCACCTCGAGACCCGAGGAGGTCTGGCGACGGCACCAGTCGATGTGAGTATCGAGAAGCCGCCACCACACGAGGTTGTCGAGCTGGAGCTGGAGTTCTCATCGCTTTCGATCGTTGGTCGGGTTCTGGATCATCACGGTGAGCCAGTCGAGAGAGTCAGCGTTACTGCGTCCCTTGCGGCGACAGGCGACCAGCAGGAGCTGGACTCGGTTGCGGTTCTCACCGATGGCAACGGCCGGTTCGAGGTGCCGGGCGTTTGGGAGGGTGAGACGTGGCTGGTTGCCTCCGCTCCCGATGGGAGGCAGGCGACCGAAACGGTCCAGGTCGATGCAGAGACGGGGGCTGAGGTGGAGATCCGCCTGCCTCGCGGTGCAGTGCTTCGTGGTCAGACGCTGTTGGACGGCCGGCCGGCAGCTGGTGTCGCCGTTCAGGCGATGTGCCCAGGCGCGGGAGCGGTACGGATCGAGCCGGTCCGCAGCAACGGGCACGGACGTTTCGAGATTCGGCTCCCCGAGGCAACCCTGCCAGCCCTGGTGGCCGTACCGCAGGCCGGCGGGATGCTGCTCGCTCAGGCGACCTCGTTGGAGCACGAGGTGATCCTGCAGCTACCCTCTGTCGCCGGCGAGCTGGAGGTGAGCTGGGACTCCACGAAGGTCTTCTCGCCAATTCTGCGAGCCACCGGGAGAGGTTTGCCGATCCTGCTTCTTGCGATCCTCGACTCCGGCAGGGGCGCTTCCTTCTCGACCGATCGAGCGCTGCTTCCGGCGTTGGCGCCCGGGCAGTACGAGGTGTGTGCTGCACCGATTGCCGGTGTGAACCAGGGTACCGGGCCGCGTTGTGAACTCGTCGACGTGCTTCCCTTCGCGCGTGTCTCCGTCGAGCTTGGTGGATAGATTAGAGGGCGTGCCTCATTGCAGTGTCGGGGTGCGAGGCGGCGGCTTTCGATGGGCCGCCGGTTGACCTCCGAAGAAATATAGAAGCTCAGAGGCTGCGCCACCACCGCCTAAAGGCGGTGGGTTCGGCATGCGACTAAAGTCGCCTAAAGGCCTCGCCCCTGCTGCAGGCTATTCCGATACTTTGAAGCTCTCGTCGTCCTGGGACTCGGCATCTTGGTTCTCTATATACTCTGCCACCATCTCGTCGCTCACCTGTCCGGTTGTCACTGCGAAGTATCCACGCGCCCACAGATGCCGGCCCCAGAACTCCTTCCTCAATCGACGCGAGTCCTGTAACAGATGGTGTGATGTCTTCCCCTTGATCGCCTGCATCACCCGGCTCGGAGACCACTTCGGTGGAACGTCCAACAGCAAATGAACATGATCCGGCCTCACATGGCCCCGCACAATGTCGATGTCGTAGCTCCGACAGATCTCCCGCGTCAACCTTCTCACTTCCTTCGCGATGTCACCACGTAACACCGGCTTGCGGTATTTCGTAATGAACACAAAGTGGTATCGCAATCGGAACACTACATGGGATGATCGACGGTATTCGGCCATCCAAACACCATACCGCAGCCCCCTGAAGGCTTCGCCTGAAGGCGAGGGGCTTCACCCATCCCAGACTTTGA
>CAZEJK010000441.1:0-3397 GCA_964512045.1 uncultured Thermoanaerobaculia bacterium
CGGCCGGCGGCGGGTGCCGGCACCGGCACCCGGACCGGGCCGTCGCCGAGCTCGGAGCGGTCTTCAGACCGACCCTGACCGTGGTGGATGCAACCCGCGTCCTGATGCGCAACGGTCCCACCGGCGGCAGCCTCGCCGATGTGCGTGAGGCCGGGTCGCTTGCGATTGGTATCGACCCGGTGCTATGCGACGCGTGGGGCGCCGTCGAGCTCGGCGCCGATCCGGCACGGCTGCCGTTCCTTTCAGAGGCGACACAGCGTGGTCTCGGTCGCACAGACCTCGAGCTGGTGGAGCAGGTGGAGGTGGGCGCCGCATGACCTGGGCTCGTCGGATCCGTCTCATCTACCAGGCGTTCTTCGTGCTGCTGTTCCTGTGGCTCTTGGCTCGGCTGGCCGTGGGTGATCCCCGTGACCTGCCGTACTCGGTGTTCCATCACGCCGATCCGTTGTCCGCGATCGCGGTGGTGCTGTCATCGGGAACGCTGCCGGCCGTGCTTCTGGTTGCCGTCGGGATGATCCTGTTGACGATCGTCTTCGGTCGGGTGCTATGCGGCTGGGTGTGTCCGCTCGGTACCCTTCAGCAGCTCTCGAGCTGGGTCCTGTCGTCGAGGTCGCGTCGCGAGAGTCAGCGTGTCAATCGCTACCGGCGATGGTTCGCCATCAAGTACTACGTTCTCGCCGGGTTGCTGGTGATGGCGCTCCTCGGCTCGGTCCAGACGGGGCTCCTCGATCCGCTGTCGCTGCTGGCACGTGGGCTTGCTTCGGGGGCGTGGCCGCTGCTTCCCGAGCGCAGCCCGGTCCCGGGGGGCTGGCTCGCCGCTGGTCTCCTGCTGGCAATCCTGGTCGCGAGCCGATGGATCCCGCGGATGTTCTGTCGCGCGTTCTGCCCACTTGGAGCAGCGCTCGGCGTGTTCTCGAGGTTCTCCCTGTTTCGGATCCACCGGGCGAGCGGGGCGTGCACCTCCTGCGATCAGTGCACGTTTGCCTGCCAGGGGGGTGACGAGCCGCTCGAGCACCATCGCGTCGGCGAGTGCCTGGTGTGCTTGAACTGCACCGACACCTGCTCCGAGGCAGCGCTCCAGTACCGGTTCCTGGCGCCGGCGGCGACGCCGCCGCCAGCTCCGGATGTGGAGCGGCGCTACCTCGTCGGAGGAGCGGTCGGTGGTCTGCTGGCGGCGCCACTGCTCGCGGCGGCGGGTGGTGGTCGCTCCACCTCCAATCCGCAGGCGATCCGTCCCCCCGGCGCGTTGCCCGAGCCGCAGTTTCTCGAGAGGTGTGTCAAGTGCTCGCTCTGCCAGCAGGTGTGTCCGACGAGCGCATTGCAGCCAGCGATTGCCCAGGCGGGGATCGAGGGGTTCTGGACACCGGTGCTGGTGCCGCGCCGAGGCTGGTGCGAGTTCGCCTGTACCCGGTGCTCCGAGGTCTGTCCGACCGGCGCCATCGCGCCGCTGAAGCCGGAGCGCAAGACCGGCTATGACGGTCAGCCGCCGGTGCGGATCGGGACGGCCTTCGTGGACCGCAACCGCTGCCTGCCGTGGGCGATGAGCACGCCGTGCATCGTCTGTGAGGAGATGTGTCCGACCGACCCCAAGGCGATCTGGGTCGAGGAGGTCAGCGAGCAGCGTCGTGACGGCTCGACGGTGCAGCTGCAACGGCCGCACGTGGAGCCGCAGCGGTGTGTCGGCTGTGGGATCTGCGAGAACCGATGCCCGGTGGGCGAGAAGGCGGCGATCCGTGTGTCGTCCATCGGTGAGTCTCGCGATCCGCTCAATCAGATGCTGCTGGAGAGTGGCAAACCGGTGAACAGGGAGCCCCGTCAGGAGGTGTGAGATGGACCGTGTCCGGCTGCCGTCCAGACTGCTCGATGTCACTGGGGTGGCGGTGGTGGCGGGTCTCGTTCTGGTGTGTGGGTCGATGACGGTCGGCGCTGGCGAGCCCGGGCGCGCCCGATCTCCGGTGGTCGCGGGGGCGTTCTACCCGGCTGAACCCGACGTGCTCCGGCGGCAGGTGGACCAGTGGCTCGCGCACCGATCGGGAGCCGCGGCGCCGCCGGCGACTGCGGTCATTGTTCCCCACGCCGGCTACGTCTTCTCCGGCCGCGTGGCGGGGCGGGCGATTGCCGCGCTGCCGTCCGACGGTGTCGAGAGAGTCCTGCTTCTCGGTCCATCGCATCGGATGGCGTTTGCAGGCGGTGCGCTGCCGCCGGCCGGTGTCGACCGGTTCGCGACTCCGATCGGCGACATGCCACTGGATATGGACGCTATCTCGCGGCTTCGGGGAACGCCCGAGCTGGATGGCCCGGCGCGGGCGCACGACGGTGAGCACGCCCTGGAGGTGGAGCTGCCGTTTCTGCTCAGGCGTCTGGGTCCGGCGCCGTTGGTGCCGGTGCTTGTGGGCCCACGCACCGATCGGGAGGGAGCTGTGGCGCTTGCCGAGCGGCTCGGCCCGCTGCTCGGGCCGGGGACGGTGGTGGTGGTGTCATCCGACTTCACGCACCACGGGGCGCCCTACGGCTGGAGCCCGTTTCCGCAAAGCGATCTCGAGCAGCGGCTGCTCGATCTCGGGCGAGCCACTGCGGGCCGGGCCGCTGCGGTGGACCCGGCCGGGTTCTGGCACCAGGTGACGGTCTCGGGCGACACGGTGTGTGGGGCGCGACCGATTCAGGTCCTGCTCGAGCTGCTCGCGCGCCGCTTCGACGGTTCGGGGGAGGTGCTCGAGGTGACCACCTCCGGAGCCGTCAGCGGTAGCTGGGAGCAGACGGTGACCTACGCAGCAGTGGCGTACCGCGGAGGCTGGCTAAAGGCGCCCCGAGACGACAGCGACCCTGGGTTCCAGAGGCTCGATGCGCGCGATGGTGCTCGTCTGCTGCAGCTGGCGCGCGCGACCCTGACGTCACACACGGGGCACGGTCCGGAGCTGGCGAAGTGGTTCGAAGCGACGGAGCGCAGTAGCCGACTGCAGGCCCGGGCGTGCGCCTTTGTGACCCTGCGTCACCGCGGCGGACGCCAGGATGGCGAGCTCAGAGCCTGCATGGGCACCCTGTCCGGCTGCGAGCCGCTCGCGGACTCGGTGGTGCACGCTGCCGCGTCTGCGGCGCATGACCCGCGCTTCCCGCAGCTCGAGGGTGAGGAGCTGGGTGCGCTCGAGCTGGAGGTGTCGGTGCTGACGCCGATGCGGCGGGTCCCGGGGCCGGAGCTCATCACGCTCGGCACGCATGGTGTCGTGCTGTCGAAGGGCGGGCATCGTGCGGTGTTCCTGCCGCAGGTGGCGACCGAGACCGGCTGGGACCTGGAGACCTTCCTGTCGCGCCTGTCCCGAAAGGCCGGTCTGCCGGCAAACGCCTGGAGGTCAGGCGCGACCTTCGAGGTGTTCGAGGCGCTGGTGTTTCGCGAAGGGGA
>CAZEJK010000442.1:0-3380 GCA_964512045.1 uncultured Thermoanaerobaculia bacterium
GTTGGCTCCCCCACCCACCCAGCCTCACTCGCAGAACCGACGACGCTTGAGCCCGAACCCGGCCCTGGCCCCGGACCAGGCCCCGGCCATCCGGATCGCGGCCCGCGGCCCCTGGCGCATGCTTCGAATCTCCGAAGATGTGGGATGCTTGAGGCGCGAACAGTCGAACGCGAGCACCCGGTGGGAGGGGAGACCATGGGCGGTGAGTTCGAGGTGAGCTGGATCGATCCAGAGGAGCTGTTGGTGGCCGTGCCCGACGCGCCCCTGGGCAGCGTCACGACCGGAGTGGAGCTGGTCCAGGCCGAGGTGCGGGCTCCTGTCCAGCTGGCGGCGCCCGGTGGGGTGGTGCGAGTCGAGGCGGACAGCGTCGTCACCCTGACTGGTCTGGCGACAGCCGAGGATCGTGACCCCGATGGCGTGGTGGGCGTCATGCCGGCGTCGCCGAGGCGGAGCCCGGCCTGGCGACCGTTGCTGAAGGCCGGGAGCCGCTACTGGCTGCGGTACGCGGCGCGGGGCCGCGTGGGGCCGCGGGGAGATCTCGACGACGGTGCGGTGGAGCTGGAGGGGGATGCCGCCGCGGAGGTCGTGCTCGCGGACTACCGGGCGCATCGTCCCAGCGAGAACGCCCGCACGGCGGTGCTGGAGGATCTCCGGCGCCCGCGGTTTGCTGTCCGTGCCGCTGACGTGCGTCGTCTAGCCGTCGGCGATGCGCTGCTGCTGGCCACTCGAGCGCAGCTCCGTCTCGGCCTGACGGTTCGCTGGTCCGATGTCATCACCGCAGCCCTGTCCCGTCTGGCGGAGATCCTCGCAGCGGGTTCGTTGCTTCAGGTGCACGCCGATCTGGGGTCGTTGCTCAGGGTTCGTGCCCGGGTGACCGACGACGTGTCAGTGGCGTTCGCCCGGCGCCCCGGCGGCGAGATCCGGGTCCAGGTTCGCACCTCGGAGACCTCGGTACGGGCCCGGCGAGCACACGTGGGCGTGGAGGCAGGGCTGATCGGAGATGGACCTCCGGAGACCGTCGTGTCGGCGGTCCTGGAGGGCTGGCTCGGTGCGTCCATGTCGAAAGTCGCTCGGCTGATCGACGCGGTCTCGCTGGAAGGGCTCGATCCCGCCGAGCGCGAGCTGCTTCGAGAGCTGCTGGTGCGGCTCGATGTGCGGCACGGTGCGGACCTGTTGGCGGCGTTGGAGTCCGTCCGGCAGCGCTGGCGGCAGCTGGAAGGGGATGTCCGAGCGGCGCTTGTGGAGGCTGCGAAGCGTGTGGTTGGGGCCGAGCTTCAGAGCTCGTATGACCGGCTGCAACGGTCCACGGTGCTGCTCGAGGCCGATCTGTCAGAGGCGGCCGCCGAGAGGCTGCACGGCGCGCTCGTCGCCGGCGATGTGCACGGTGCAGTCGAGCTCGCGAAGGAGTGCCCGGGTGAGGCGGAGGTGCGGGAGACCCTGTCGGAACGACTGGTCCAGACCACCAGTCAGTGGGGGTTCTCGCTGGGTCTCGGACGATGGCGGCTGGCCAGCGAGGAGCGGCGCCAGCGACGGTGGCGGTGGCGGACCGACGGCGACGGTCGGCAGCGGGTGGTGTTCCTCGGAGCTCGCCACTACAGCTCGAGCGATCCCCTGAGTGGCACGGACGCTTCGTGGACCGTGGACCTCAGGGCCTCCTCCGACTGGATGCCAGCGACACCGTCGGTGGCAGACCTCGAGCTCGGGCTCAAGCTCGCCCTGACCCACGAGGAACGCCGGCTCAGCAGGCGAGAGGTGGCAGCGTTCGTGGACGAGGCCGTGGTGTGGCATGCGGTCGACGACTCTGATCGGGAGACCGTCGAGGCGGCGGTGCGGGCCACGGCAGGCCGACGGAAGGTGGTGACCCGTCTCGAGCTGCGGCTCGACCATGCGGCCCTGATCGCGGCGCTGGACGCACTGTCCTCGGAGGACGAGGTGGCAGCGACGGATCGTCTCGCGCGGGCCATGGCACGGGCGCTGCCGGCAGTGCATGGGTTTCCGTCGCGGGAGCTCACTGTGGTCCGAGAGCAGCTGTACGCTCCGGTGTGGAAGGCGTGGCTGGTGTACGACAACCTGGAGGACGATGATCTCGCTGCGGCCACCGAGCGGGCGCTCCGGCATACGTCGTTGGGGAAGTCGGTGGCGAAGCTCGAAGGACGGCAGCAACGGCTTGGGGAGCACAGGCCGGCGTGGAGCGTCGCCGAGGTGGCACGGCGCGATCCGGACACGCGCGCCCTGTGGTGGTCGCTGCGGCACGGTGTGTCCAGCCTACTGGCAGCCCGCCAGAGTGCGCAGCCTGCCCAGGCGCTCGAGCCCGCAGTGGCCAGCATGGAGCGGTTCTGGGCGCAGGCGTTCCACGTTCGAGTGCTGGGCGCCGCACTGGCGAGGGCAGCGGACAGCCGGGCGCCCGTGCGCGCCACCTTCTCCGTTACCGTGCCGAACGCCGACCGGCGGCTGGTGGTGACCACCACTGCGTAGGAGTCAGCCGTTGGCGACCGAAGATCGGTGCATCTTCGCAAAGGCGTAGCGAAGCTCCTGAGTCGACACCGTTGTACCGCCTGGTCTCCTCGCTCTACGAGGAGGTGAAAGGCAGCTGGGAGGAGTGCTTCGAGAGGATCTACGGGCGCTGGCGTGGCTTCCTGGACCGGGTGGTCGCGGGGTACGTCGACTGTGGGAGCTTCAAGTGCGGCTTCGCCCGCGTCCGGTGTCCGGACTGTGCCGCCGAGTACCTGCTCGCATTCGCCACCTCGACGAGCGCGAGAGGTCGCCGGGACGAGGGCCGCCGCAAGACCACGCCCCCGAGCCGTTCTGACCCCCGGGTCGGTGCCGCTCGCCCGGCTCCGGCCACGGCGACGTGGCACCGCGACCGCACCGCGCGGCGACCTCTCCGAAGCCCGTGCCCACAAGAGCTCCGTCATCTCGACCGAGCTCCCATGACGTACCAGTGGACGCCGATCGAACAGCGACCTACGACACCAGGGAGCATGTGGCGAGTGGAGAGATCCCCTGGCAGAACCTGACGCCACTCAACCCGCCCGGCCTCGATCCACTCAACGAAGCCGCCCGGTCCCGGCCCTGGCCCCCGTCCCGGACGCCGGTAGCCGGCCCCGGAACCCTGGAGCCCCGCCCACCGCGTTGACCTGCAACGCCGCTGCCTGCTGAGCCCCGCGGTATCCCCCTTGAAACCCAAGCACCAACCACCCGAGCACGAAGCGCCATGCGCCGGGGCCGACCCGTGGCCATGGTGGTGGCTGCATGACAATCATCCGGGACCGGCAACCGGCTACCGGGCCCGGGACCGCTGACCGGGACCGTAAGATGTTGGATGGCTGAGGGTTCTGCTACGGGATCTCTCCGCTCGCCAGGTGCTCCGCTGCGGTCGG
>CAZEJK010000443.1:0-3363 GCA_964512045.1 uncultured Thermoanaerobaculia bacterium
TCCGGAGTAGGCTCCGGGGAGGGTGGGCGGCATTGAGAACTGAAAATTCAGAACTCAGAACTCAACTCTCGAACTTTGCTTCGAGTTTTCGAAGATACGGAGTTCTGAGCCGCTAAGAACTCAGACCTGGGCGGATGGGTGGGTCGTCACCCTGCTTTGCGAGCGCGAGCGTCGAGCTTGAGCAGCGGTCGCAGGTAGGCGCCGGTGTACGAGCCGGGGTGGTTGGCGACCGCCTCCGGGGTACCGGCGACAACGACCTCGCCGCCGGCGTCGCCGCCCTCGGGTCCGAGGTCGAGGACCCAGTCGGCGGTCTTGATGACGTCCAGGTTGTGCTCGATCACGATGACGGTGTTGCCGCGGTCCACGAGGGTGTGGAGGACGTCGAGGAGCTTGCGGACGTCGTCGAAGTGGAGACCGGTGGTGGGCTCGTCGAGCAGGTAAAGGGTGGCGCCGGTGGCTCGCTTCGCCAGCTCCCGCGACAGCTTGATCCGCTGTGCCTCGCCTCCGGAAAGGGTGGTGGCGGGTTGCCCGAGATGGACGTAGCCGAGCCCCACCGCGATCAGTGTGTCGAGGATCCGCGCGATCTTGGGTACCGGTGCGAACAGCTCCCGCGCCTCGGCCACCGTCAGCTCGAGCACATCCGCGATCGACAGGCCCTTGTAGCGGACCTGGAGGGTCTCGCGGTTGTAGCGACGGCCACGACACACGTCGCAGGTGACGAACACGTCGGGGAGAAAGTGCATCTCGATCCGGTTCTGGCCGGCGCCCTCGCATGCCTCGCAGCGGCCGCCCTTGACGTTGAAGCTGAAGCGCCCGGGAGCGTAGCCGCGGGCGCGAGCCTCGGTGGTCTGGGCGAAAAGGGACCGGATCGGATCGAACACCTTGGTGTAGGTGGCCGGGTTCGATCTCGGTGTCCGCCCAATCGGCGACTGGTCGATGGCGATCACCTTGTCCAGCTGCTCGATGCCGTCGATGCGCTGCAGGCGACCTGGCTTCGCCACGGAGCCGTACAGCTGGCGTGCCAGGCCACGGTGCAGCGTCTGGTTGACCAGGGTCGACTTGCCGGAGCCGGAGACGCCGGTCACGCAGGTGAAGCATCCGAGCGGAAACGCGGCATCGATCGCCTTCAGGTTGTGCTCCGCAGCGCCACGGACGACGATCCGCGGGCCGTCGGCAGGCCGGCGCGTTGCCGGCACCGGGATCTCCAGGGCGCCGGAGAGGTAACGGCCGGTGAGCGAGTCTGGTACGGACTCGAGGCTGCTCGGTGGACCGGTGGCAACAACATGACCGCCCTGATGGCCGGCGCCCGGCCCGAGGTCGATCACCCAGTCGGCGGTACGGATTGTCTCCTCGTCGTGCTCCACGACCACCACGGTGTTGCCCAGGTCGCGCATGCCCTCCAGGGTGTCGAGCAGCCGGCGGTTGTCGCGCTGATGGAGACCGATCGACGGTTCGTCGAGGACGTACAGAACTCCCATCAGCTTGGAGCCCACCTGAGTGGCCAAGCGGATCCTCTGACTCTCACCGCCGGAAAGGGTGCCTGCCATCCGATCGAGGTTGAGGTAGTCCAGACCGACGGCCATCAGAAACGACAGCCGATCGCGGATCTCGTGCAGGACCTTGCTCACGATCCGGGCCTCGCGCTCGGACAGCTGAAGGTTGTCGAACCAGCCCGAGGCATCGCGGACCGTCAAGGCGGTGGTCTCGGCCAGGCTGCGGCCGGCGATGCGGACCGCCAACGCCTCCGGGCGCATCCGTGTGCCGTTGCACGCGTGGCACGGTGCAAACGACATGTACCGCTCGAGCTCGTGGCGGACATGCTCGGAGGTCGTCTCCCGGTAGCGACGCTCGAGCAGCGGTACAAGACCCTCGAACCGGTCTCGGAACCGGTAGGCCCCCTTGCTGCCTTCCCATACGAACTCCACCTCGTCGTCGGAGCCGAACAGCACCAGCTCGCGGACCGGCTCGGGCAGGGCGTGCCACGGAGCCCGGAGGTCGAACCCGAGCTGATCGGCGAGCTGCTCCAGCTGGCGGCCGCGCCACGATGTGGATCCCGGTTGGGCGATCGCCAGGCAGCCGGCGGCAAGTGACCGGTCGGGATCGACCACGATCTTGTCGGGGTCCACCTCGCGCAGAAAGCCGAGGCCGTTGCACGCCGGGCACGCACCCACCGGTGAGTTGAACGAGAACAGCCGCGGCGACAGCTCGGGCACCGAGAAGCCACACTCAGGGCAGGCGTGGCGGGAGGACAGCGCCATCTCGCTGCCGTCGGCACTGGCGATCAACACCTGCTCATCGCCGACCTTGAGTGCGGTCTCGAGTGAGGACGCAAGCCTCGACGCGGCGCCCTCGCGTACGGAGAGGCGATCCACCACCACCTCGATGGTGTGCTTGCGTTTCGGATCGAGCTCCGGAGGCGATGCGATCTCCATGACCTCGCCGTCGATTCGGGCGCGCACGAACCCGTCGCGCTCCATCTGCTCGAGGAGCTTGCGGTGCTCTCCCTTGCGCGAGCGCATCAGCGGTGCGAGCACCATGAAGCGGGTTCCCGGCTCGAGCGCGAGCACCCGGTCGACCATCTGCTCGACCGTCTGCGGCTCGATCGGCACACCGTGGGTCGGGCAGTGCGCCACTCCGATCGAGGCCCACAGCAAACGGAGGTAGTCGTAGATCTCGGTCACCGTGCCGACGGTTGATCGCGGGTTGCGGCTGGTGGTCTTCTGCTCGATGGAGATCGCGGGCGAGAGGCCTTCGATGACATCGACATCCGGCTTTTCCATCTGCTCGAGAAACTGGCGCGCGTACGCCGACAGCGACTCCACATACCGCCGCTGGCCCTCGGCAAACAGCGTATCGAAGGCCAGGGACGATTTGCCGGAGCCCGACACCCCCGTGATCACGACCAAACGATCGCGTGGGATCTCCACGTCGACATTGGCGAGGTTGTGCTGACGCGCTCCACGGATGTTGATGCTCGACCGCATCCTGGGCTGGTTCCTTTCCTCGGCGATCTCGCCGTCGCGACGACCGCAGGTTCCGGTGTGGGCAAGTCGCTGGTGATGGGCTGTATTCCGGATCAGGTGATTCGCGGCTCAGAGCCGTGCGCCCAGTGCGCAACACACGTCTCTGACCGGTTGGCGGTGCGGCCGAACCGGACTCGGAAGTATAGCCGATCGCTGTCCAACGCGGCCGCGGGCCGCAACCAAAGTGATGCTCCGAGGGCGCCGGTCCCGCGCCCGCGTAGCGGTGTCGACTAGCCGGTCCCGGTCCTGGCCGCGGCCCCGAGCCCGGCAGCCGGATCCCGGCCATCCGGTCCCCGGCGGATGCCTCGAATTTTCGAAGACACTGCTCCGTGAGTCGCCA
>CAZEJK010000444.1:0-3352 GCA_964512045.1 uncultured Thermoanaerobaculia bacterium
CGCTGCACGCCCACTCCTGCGGACGGAACCCGCGCTCCTCTCGCATACCGTACGATGCACAAAAGTAGTTGTCGTCAGCGCACAGGAGTAGTTGACGTTGGGCAGCCGCCCGTGAATGTTCACCCTCTGCCCCAACCAGCTCCTTGTCAGCAGCCTCCCAAACAGCGTCCCAGCGAGCAGATCGCAAGGATGCGCCTCGCGCCATACTCGAGTGAGTTATCCGCACAAGTGTGGAAGTGTGCACCTGGCACCGGTCTGGCACCGATCGGCGGCGCTTCTTTTCCTGGACGCATACGAAGCGAACGCTTATTATTGTGCCTGGATGTGAAACGATCGCTTCGAAGGTGAATGATGAAGAGGAAGACTGGAGAGTACGAGCACAGCAGCGCGGCAGGGGAAGAGGTCCGCGCCTTCGTCCCGTTTGCGTTGCCGCCGCGCGATCCAACCCTGGACCTCACGGGCGAGCTGGCGTCGTTGCTGGCACGGGCTGAAGAGCAGATACGGCTGCTCGACCTGGCCGGCGATCTGGTGCCCTCCATCGAGTGGTTTGTCTACGCCTTCGTTCGCAAGGAAGCGGTTCTCTCAGCCCAGATTGAAGGCACCCAGGCGACCTTGATGGATCTGCTCAAGCTCGAGGCGTCTGGCGAGGAGCCGACCGACGCCGACGTGGAAGAGGTGTGCGGTTACGTCTCGGCGTTGAGCTACGCATGGGAGGAGCTCGGCAACGAACATGGGCTTCCGATCTCAATGCGCCTTCTGTCAGAGACCCACCGCAGGCTGCTGCGCGGAGCCCGCGGCGCCCAGAAGCAGCCCGGCGAGGTCCGTCGCTCGCAGAACTGGATCGGTGGAACCCGGCCGGGCAATGCCAACTTCGTTCCCCCACCGCCGCAGCGACTCGGCGATTTGCTGAGCCAGTTCGAGCACGCCATCCATGACGAGAGCGACCTTCCGCCGCTTGTGCGCATCGGTCTGCTCCATGTTCAGTTCGAGACGCTGCATCCCTATCTCGACGGCAACGGTCGGCTCGGGCGACTCCTCATCATGCTGCTGCTGCGTCACTGGAAGCTGCTGTCACGGCCGCTGCTCTACTTGAGCCTCTTTTTCAAGCTTCACCGCCAGGAGTACTACCGTCGACTGGGTGCGGTACGGACCGATGGAGACTGGGAGGGGTGGCTCGAGTATTTCCTCGAGGGCGTCGCGGTTGTGGCCGAGGAGGCTGTCACCACTGCGCGGCGATTGCACGCCATCGTCGCTCAGAGTCGAGCTCGCCTCGTGGCCCGCGACGACGCCACGGTGATCAGCGTCCGTCTCTTCGAGCTGCTGCCTGAACACCCGATCTTGACGGTCAACCGGGTGGTCGGGCTGCTCGACTGCTCGCGACCGGCCGCCGCCAAGGCCCTGCGTGTACTCGAGGCCGCCGAGGTTCTGAAGCCGCTGGATGAGCGCAAGAAGAATCGCGCCGTCGTGTTCAAGGAGTATCTGGACCACCTGCGTGAAGGGACGGAGCTCCCAGCATGAAGCGATCGCGCCGCCGTGCTGAGCGTGTCGAGACACCTGTGGGCCTCGATTCCATCGTCTGTCTCGCCGAGCCGGCGGAGAAGGGTGGCGATGTCCGGAGATCTCCTCTTCGGCTCGTACCGATCCAGCGCGGCCTGCGCCTTGGCATCACCCGCCGCCGCCCGTTCTCGAAGCATCTTCAGCATGGAAGCTGATGGTGCTCGGTCAGAGCCGTTCACGGTCGATCCCTCCCGGGTCACGTCCTATGCCCAAGGCTTCCACCACCGCCTCTTCGTTGTCACTGGAGGATGTTCGTCCTCAGCTTTCGGTGGATCATTCCACTTCAAGAGCACACGGCGAAGCCGAGCGAGAGCAGCAGCCCGTTCCTCGGGCACACACCATCCAAAGTGCTCTAGGCGCCTGCCCTACCGCTGCCCGTATATGCTCACCCACGCACCATCAATGTGCTTGAGCACGAGAGCTCCCCCGGCCGGACCCCCGCCCCATGCATAGGATATGAACGCCAGCCCAGCCTCCGCATCCACGCCGAGCATCTCAATCCGGAAGTGCGCTTCGCTGCTCATCGGTACGACCTCCGGAGTCACCTCGTGGGGAAACAGCGGCACGACCCGCCGGTCGAGCACCTCAGCCACTGCCCCGACCAGCTCCTTGTCAACGGTCTCCACAAACAGCGTCCCAGCGAGCGGATCGCACGGATGCGCCTCGCGCCATACTCGAGTGAGTTATCCGCACAAGTGTGGAAGTGTGAACGTGGCACCGATCGAGACACCCAACAGACTGGCACAGAAGATCTGTCGTCGGCTTGGCGTTCCGGATCCGCCAGGCTAGCGCCAGACCGCTCCTCCCCTGGCTGAGAGCCCGCTGTGCATCACGTCTGGATGTCAGCCACACCGCAACCGACCCTGCGATCCCAGATACTGCGAGTGAAGCTCCCGTGAGCGAAGCTGAGCGGTTCTGCCGGATGACGTGTGCCAAGATCCTGACGCAACGGTGCTTTGGGAAAGCGCAGGCATACCCTGAGGCATGTCGAGAGTTTTCCGAAGTGCTCGAGCGCAGGAGATCAGTGCAGATCGCCGGCACGAACCGCTCAGCTCAGGTCGACCACGTCACCGCTGCAGCACGTCAGCAGTGGCGAATCAAACGTCGCACCGATCTGAGCGCAATCGCGGCTTCGCGGAGCGCCTCACCCGGGAATCTCAATGGGCTCGATATCGTGCGTATCAACCTCACGGCGGGCACGCCAAAGGTCGTAGTTGCTCTGCATGGCAAGCCAGCTCTCCGGCGATCTCCCGAGACCCTTCGAAAGCCGAAGTGCCATCTCGGGGCTCACTCCGCTCTCTCCCTTCAGCAGTCGAAGAAACGTGGAGGGTGACACACCGAGCTTGAGCGCGACGCTGCGCCGACTCAGCGTGAGCTGAGACATGAAGACGTCCTCAATGAACTCGCCTGGATGGGGTGGGTTGTGCATCGTCATCAGTGGTAATCCTCATAGTCCACGTCGAATGCGTCGCCTCCGCGAAACGAGAAGACGACCCGCCAGTTTCGACTCACGTCGATCGCCCATATCGACTGCCGGTCTCCTTTGAGCCGATGCAGACGAAAACCTGGAAGATCCATGTCCTCGATGCATGTGGCCGTCTCAAGCGCTGCCAACCGCATGCGGAGCCGCTGCTCATGCTCAGGCTGGATTCCCGCTTTGGTGCCGGTTTCAAAGAACCGCTGGAGTCCCTTATGCCTGAAGCTCCTGATCACGCCTCAAGTGTAGCATGGTGCGCACTACGCACCACGACCATCAACGAGCGTCATCGCACCCTCGAGGTTCTCCGACCCTCAC
>CAZEJK010000445.1:0-3350 GCA_964512045.1 uncultured Thermoanaerobaculia bacterium
CGCTGCCTGCTCGCGCCGTTACAGGGAGCGCGGACTTCCAGTCCGCATCGGGCCGTTCTGCACGTTCGATCGGGGCGCTGGGGACGCGTTTGAACGGCGCTGTAGCGGATCCCTACCGTTACCGGGAGCTTGCGGCAGCCGATGCGAGCACGATCGCAGACGAGGACGAAAGAGCTCTGTAGGCCGCAACGAACCGGTCGATCTCGGCGGCCTCCTGCTGGGAGAGGTTGTGCGCCCAGCGGAAGGCGATCGGTTGGTACATCAGCTCAGCGTGAACACTGAACGGCGGGGTCGCCCCTTCGGTGTCGACGACGTAGCGGACTCGATCACCTCCACCGGCGAAGTCGGCGTCCCCGGCAGCGTGTCCCTGGACGGCGATGTCGTCGGCGGCTGTGGCCGGGTCGAAGCCGTCTGGGAGGATCCGGTTGTCCTTGATGTACCGCGTAGCGGTCAGCAGCACGGTGGTGACCTGGTCGTCAGGTCCGGCCAGGATGCCCTCATAGATCTGCACCTGGTCAGACGCCGTGATCTCCTCGTAGTGCGGCTCGTACAGATCGGCGTTGGCGTCGTTGTCGTTGCCCTCGATCGAGCCGTCGGGACGGACGGAGCCGGACTCAAACACGGTGCTCCCGTTGGCATCGCGCACCGTGAGGTGCAGCCACGCACGGCGAGATGGGTACGCCGTGGGCAGCTTGTGCCCGGCCAGGTTGTCGATGACGACCTCCGCTGAGAGCTGAACGCCCTCGTGTTGCACGTTCTCGACGGCGACGGTCGCCGACGAGGTCCGCAGATGCTCCGCCGTGCGCAGGCTCGTGGTCTCCAGCTCCCGGGGCAGAGCGACCACGCCGAGCTGATCTCGGAAGGTGTTGAGGATCTTCGGCATGAAGAAGTTGCCGCCCCTGAACACGTGCCGCGAGACCTCCTCGCGGGCCTCTCCCAGGACCCCGGTCACAGCAGTGGTCTCCTCGACCACCGGCATGTGGCACGACTGACAGCTCTGGCCGCCCTCATAGGAGTACGCGCTGTGCTTCCACTCCAGGTACGGGACCTGCTCCGGAAGCTCCCCGATGACGTTGCCCTCCGCATCGAGAGCGTGGGTGTAGAGGGTGTGACAGGTGGCGCACAGCTCGGACTGCTGGACGTGGGTGGCCTTCTCCGGCACGAAGCTGGACGCCGACTGCATCAGCTGCTTGCGACCGTCGGTGACCTCGAACGGTCCGAAGGCGAGCCGTTGGCCGGTCGGGGTCGAGGTGTCGACGACGAAGCCGGCGGTGAAGCTGGCCTCCTCGCCGAGCCTGTCCGCCTGGATCTGATGGCACATGGTGCACGAGACGCCGTCGGCAGCAAAGGCGGCGCGGGGCGTCTTCTGCGGCGTCAGCGGCAGGTGGGCAAACACCTCACCGTGGCGCTCGTTGATCGTGGCGTGGAAGCGGGTCATCGGCATGTGGCACGCCGCGCACTCGTGCTGAATGGCGGAGCTCGCCGCCGGGCGCACGATCGTCTCCCGTCGTACGGATGCCTGCCAGTAGGGGTCACGGGAGGAGTGGGCCATCATCGACGCTCGCCAGTCCGAGCCGATGGAGATGTCCATCCCGCTCGGCGTGACCAGTGCGTTGTGACAGGCAAGACACTGGGATGACGGTGCGAATAGCTGATTGATCGACTGGGCGTCGGCGGGTGCCGCAGCCAGGACGGCAGCGGTCGCCAGGACGATGCTCAGTGTGGTGCTCACGGTCGTGTTGTGAACGTTCATATCTCTACCATCCCGCGAAGAAGGAGCCGTCGAACCAGTCCCACAGCAGGTACGCGATGACCTCGGTGTCACGGCCTTCCTCGTTGTTCAGTGGGGTGCGGACCCCCACGTTGAGCATGATGTGCTGGCGGGTGTTGAGGGTGATCTGGATCTGGGGCGCGATATCCCAGCTCGTGTCGGCGCCGGAGGCGAGCTCGCGCTCGCCGAGGAGCTCTACCATCGGCGACCAGGTTCGCCCCCACTGGCCGGTGGTGAAGCTGCGGCCAAGTGCGACGCGGAGGAACGCCTCCTCGTCCGCCTCGTCGCTGTCGAACGGGACACCGACCCCGGCCTGTCCGTGGAGGAAGAAGTTCGCCGGCAGGATCTGACCGTAGGAGACGAACGGCTCGAAGATCGCCGTGCCGGACGAGGTGCCAGCCTCCTCGTCTCCCGTGGGGAGGATGATCTCGCCGGTCACGCTGAGGATGGAGCCTCGTTCGCCGTCGTGCCACACGGCTCGCTTCACGCCGAGGGCGATATCGCCGACGCTCGAGCTCCAGTCGCTGTCATCGGGGCTTGCTCCGGGGCCGGTCAGCCGGTCGTTCCAGGCGAACGGAACCACCAGCTCGAGCTGGTTGCGGGCGCCGAACCGCTGCTCGTACACGATCTCTGCGTGGATCGAGTCGAGACCTTCGGTCGGTCCTTCTCCGACGAACGTGGTGGTGAGAACAGCCTCGTCCTCCGGGTATGCCTTCTCCGTGACGAGGGGGCGCGGCAGGTTCAGGTGCCCGGGAGGCCAGTCGTCGTCGCCGCAGAACGTGCGGATGTGGGCCACGGCCATCTCGAGCTGCTCGACGCTGAGGATGCCGCCGAACGCGGGCATGAGCTGCGAGAAGCCGCGAACCGGCCCGCCCGCGTGGGCCACCGCGACCCAGTCGGCGTCGGGCTCACGGCTGGCAAAGTTGCAGTCGGTAAAGTCGGGGACGGGGACATTGAAGCCGAGCCGGCTCGACGGAGCGCCGCTGCCGTCGGCGCCGTGGCAGTTGGCGCACGCCGCCAGGTAGATCTCGGCCGGCGTGTCGGCTTCGATCGTCTCCGACTCCGCCCGGGCTGCCAGCGCCTGTCCCGCCAGCAGCACGGCCAGGCTGACGATCGCTCCGACGATCAACGTCCGGCTGTGATCGGGAATCTGTCGTGTCATCCTCATCACGTACTCCTTCGTCACGCGGTGGTGGCACGTCGTTGTCGTCCGTGCCGTGCCCGCACTTTCGAACGTACCAGAGAGCGGGGAGCGCGCTTGAGCACTCTTGCAAACATCGGAAAGGAATGCATCTGTGATGCAATCTCAGTTTTTCGGAAGCCAGCGCAGAGGAAGAGCCGGATCGCATGCTGACAGAGCGGCTTGCGGTGCTGCGTTGCGACGGAGCCTGCGGGTCCAGTGCCTCTGACCGTGCCTCGGGTGGCACAGGGGGTGGGGTCTGCCCCGAGGGCGGAATGGGCGCTCCGCCGAGGCCTCCAACGCGGCCGCGGGCCGCAACCAAAGGGGTGCTCCGGTGGTGCCGGTCCCGCGGCCGCGGTCGAGCCCCGCCCGCCCATCATGGCTTGCAGTTACGTTCGT
>CAZEJK010000446.1:0-3310 GCA_964512045.1 uncultured Thermoanaerobaculia bacterium
GGTCGAGATGACGGGGCTGGTGGATGTCCAGCGTTCTCCAGCGTGGGGCGTTGGCGCTGCTTCACCCTGCTTCGCATAGATGTGGTGACTGCCTTTGATCCGCTTCAGCTCCCAGCCTGCCCGTTCCAAAGCCTCGCAGAGCTGCTGGCCGCTGATCGGTTTCACACTGCGATCTCCATGACGCGCGACCCTTTCTCGATCGCCGAGTGCTCTACGTCCACGGAGAGACATCCCTCTACGGCCTCGTAGAGGTTCTGCAGCAGGTCGTCGAAGGTGTCTCCCTGCGTGGCGCAGCCCGGTATCGCGGGCACCTCGGCCCAGAACCCACCCTCTTCCGCCTCATGCACTATGACCTTGAGCTTCATAGGGACCTCGTCCGCTTCCAGTGCTTCACGTCACGTCCAGCGCGTTCCGACCAGCTCGCCCTCGTCAAAGTCAACGCGATCATCTCTCACAGGGCGATAGCCTCACCGAGCACGCGATCCCTCGCCCGTGGCCGAAGACACGCCTCTGGGGCAACATCTACTTTACGCCCTGGGAGCTCCTCTAGCTCCAGTAGCATGGCAGCATGGTCCATGAGGCTGCTGCTCCGATCGAACTCCACGAGGAGGTCTACGTCGCTGTCGTCGTCTGCATCCCCGCGCGCCACCGATCCAAAGACTAGAACGTTGTGCGCGCCGTACCGTGCCGCGATAGCGAGTATCTGCTCACGCTTCTCCCACGGTAGCTGGTAGATCGTCACGGTGACCTCCGTTTGATTCTACCAACAAGCCCAGACGATCTCACCGGCCCGACCAAGATCCCGGCAGCGGACGACATCGAAGGACGGATCGCGACGCAGCAGACCGGTAATAATGTGCTCATTCAGATCATGATCCGCGAGGAACCGAGGCCGACTCATCCGACCGCGGTCTTCTCGGCTTGGCGCACTGCGCGGAGCCGTTGGAGGACAGCCGGTTGCTCATGCTCGCAGCGCTGTTGCCACTCGACCCATAGACGTTCTTGACCCCGCAGGTAGTCGTTGACCTCATCGGCGTGGGCCAGGTAGTAGGTCAGTGCCCCGTAGATCTGCTCCAGCGTGAGTGCCGGGTACTGCTGCTGCATCGTCTCCGGTGAGTGGCCTTGCTGGAAGGCAGCAACGATCGAGTCGAGCCTCCAATCCCCTTCGCAGGCACGACTCTGCTGAGTTCGGGTTTCGAACGTCAGAGTCGAACTCGTCATGGCTCTCAAGCGGAAGCGCGCGAGTATCGTCCAGCATCTGCCGAATCCACGCTACTCGTTCCAACACGATCTTGGCTCGGATCGTCGAAGGTGTCATCGCCTCAGCTCTCCACTCAGGAGCCCGTCGAGCCGTTGTCTTTCGAAGAAGGCCAGATCTCCCGCTCGTCGGAGCACGAAGAGCTCTTCCAGCGCCTGACGATTTTCGTCGTCGCAGTACAGGAGCTCGCCGCGGATGACATCGACCGCCACGAACGGGTCCGCTTCCAACACGAGCAGGAGGTCCACGGTAGTGACACCGAAGAACCGTTCGAGCGCAGCGGTGAGCTTCACTCTCGCGCGCGCCGTCAGGGTGGTACCGTCCTCCACGACAGCTCCCAGATCGAGATCTGATGGCCCGTCAAGAGGCGCATCCGTGACTCCGTGAAGCCAATCACGAGCTTCAACCGCCCGGCTCCCGAAGGCATACAGCGAAACCACTCGGTGCAGCCGGCAGAGATCGCGGAGTGCGTTCGGCTTTGAGGCGCTGTTATTGGCCATGGGCTCGGAGGAGTTCAGTTGAGAGTTGAGAGTTGAGAGTTGAGAGTGCCGCCCTCCCCCCCGGGGGAGGTTGGAGGGGTTGGGCTGGCGTTAGGGGTTGGTGGCTGTTGTTGGTCTTTCCTTGTGTGCCTTGCCGCTTGCAGGGCGGTCCGATGCGGACCAGAGGTCCGCGCTCCGTGCGTGGGTGAGGGCTCGCTGGGTGGAGGGGCTGTCGGCTTGTTGCTGGGTGGCTGCCCGGAGACGTCGGGGCTGGAAGCCCCGACCACCGTGACGGGACTTGATACGTTCTTATCTTTCAATTCTTTGAATCTGAATGCCGCGCTCCCGCCCGGGGGCGGGCGGCATTCTGAGCTCTGAGCCCAACACTCTGAGCTTTGCTTCGAGCTTTCGAAGATGTGGCGGCTTTGAGCCGCTCATGACTCGGGCTCAGAGCGACGTGTCGATGAGATCGGGGCTGCTCTTGATCCAGGCGAGGAGAGCGTCGAGCGTGGTGGCCACGTCGTTGCTGTGTTCACAGAGGATTGTATACAGCTCGTCTGGTGTGACCTCGTCGTAGAAGTGGACCATGCGGTTGCGGTAGCCGGCCATCATGAGCAGCTTGGTCTCGAGCTCCGACGACAGCGCGCCGTTCTCACGAAGTGCCCTGGCGATGGCCTTGTACTCGGCGACGGGAGTGTTGAAACCCTTGACCAGAATGTGGCGGCCGAGGTCGAAGAGGGCCTCGAGGGCGCGACGAAGATAGGACTCGCCGGCGGCAGCCATGTGCGGATTCTCGAGGAACTCCTGCTCGTCTTCGAGCGGGAGGGTGGCGATGCCCATCAGGGCGTCACGGATGGTCTCTATCTTTGATGCGACGACCTTCTCACTGATGGGCGCCATCATGGCGATGCTCCCAGCAGGTGCGCCCTTCGGGCGCGCTCGAATGGGGCCAGGTCGCCGGCGCGGCGGAGGACGTACAGCTCGAACTCATCGATGGCATCGTGGTCGCGGCAGAAGATGCGGCGGCCCTTGATGATGTCGAGGGCCAGGAAGGCGCTCGCCGAGCCGAGGTCGACGACGTCGGTCTTTTCGCCCAGAGCATCTTCGAGCTGCTGTTGAAGCTGTACGAGCTCGGCGAGCGTGGGCCGGTGGTCGAGTAGCAGGGCGAGGTCCACGTCGGAGGATGGTCTGGCCTCGGCTCGCGACACGGAACCGAAAAGGTAGGCGGCACGAAGGCTCCGCACGCTTTCGAGCACGGGGCGAAGCGTTGCGGCGATTCGTTCGATTTGCATGCCGGGGCTCATGTTCTCAGGCCATCACCTGAAAATGCTCGACGCACCTCAGGGTATGCCTGCGCTTTTCCGAAGCAATGGAGCATCAGCAACTCAACACTCCGTATCCTCCAACGCGGGCGCGGGACCGGCGCGATCGGAGTACCCCTTTGGTTGCGGCCCGCGGCCGCGTTGGTTCTTAGTTCTCAATTCTTAGTTTTGAATGCCGCCCTCCCGCCCGGGGGAGGTTGGAGGGGTTGGGGTTCTTCTACGGGATCTCTCCGCTCGCCTCGTTGTGCTCA
>CAZEJK010000447.1:0-3299 GCA_964512045.1 uncultured Thermoanaerobaculia bacterium
TGGGGCGGGCGGGTGGCATTGAGAACTCAGAACTAAGAACTTGGAACTCGACTCGGGCGCTTTGCTTCGAGTCTTAGAGGGCGCGCCTCTGTGAGTTGGTACTACGCACAGCATGTTCATGTGACGTTCGCCAAGCAATAATGATTCCCGAAATCGGACACCTGTCGTCGTGCGGCACTCCCGGTGTCGTCCGTTCGAGCGGACAGATTCGTCCACCATCGATGACAGGGCAACGGCATGCGACACCACATCAGCTCCCGGGATAGTAACCAGAGATCGTCCGGACCTCCACGCCCGGCCGGTCCACCTCGACCTCCACCTTGCGAAACCTGTCGGAGGTGTCTTCACTGGAGGAGGTGTAGGCGACCAGATACTGGGTACGGAGCTCCCGGTCGATCTGATCATAGATGCGTTGCAGACCCTTCGCACCCGAGATGAAGAACACCTCGCCGCCGGTCGAACGTGCCATCTTGCGCAGCTGGGTGCGGGTACGCAGCTGCGAGAGCGGCAGGTCGATGCCGATGGTGTAGATGGTCACGCCGCTGCGCTGGGCATACTCCATCGCCTGGTCGAAGTCCATCTCGGACACGTTGTCCTCCCCGTCGGTGAGCACGATCAGCGCCTTGCGACCGCGGACTCCGGAGAACTGGAACAGGCCGAACACGACGGCGTCGTACAGGGCCGTCTCGCGATCGGCATTCAGAGCGAGCAGAGCATTCTCGAGCGCGTTGAAGTCGGCGCTGAACGTCTCCAGCAGCACCGGGCGGTCTGAGAACGCCTCGACAAATGCGCGGTCCTTCGGTCTGAGGAGGTCCCGCAAGAAACCGAACACGACCTTCTGCACATCCGGCAGGGTCTTCTCCATCGACCCCGAGGTGTCGATCACCAGACCGAGGCGGATCGGCAGGTCACTCTGTAAATTGAAGTAGGAGATCTCCTGTGGAACGCCCTCCTCGACCACCGAGAAGTCCTCCTTGGTCAGGCCTTCCACCGGCTTGCCAGAGGAACGGTCGAGCACCGTGACCGGCAGCTCGACCGCCTGGACCTCCACCTCGGAGAGGAACTGCGGGAGGTTCACGAACTGGATGTCCTCGGCCTGGCTGCCGTCGTCGAGCACTGCCAGTGCGCGGACGAAGCCGACCTCCTCGGACTGGTCGATCGGTAGCCATGCCTCGTACGGCTCCTGATACAGGGTGGTGAGTCGCTGGTCGTTCCAGAACAGCTCGAGGCGCTCCAGCTCCTTCTCGCTCGGGATGTTGACGCTCGCGACTGCGTGGATGGAGCCGTCGGCTCGGTCCGCAGGCCCGAACGGCTGCAGGCGCACCAGGAACCGCTCGCGACCGATGTTGAGGTCCATCTGCTGGCGGTCGAGCTCATACCCGTCCGCGTCGTAGGCGACCGCGACAACGGACGCCAGCCGCGGCAGCGGACCCAGATCGAGATCGACCTCGAACGGCGGTCGGTTTTTGGCAAGCACGAGCTGCTCGTCGAGGTAGAACTCCACCTTGGCCACATCCGGTGTGACCAGCGCCTCGAACGTCTGGAGACCGGTCAAGCCTTCGCCCTCGGGCCCGCGCAGGGACATGACGGCCTCGCTGTCGTACAGGGGGATGTTGAACGTGCGTGACAGCTCCTCGGAGTCGGTGCCGGTCGGGAGCGTGATGCTGGCCATGTGCACCTCGGGCTCGTCCACAGCCGTGGGAGCCGCAACACCGGCGCCGTCCTCGGTTGCGGAGGGTTGTGCTTCGAAGTCGATCTCGCGCACGCTGGCGCGGCGCGAGTGCTCGTCGGCGACCTTCAGCCTGAGGCTGTACGAGCCCGGCCGGAGGTAGCGCTCGAGGAGGAGCGCCAGCTCCTCGGAGGCCGACGGCAGGGTGAACAGGTAGCGGAACCGGTCGACCATGTGCGTGCCGCGGCTGATCTCGCCGATGACGTCGAGCTGGACAATCTTCTTGTCTCCGACCGTGCTGGTGCCGAGCTTCTCGTTCGGCAGACGGACGTCAAAGCCGACTCGCACCTTGCCGCCGCGGCGGCCGCGCACGGAGCCTGTCACGTCGAAGTCGATCGGTGGGGCGTCCTCGTCAACCAGCGTGGAGAACTTCAAAAACCGCGCGCTGGTGGACTCCGTGGCGCTGTCGCCGCGCGGCATGAGCCGGCGCATGTTCTGAGAGACCCGGAGATCGCGGAGCCAGTACTCTGCCGAGTTGAGGAGTCTCAGCGCAATCTCGCCATCGATGCAGCGTCGTTCCACCCGGTCCATGATGAACCCGGTGGTGGAGCGCATCGCCGACGACGCAGCGGCATCCGTGTACAGCACGCGCCGACCTCGAAACGGGTTCCAGAGCTGGTGCGGTCCGACTCCCCACGCCTGGTAAAAGAGCACGACGACACCTTGACCCACACCTGGCAGATACTCCCAGATCCAGAACTCCATCGGATGGAATACCTGTGGGCAACGGATCTCCTTGATGGCATCCGGCCGCCCGTGCAGCAGCAGGACCCGGGCGCGGTCCTCGGTGGTGGAGTCGTACTCGGCGCGGCAGAAGGCGAGACGATCGGCGTAGATCGTCCGAAACGCAGCGCCTTCGCCGGTCTGGTTGCCCCAGACTGACCACATCCGCTCGGCGAAGGACTCCCTTTGAGCTTCCGTGTCGAGAGCGAGGAACGCGTCCCGTTGCTCGTCGGTGATCAGCGGGTAGACCTCCTCGGTGAGCCAGATCTGCCACTTCTCCGGCAGCTCCTTGACCTTGGCGCGGTCCGACTGGTTGGCGTGGGCCCCGGGCGCTATTGCGAGCAGCACGCCGCAGAGGAGGAGCGGTGTCAGGGTGCGTAGCGAGAGAACCGAGTGCCGAGGATGCCCAGCTTCTGTCGGCGAACGCATGCAAGCCTCCGAGCGGTTTTCGGTGGGTCGTCCCACCGTACCAGAGAACAGTCACCCTGAGCTTTCCATGCCGGCCCGCTTGTTCCTTTGCCGATCACAGCACCGTCGTGACAGGGGACGGGTGCGTCGACGTGTGTTCACGGCGGGTCTCGCGGCCCGGCGTCAGGGGCTGCTTCGAAGTACGTGCTGTCGTCCAGCAGGTTGCGTTGCTCGTAGCCCACGCGGCTGCGGGCCGCGACCACGACGGTTCTCCGAAGTCGCTGGCCCAACGGTCGCTCGCCCGGCAGCGTTGGCGGCTCAAGCAGCACACATCTTCGAAAGCTCGAGGCGTGCGCCGGGGCCGGATGACCGGTATCCGGCTGTCGGGGCCGGGACCGGAGCCGGGCTGTGGCGTCGTTGCTCCTGCGAGTGAGACTGG
>CAZEJK010000448.1:0-3276 GCA_964512045.1 uncultured Thermoanaerobaculia bacterium
GGGCTGCTGGATGAGCGGTGCGCTCTGGTGAGGCCTCGTGCTTCGCTGGGGGGCATCGGTGGTCAGGGGCTCGGTCGAGATGACGGGGCTGGTGGATGAGCGGTGTGCTCCGGTGTGTGCTCCTGCTTCGCTGGGGAACATCGGTGGTCAGGGGCTCGGTCGAGATGACGGGGCTGGTGGATGAGCGGTGTGCTCCGGTGAGGCCTCGTGCTTCGCTGGGGGGCATCGGTAGTCAGGGGCTCGGTCGAGATGACGGGAGCTGGGGGTTCGTGGGCCGCCGGGCGTCCGTCTGGCGCACCGCGGTCCATTCTGCTTGCGATGGGTCGTTCTGGGCCGCTCGTGAGACCGGGGCGGATCGCTGGGCGTCTGCGAGAAGGTGGTCGGCAGAGATCTCCTGGATGCATCGGTCACGTTCAACGTGGGATGGGAGGCCCTTTTGGGCCGCTCGGCGTTCTCCTGAGTCGTTGGAGTGGAGAGATCACGATCTCTCGTCGCCCGATGGATACGCTGAAAGCAGCGGTTTCGGAGCATGCAAGGCATAGCTCCGCTTTACTGTTTACATTGCGTTCTCACTGATTTCACGAGTCTTATGAGAAAAACCGCAAAACTTTTTTGGGTGTCTCTCGGCTCGCCTGTTCCTCACATACCTGGGCCATTTTCGCGCGGAAACGCGCTCTCGTCAACCGGGGCTCTGTCATGTCGGGGTCAAGTTCCCTACAGGGGTGGGGAGATTCTCCCCGGCTGAGTGCTGAGCTTTCAACTCTGAACCCTGAGTGCTGCCCACCCGCCCAGGGGGTGGTGCATCGTGTCGGGGCAGGATGCCCCGACCACCGTTGGCAGCAGCACGTCTCGGTGGTGTCGGGGCAGGATGCCCCGACCACCGTGTACCGGCCCGAGGCGTCAGGCGCGGGTGATGTTGGGCTTGTGGTCGCGGTAGATGCCGCGGGTGTCGACGATGAGCGGGGCGTGCTCGGCGACGAGGTCGTAGTCGACTGCCGAGTGGTCGGTGACGATGAGGACCGCATCGGCGGCACGCAGGGTGTCCGGGGTCAGGTCGACGGAGCGCATCGGCGGCAGGTCGGGCCAGGTGCGCATCGCTGGCGCCGTCGGGATGTGCGGGTCGTGGTAGCTGAGGTCGGCGCCGAGCTCGAGGAGCTGGTCGATGATCTCGAACGCCGGGCTCTCGCGGGGGTCATCGATGTCCTTCTTGTACGCCAGCCCGAGGATCAGGACCTTGGCGCCGTTGACGGCCTTGCGCTGGGCGTTGAGGCCGAGGGAGAGCTTGGAGACGACGTACTCGGGCATGTGCACGTTGACCTCGCCCGCCAGCTCGATGAACCGCGTGGGCGTTCCGTACTCCCGCGCCTTCCACGCCAGGTAGAAGGGGTCGAGCGGGATGCAGTTGTGGACACCAATACCGGAGCTCGTCGTGAAGGTGCTCGCCTGCTCCACCTCCATTGAGTAGACCCAGCCGTTGAAGGGATTGGACGAGACCTGTGCGACGGCGACCGTCGCAACGTCATCACTGACTCGAGTCAGAGCGGACTCGCCATCCTTGAGGAGAGAGGCAGACCGAAGGTCCTCGTCTTCTCCATCGCGAAGAATCGGAATCCGCTGACCCGGCCTTAGCGCGTGTGCTGCGCGAACTCCAAAGCTTCCGCCGTTCCAGACGAGCATTGGGTGCTCATCGGTGACAGTCAGCTGACGACTATCTTGGGTTGAGATGGTAACTGCGTTCCCCTCGAATCGCCCGCGGTAGAAAGTCTTGACAGGGAACCAGTCGACCTCGCCGGTCGCCGGATCGAGCGCCAGGGCTTCCAGGCCATCGGGATCCACGTAGATCCCGCCGGGCGTGACCACCGCTGGATACTGATTGCCCAGCCGCTTGAAGAGCTCCTCCGCTCTGTACACCCCATAGCATCCGGCTCCTCGGACTCTCAACCACTCGTTGCCGGCGATGCAGTGTCCACCCCATCCGGGACCGGGGTTGAAGCGCATGAACCCGAACGGCTTGGTGGCGGCGGCGTCGAGGACCTCCCAGACGTCGATGCCCATGGCGTCGTAGACGATTTTGAGCTCGTTGACGAGGGCGATGTTGACGGCGCGGAAGATGTTCTCGGTGAGCTTCGCCGCCTCGGCCGCGCGGGCGGAGGAGACCCGAACGGTCTTGGAGATGATCTGGTCATACAGCAGCTGCGCCAGGTCGCCGGAGACCTCGTCGACGCCACCGACGACCTTCGGAGTGTTGGTGGTGCCGTAGCTGGGGTTGCCGGGGTCCTCACGCTCCGGTGAGAAGGCCAGGAAGAAGTCGCTGCCGCAGGTCAGGCCCTGAGGCGGTCGTTTTTCGTCCTGCTGCGGCTGCGGCGACTCGAGAATCGACCGGACGAGCTCCTCGGTGGTGCCGGGGTAGGTGGTCGACTCGAGGACGACGAGCTGGCCCGGGCGCAGGCGCTTCGCGGTCTCGTGGGCGGTGGCCTCGACGTAGCGCATGTCCGGCTCACGCTGGACGGTGAGCGGCGTGGGCACGCAGATCAGGATGGCGTCCGGCTCGGACAGGCGGTCGAAATCAGTGGTCGCGGCAAGCCGGCCGGAGTCGACAGCGGCGGCGAGACGCCCGGCGTCGAGGTGCTTGATGTAGCACTCCTTGGCGGCGATGGCGTCGATCTTGGCCGGGTCCACGTCGAAGCCGAGGACGTGGAACCGCTCCTCGGCCAGGGCGAGGGCCAGCGGCAGGCCGACGTAGCCGAGGCCGATGATGCCGACGAGCGCGTCGTGGCTGGTGATACGGGACTTCAGGTCGGTGGCGGACTGGGGAGTTGTCGTCATGGCGTGGCTCGCTGTGCTCCAGGAAAGTTGGGGGGGGGTTCCAAGTTGAGAGTTGAGAGTTCAGAGTTGAGAATGCCGCCCGCCAGCCCGGGAGGCGCGACGGGGGTTCGGGGTTGAGGTGCGAGGGTTGATGGCGGTTCGGTGGTATGGCGTGTCGGGGCAGGATGCCCCGACCACCGGTCGGGGACGGGGGCGTTGTTGGGGCGCGGGTTCTTCCACGGGATCTCTCCGCTCGCCAGGTGCTGCGGACCGTCACGGTTGCCGACTGGCCAACCACGGCTGCAGCGCCATGGCAGCTCGGTCGAGATGACGTAGCTCTTGGATGGGCGGTGTTCTCCGGTGGGACATGGTGCTTGATTGTGGCGTCCAGTTGCAGGGGCTCGGTCGAGATGACGGGGGTTCGGAAGCTCTGAGTTGAGTTCTAAGTTCTTAGTTTTGAGTTCTTAATGC
>CAZEJK010000449.1:0-3266 GCA_964512045.1 uncultured Thermoanaerobaculia bacterium
AAACGCGTCCCCAGCGCCCCGATCGAACGTGCAGAACGGCCCGATGCGGACTGGGAGTGCGCGCCACCAAAGAGCGCCCGCCGCGGCGTCGGTGGAGGTCCGATGGTGAAGCACTCCGAGCACCAGACCCACCCATCCCCCCAGCCTGCGAGACGCAGGCTTCCACAATTGTGGCGGCCCGCGTCCCGCGGGCCGGGCGGGTGGGTACTGTGTGCTGTGCTGTCCCGTCGTTGGTCCCGGCCCTGCTCCCGGAAGTCGGCAGCCGACCCCGGACTCGCGAAGCCCCGACCATCTGGCTGACCGAGCGCCAAACCGCTTCAGCGATGACGCCGTCTGCGGGGATAAACCCCGCAGCTACGAAGAGGCGTCGGAGGATGGCGTAGGCGCGGCGTTTAGCCCCGCGCGCGAGCCGTCCAACGAAGCCAACCCGGGGTCGGGGCCGGCGACCGGATCCGGAGGCGGCGGTGCTTCGACGGGATCTCTCCGCTCGCGGGAGTGCTTTGAGCAGTCGCACTGCCGGACGGAAGCAGAAGCCGGCCTTGCGTGTTGCCGTACAATGCCCACGCACATTCAAGGGAGGCGACGATGCACGAGCTGCTGACGACGCAGAACATGGAGTACCTGGAACGAGCGCGCGAGGTGGCAGAGAAGTACGTTCGCCCGCGAGCCGCGGAGCTGGATCGCACTGCCGAGTACGGCTGGGACATCCTCGAGGCGCTCAAGAGCTACGAGCTGACCGGTATCTGGATCCCTGAGGAGTACGGCGGCCACGGCACGGGCGTGCTCGACATGGTGCTGGTGGTCGAGCAGCTCTCACGAGCCTGCGGCGGCGTCGGGGTGGCGTACGCCGTGAATGCGCTGGGCTCGTTTCCGATCATCCTCGGCGGCACCGAGGAGCAGAAGGAGCGGTACCTCCCGAAGATCGCCTCCGGCGAGTTCCTGATCGCCTTCGGGCTGTCGGAGAAGGCCTCCGGCTCGGACGCGGGCAGCCTGCGCACCACCGCGATCCGCGACGGCGATGCGTACGTCATCAACGGCGAGAAGAAGTGGAACACCAACGGCGGGGTCGCATCGGTCTACACCGTCTACGCTCTCACCGATCCAGACAAGGGGATCCGTGGAATCTCGGGGTTCCTGGTGGACCGCGACACCCCCGGCTTTGAGATCGGCAAGCGCGAGGACACCATGGGAATCCGCACCGTGCACGTCAACGAGCTCGAGTTCGCTGACTGCCGCGTGCCCGCCGGCCAGCTCCTCGGCGACAAGGAGGGCGGCGGTTTCAGGAACGCGATGATGACCCTCGACCGTGCCCGGCCCGGCGTGGCGGCCCAGGCCCTCGGTCTCGCCCAGGGCGCGTTCGAGTGGGCGTTGCGCTACACCTCCGAGCGTCGCCAGTTCAATCAGACGGTCATGTCCCACCAGGCGATCCAGTTCATGCTCTCCGACATGGCCACCCAGATCGAGGCGGCCCGGCAGCTGGTGTACCACTCGGCACGGGTGATCGACTCCGGTGCGAAGAACGTCAACAAGATCGCCGCGATGGCAAAGGTGTTCGCCACCGATACGGCGATGAAGGTCACCACCGACGCGGTGCAGCTGTTCGGCGGCTACGGGTACTGCCACGACTACCCGATCGAGAAGTACATGCGCGACGCCAAGATCACGCAGATCTACGAGGGCACCAACCAGGTCCAGCGGCTGGTGATCGGGCGCGCCCTGACCCGCGAGCTGAAGGAGCTCACAGGGCATCTGGACGTGAAGGTGGAGCACTTCCCGGAGAACGAGCCGTCCAGCGAGTCGTAGGCCGCGCCAGCACGCGAAAGTGTCGTCACGGCACAGGAACCCAGGTCCGTGCATGCGTTGTGGCTCCGCGTTTCAGAGTCCCGAGACTGCGCGGGTGGCACGGTTCCGGTAGGCTGTCAGCATGAGTGACGACGGACCCGACCTGCGGACGATCGAGTGTCTCCACGGCGTGGAGTGTGGCGCCTGCTCGCTTCTGGGCCAGCCGTACGAGCAGCAGCTGGTGCTGAAGCGCCGCTGGCTGCTCGACGCCGTCGAGGAGCGGGCCCGCATCGACCACACGAAGGTGCTCGCGACACTGCCCTCTCCCCGCGTGTCCGCCTACCGCAACCGGGCGAAGATGACGATCTCCACCGACCGCGAGCGCCACTCGGTGCTCGGCTACTTCAGGCGGCGCAGCCGCGAGGTGATCGATGCTCCACAGTGTCAGGTCCTGGTACCCGAGCTGCTGGAGACGACGCGCCAGCTGCGAACGCTGCTCAACTCGCCCGTCCGGTTCCCGTTTGCACTGCGGCACATCGACCTGCGCTGCGGCAGCGATCCGTCACAGCAGCATCTCACCCTGGTGGTGGCATCCGAGGACATGCCGAGATTACCGATTGATGCGATCGGCCATGCGTGTGGGCACCTGGCCGGCATCGGCATCAACCTGAACCCGCGCGGCGGCGGGCAGGTCATCAAGGGCCGCATCGAGCCGCTCGCGGGGGTTCGCGAGGTGTTCGTCGAGTGTGCCGGCCTGTCGCTCCGCGTGTCGCCCGGCTCTTTCTTTCAGGTCAACCTCGGTATTCTGCCCGAGATCCACCGGCGCATGGAGGAGTTCCTCGGGACCGGAGAGCTGCTGGTCGACCTCTTCGCAGGGGTCGGCACCCACGCGCTGGCGATGCGCCGGCTGTTTACGCGGGTGCTGTGTGTCGAGGGCGTCCGGGCTTCTGTGGCCGACGCACGCGCCACCATCGCCGCCAACCGGATCGACAGCATCGAGGTGATCGCGAGCCCGGTCAAGCGAGCCCTGCACAGGCTCCAGGCCGAGGCGCCCGACGCCGTCATCTTGAACCCTTCGCGAGAAGGAGCAGATACGGCGACGCTCGAGATGCTCCTCGCCTCCCCTGCTCGCAGGATCGCCTACCTGTCGTGCGAGCCGAAGACACTGGTGCGGGATCTCGAGGTGCTCATCAACGGCGGGTTCACACTGGCCACTCTGCAGCCGGTCGACATGATGCCCCAGACGCGCCAGGTCGAAGCACTCGCCCTGCTGCACCGCCACTAGCGCCAGCACCTGCCACCCCTGTACGGACCGCGGACGTCTCGTCCGCAGCATCAGGCTCGCAGCGAAGTCCGATGCGGACTGGAAGTCCGCGTTCCGTGCTTGTGCGGCAGCACCTGCCACCCCCGTACGGACAGCGGACGTCTCGTCCGCAGCATCGAGCCCGCAGCGAAGCCCGATGCGGACTGGAAGTCCGCGTTCC
>CAZEJK010000450.1:0-3248 GCA_964512045.1 uncultured Thermoanaerobaculia bacterium
ACGGCCACGTAGAACAGACGCCGCTCCTCCTCGATGTCCTCGGCGCGGAAGGTGGGGAACCGTCCCTCGGCGAGCCACAGGATCCACACGGCCCGCCACTCCAGGCCCTTGGCCTGGTGGACAGTGGACAGGGTGAGCATCTCGTCCACCGGCCCGCCGGCGACATCCTCGCCGGACAGCTCATTGAGAAGCGTGATCTCCCCCAGAAACGAGGAGACGTCATCGTACGGGTCCGCGAACAGGGCGAGCTGCTCGAGATCCTCGAGCCGGCTGGCCGCGTTCTCCAGGTTGTCGCGTGCCCACATCGCGTAGAAGCGGCGGACGACCTCGCGGATCACCTCTCCGGGCTGGGAGAGCATCGGCTGGGAGGTGATTGCGGACAGAAGCTCCTGCAGGGTGGCAATGGACTTTCGGGCTCCTCTCGGCAGCTCCACCCGGTCCAGGCTCAGATGGATCAGCCGGTTGAGCGCATCGTCGCCTTCCACCTCGCCCCACAGCCGCGCCGCGGTGCGGTCCCCGATCCCCCGGCGCAGCTTGGCAAGGCGCGCGAACGCCACCTCGTCGCGGCCGTTGTCGATGAAACGAAGGTGGGACAGCACGTCCTTGATGTGCCGTTGCTCGAAGAACCGGACGCCGGAGCGCACCCGGTAGGGGATGTTCCGCCGGGTGAGCTCCACCTGCAGCTCGAGGGAGTGGGCATGGTTGCGGTACAGGACAGCCATCTCGTCCAGGTCGATGCCGGCATCGCGCTGGTCGAGCACCTGATCGGCGACGAACGACGCCTGTGTCTCGGGGTTCGGGGTGGCGGCGCGGATCGGCAGCTCGGTGTCCTCCCGAACCGCGCGGAGGTCCTTGGGGAACTGGCGGGTGTTGTGGGCGATCGACGCGTTGGCGAGGGCGAGGATCGAGGGCGTCGACCGGTAGTTGGTCTGCAGCCGGAAAACGGCGGTGCCCTCGTGGCGCTCCGGGAAGGTGAGGATGTTGTCGAAGTCGGCGCCGCGGAAGGCGTAGATCGACTGGGCATCGTCGCCGACCACCATGACGTTGCGCTCCGCCGAGAGCATGCCGTCGACGATGTCGGCCTGGAGACGGTTGGTGTCCTGATACTCGTCCACCAGCACGTGCTCGAACTGCTGTGCGAGCTGCCGCCGCACCTGCGGGTGCTGCTTGAGGAGCAGCAGCCAGTTGAGTAGCAGGTCATCGAAGTCCATCAGGCCCGCGGCGCGCTTGCGCTCCATGTAGCGGCGGAACACCGTGGTGATGGTCTCTTGGAGCTCATAGAACTGCGGCGCCTGTGCCAGCAGGACCTCGTCCAGCGACCGGCCGGTGTTGATCACGAAGCTGTACAGGTTGACCAGCAGCCTCGGCTTCGGAAACCGCTTGGAGCGGCTCGGCGGCTGGACATCGGCGACGGCGCCGCCCATCAGATCGTTGGAGTCCTCGCGATCGATGATCGAGAACCGCGGCGGGTAGCCGAGCAGCTCGGCGTGGCGTCTGAGAATCCGGTGCCCCACCGAGTGGAAGGTGCCGCCCATCACTCGGCCCGAGCCCGCCTCCACCAGCTCGCCGACTCGGTCCAGCATTTGCCGTGCGGCCTTGTTGGTGAAGGTCAGGAGCAGGATCCTCGCTGGCGCGACGCCGCTTTCGATCAGACGGCACACGCGGTACACGAGGGTTCGGGTCTTGCCCGTTCCGGCGCCGGCGAGGACCAGCATCGGCCCGCCCGGGTGCATGACGACCCGTTCCTGCTCGGCGTTGAGCTCGCGGTCGTAGCGCACCCGCCAGCCGGCGGCGGGGGGACCGGCAGTCGGCGTGATCGGCGAGTCGTTCACAGCAGGTTGCCGGGGGCCAGGATGTAGCGGTCGAAGCTGGTGGACAGGCCACGGCCCATCAGCAGCCTGGCGCCGTCCACCCGTGCGCCACCATCGAGCAGCGCCTCCACCGCGGGGGTAAAGCTCGCCGGGACGCCCAGCTCGACCGGGTCGGCGCCGGTGCTGGCGAACTGCAACGCCCAGCCAAGCGCGCACAGGGCGGCATCCTGAGTCGAGCCGCCGACGGGACCCACGCGGCCACGACCTCCCGAGGCGTACCCTGCGACCCGTGCGCCCTGGCGGACGAACGCGACGTTGCACCCCTTCTGCTTGATCCAGTAGATGTGGTCTTGCGGGCGCACCACCCCGCGAGCGAGGCGGTCGATCCGGTCGACATCGCTTTGGCCCCGTTGGTTCAGCAGCTCCCCGGTGACGTCCTGGCCCGGGAGAAGACGAGCGAGGGCCGACCCGAGCTCTGCGGCCACCGCCGGGGTCACGCGCATCCGGTAGATCGGGACCACCGGTGCGAGCTCCTGGCGGAGCAGCAGCGCAAGCACCGTAGAAGACTCGTTGGCGAGGGCGAGGAACTCGCGCACACCGGCGCGGCTGGCGTACTCCATCGACCTGGCGAGCAGCAGCCCTCCGGCGCCACGACCGCGGTACTGCGGGAGCACTGCAATCTCCGACAGCGTCCACTGGCGTCCGCGGACGTGGGCGCTGATGAACCCGACTGTCTGGTCGCCATCAACGGCGGTCAGGAACGCATCCGGGTCGTGACGGATCAAGTGGTCGAGGTCGGGGTCCACCTCCAGCTCCAAATCGAGCATGAGCCGGTGCCCGGGCAGGCTGCTGTCGCCGCCCGCGGCCTCGCGGATGAGGCCGAGCCCGGGGAGCTCCTCGCGATGGGTGCGGCGGACCTTGATCCGTGTCATCGGGGCTTCCTCAGGCGCGGTCGTCGGCGAACGAGCCAACGAACCAGGAGACCAGCGACATCACCAGGGCGGCCACGACCGCCGCCAGTAGCGAGGAGACGCTGAAGCCGGGGACGAGGGCCGCGGCGAGGGCGAACGAGACGCCGTTCACCACCAGGTAGAACAGCCCGAGGGTGAGGACGGTGACCGGTAACGTCAGGATCACCAGGAGCGGGCGGATGACCGCGTTGATCAGGCCGAGGACGATCGCTGCGATGAGCAGGACGAGGAGTGAGCTGACGTGCACGCCCGGGACGATCCAGGCGGTGACGCCGAGCGCGAGAGCGGTCGTGATCCAGTGGGTGAAGAATCGAGCCATGATCTGTCCTCCGGCGTCCAAGTGTAGCGCGGAAGAGAGCCGACGTACGCTGGCGGCGGCTGAGCAACTCACCCAGCAGTATCTTCGAAAGCTCGAGGCATGCGCCGGGGACCGGATGGCCGGGATCCGGCTGTCGGGGCCGGGACC
>CAZEJK010000451.1:0-3243 GCA_964512045.1 uncultured Thermoanaerobaculia bacterium
CTCGTCGCGCAAGCTGGTCAACCAGCTTGCCCGTCTCGATTTGCTCATCGTCGATTCATGTGAAGTCTCGGTTTATGTGGAGTGCGACCGGGATCTTCCTTGATCGATGTCTTCCGCGCGAGACTGACTTCACATAAGTCTGCATCGCGACGGCGCATCCTTCGCCAGGAAGGAGGTCGCGATGCTCAAGGACATCTACCCAAGGGGGCACCGGAAGGTGCTGTTTTTGCCGGTGCTTGGCCCACATGCCGCCGGATTCGTTGATTGGTTGGCTGGGCAGGGATACCCACCACTGCCTATCAGGCTTCGCCTGCGAGCGATGCGAGACGTTGATGCAGAGCTCTGCGCAAACGGCGTGTCGAGCATTGATGAGTTAACCGAGTCCGAGTTCTTGAAGCTCGCCCCCGAGGACTCGCAGGAGGACATCTACAGGTCGGCCGTAATTCGTTCGCTCGTTGGGTATTTTTCGACGTGCGGGCTACTCAAGCCGACGCCTCTGACGCCCACTGAGCAGCTGATCCTCGAGTACGTGACGTACCTGGACCGCGTGCGAGGTCTTGCGAAGTCCACGCGGGCTAGTCACGGGGCTGCTGCCCGAGAGCTACTGACCTACGTCGGTTTCGACGGTGACCTGGCGGCGCTGGAGGTGATCGAGCCCCGTCACGTCGAGGGCTTCCTGCGACAGGTCGGCGCACGGGTGTCCAGAGCGAGCCTGCAGCATGTGGTGGCCCAGGTTCGATCGTTCCTGCGGTATCTGGCTGGTCGAGATCTGGTCGCACACGGTTTGGATGTACAGATCGACACGCCGCGTGTTTACCGCGGCGAGCGTCTTCCGCGGGCTCTTCCGTGGGAGACGGTGCGCACATTTCTTGCCGCTATCGACCGCACGACGGCGATGGGCAAGCGCGATTACGCAATGTTCCTGCTCATCAGCACGTTCGGCCTGCGGACGTCGGAGGTGGCACACCTGCACTTGGAGGACATCTGCTGGCGGGCCGAGGAGCTGCGGATCACAAGATCGAAGACGTGCAGTCGGCTGGTAATGCCGCTGACCACGGAGGTGGGTGCCTGTCTGATCGACTACCTTGGGCACGGCCGACATCAGACGAGTCACCGTGAGGTGTTTCTCCGAGTCCGGGCCCCCGCTGGACCACTCCGTCCGACGGCCGTCACGGAGGCCTTCCAGGGTTGGGTGCGCCGTAGCGGATTGCAGATCCCCTACCAGGGCCCGCATTGCCTGCGCCACTCTGTGGCCGTCCACCTGCTGCGGCAAGGCGCGTCACTCAAAACCATCGGTGACCTACTCGGCCATCGGAGCATCGAGAGTACCAGCGTCTACCTACGGTTGCATGTCGAGGATCTTCGAGAGGTTGCGCTCGACCTGCCGAGGGAGGTGCTTCGATGAGACCGCTTCCCGCTCTGCATTCGGCGCTCGCCACAGCGATCGCCGATTACGTATCGCTCAAGCGCGCTCTGGGTCGCCGATTCGACAACGAAGCTCATGTTCTGGCGACCTTCGATCGACACCTCGCTACTTCGAATCCCGGTTCTTCGACCTTGACGGCAGAAGCGTTCGCGGCATGGTGCCTGACGATGGTCCATCTGAGCCCCACCACACGCCGAGCCAGGATGCGGATCGTCCGCAACCTCTGCCTGTACATCAGGCGTTCCGACCCGTTCGCATTCGTTCCCGATCTGGCCACGTTTCCAACGCCTGACCAGCCTCAACGGCCGTACATCTTCAACCGACAGGACATCGCCCGGTTGTTGTGTGCGGCCGACGACCTGCTACCGCGATCGACCTCCCCGCTCAGGAGCCAGTCGTATCGGCTCGTGGTCGTCTTGCTCTACACCACTGGTCTGCGTCGTGGCGAGGTGGTGCGGCTACGATTGTCGGACTACGACTCCAAAGAGCAGACGCTGCTGATTCGATCGTCCAAGTTCCACAAGTCACGCCTGGTGGCACTGTCCACCGACGCTGCATCGGAGATGGAGACGTTCCTGGCGGCACGTCGTCAGCTACCTCACGACGAGGGTAGCCCGTTACTCGTCAGCTCTTGGCGCGGCCTACGAGCTCGCAGCGGAGCCGGCATCGGTCATGGCTTACGCTGCCTTTTCCAGGCTGCCGGTATCCGGACCGAGAGCGGTAAGTTGCCGCGTGTCCACGATCTTCGTCATACACATGCCGTCCACGCGCTGCTTCGGTGGTACCGCGCCGGGGCCGACGTGCAGGCCAAGCTGCCGGCGTTGGCGACGTCGATGGGGCACGTCTCCATTGTATCGACCGCCTACTATCTGGCACAGCTCGAGCCTGTGATCCAGGCCGCCAGTGAGCTCTTCGCCGATCACGCCGCCCCGATCATCGCACCCGAGTCGACCAGCGGAGGTGCACGATGACCGGCGGCGCGCCAAACGCTCTGGCGCGGGCGCTCCGCGCGTTCTTCGCAGACCATTTGCCGCGGATTCACGGAGCAAGCCCGCACACGCTCCAAAGCTATCGTGACGCCGTTGTGCTCCTGCTTCGATTCCTGTCAGCCCGTCATTCGCGCCCTGTGGTGCAGCTCGACTTCGACCACCTGGCGCCCGACGACGTTCTCGCATTCCTCGATCACCTCGAGCGAGATCGCGGTAACAGCGCAAGCACCCGAAACGCGCGTCTAGCTGCAATTCATGCTTTCGCCAGACACGCAGCAGCGGGCGCACCGGAGCACATCGAGCTCTGCCAAGGACTGCTCGCTATTCCGTTCAAGCGTGCTGCTACTCCTGCGGTGGAGTACCTGGATGCCGACGAGGTCCGCGCCCTTCTGCAGGCCCCGGACCAGACCACGCCTTCAGGATGCCGCGACTACGCACTCTTGCTGTTGCTCTTCAACTCTGGAGCGCGCGTCCAAGAGGCCATTGACATCCGGCCATGCGACCTGCGGCTTACCAGACCACATCATGTCCGGCTATTCGGCAAAGGGCGCAAGGAGCGGTTCTGCCCACTCTGGCCGCAGACCGCCGCTGCGCTGCGGGAGCTGATCCTTGACACCCACATGGATACCGATGCCCGGCAGCCCTTGTTCCGCAACAACCGGGGCGAGCCGATGTCGCGCTTCGGAGTTCGCTACGTAATCCGCAAGCACGCCCGCATCGCAGCAGGGATAACGCCTACGTTGGCAAGCAAGCGTGTACACCCACACACGATGCGACACACCGCAGCCGTCCACCTCCTGCAGGCCGGAGTCGACATGGTCACGATAA
>CAZEJK010000452.1:0-3217 GCA_964512045.1 uncultured Thermoanaerobaculia bacterium
AGCGCCTCGATCGCCGCGTCGAGCGCCTCGGCGGTGCGCAGCGAGTCCTCGTAGCCCGCGAGCGCGATGTCGGCGTAGGTGCCGAGCACCGTCTCGGGGGCGGGCGCGTCGGCGGGCTCCTCGGGGCCGGTCATCACCATGTAATCGCCCTTTTGGCGGTCTTTGAGTTCGCCGATCTTCGACTTGTTCCAGTTGGTCACCCGGCTGAAGTAGCCCACGATGCGGGTCATGCCCGTCACCTCGGTCGACTCGCACTCCGGGCAGGCCTCGTGCAGGCCGCGCGAGGTGCGGGAGCAGGCCGCGCAGACGGTGAACTCGGGGCTGATGGTCAACTGGGCGGCGTTGGTCTTGTCGAAGGTCTTCCTGACCAAGGCGGCGATCGACTGCCATGGGGGCTGCTGTTCGCCGACGAAGGCGTGGATCATGGCCCCCGACTCGATCAGCCGGTGGAACTTCGACTGGGTCTGGATCCGCTTGACCAGGTCCACGGGGGCGTCGGCCCGCAGGTGGATCGAGTTGGTGTAGTAGACCTCGTCGTCCTCGAGCGAGCCGCGCATGTAGTTTTTGGCGAAGGGGAAGCGCTTCATGTCCACCTTGGCCATGCGGCGCGTGGCGCTCTCGGCGGGCGATTCCTCGAGGGTGAACTTCATGTTGAGCCGCTCGCCCTCCTTCTTGAGCTTCTTGTGCATGAAGCTGATCACGCGCAGGCCCTGCTTGACCATGTCGTCCGATTCGTGCAGCTCGTGACCGGTCAGGTAGTGCAGGCACTCGTTCAGGCCCACCAGGCCCACGATGTAGGTGGCCTGGTCGAGGTCGACGTACGGCCGGCCGTCGCGGGCCTCCTTGCCGATCTCCCACAGGGGCAGGTGGGGCGCCGACATGAGCTGCTGGATGAAGCTGCGCTTGTCGAGATGGGCCTGGATGGCCAGGTCGATCATGCGCTCGACTTCCTCGTAGAACTTCTCTTCGTTGCCCTGCCCGGCCCGGAAGGCGCACTGGGGCAGATTGACGGTGATGTTCTGGAACCCGCAGAAGCGCATCGACTCGGGATGCTTGATCATGTAGTCGTCGTCGATCGTCGTGCGCAGCCGGCAGCACGCGCTCAGGGTGACCTCGTCGCGGTCGAAGACGAAATACGGCGAACCGTTCTCCGAGGCGATCTTGCAGGCCATCTTCAGGATATCGTACTGCTTCGGGTCCTTGAAGGTGTCGGCGTTGACGTGCAGGTCGCACTTCGGGAAGGCGAACAGCCGCCCGTTGCAATCGCCCTCGCGCCAGACCTCGAGCATCGCCTTGGTGAAGCGGATGGCGGTGTCCTCGTACTCGGCGTAGGTGCGTCCGGTGTACTTGCCGCCCGGGCCGATGGCCTCGATGTCCCGCAGGTAGCCCGGCACCCCCGTGTGGATGTTGAAGTCCAGAAACAGGGTCTGCCCTCCGCGGCTGAAGGCGCTCTGGGAGCAACTGTAGATCAGGTGCTGCGCCTCCTGCTTGATCTGCTTGTCGGTCATGCCCTCGATATAGGGGGCATAGAAGATATTGATGTAGCCCACGCCCAGGGCCCCGGCGTAGTAGGCCTGCATCGAGGCCAGGAACGTGTTGAGATGCCCCGTCAGAGTGCGGGCGTGCTTGGCCGGGGCGCTGGAGGTGTCGAGATTGCCCAGCGAGAGGCCGTACTTCTTGATGTATTCGAGACTGTGGCTCGAGCAATACGTCCGTGTGGGGTAGCCCAGGTCGTGCAGGTGGATCGATCCCTGCTGGTGCGCCTTGGTGACCTCGGCGCTGAAAATCTCCTGAAGGGCGTACTTCTTCAGGGTGTTCTCCGCGATGGCCAGGTTGATCGCCTCGGGGTTGTTGGCGGTGATGTTGGAGTTCTCTTTCGACTTCGAGTACACCAGCATCTGGACGTCGTACTTCGGCATGCCGAGGATCGACTGCTTCTCGAGCTTGTTGGTGTAGCCGCGCTCGAACAGCTCGTTATCGACGAGGGCCCGGATCAGGTCGGTGGAGATCCGCTTGATCCCGCTCTTGATGACCTTCTCCTCGACGGCGCTCGACACGCCCCAGGCCACGTCCTCCGGGACGTGGGCCTCCGTGACCAGGGCCGAGGCGATCTTGGCCTTGTCCCAGCCGAAGACCTGGTCGCGCGCACCCGAATCGACCAGCAGACTCAGGTCGGTGCTGTCGCCGCCATCGTGCGACTTCTTGTGCACCTTGAGCATCTCGCGCTTCAGACGGCGCTGCTCGCGGTACAGGATGTACGTCTTGGCCGTCTTGGCGTGACCGGTTTCGATCAGCACCTTCTCGACCATGTCCTGGATGTCCTCGATCCCCGGAATCTCGTCCGGAAACTGTTTCTGCAGAAAGAGGGCGACCACCCCCGACAGCTCCTCGGCCAGGAGCTTGTCTTCGCCGCCCACGGCGGCGGCGGCCTTGAAAATGGCCTGGGTGATCTTGGACTGGTCGAAGGGCGCAATGCGCCCGTCGCGCTTGCGGACGGCCCGCAAAGCGCCGGGGGAGGATGACGTCTCTTGGTGGGCGCCACGTGCGTTGGGATGGAGGGAGCGGCTCATTCGGACGACCTCGCTTTCGTAATAAGGACCCTGGATTTCGAGATGGCGATCGTGCGAGACGTTTACGTGGGTCGGACGGAGGACTCCGTCTTCGGACTGAGGGTGCGTATCTCCCGGGTGAACTCGTCGACGTCCTTGAACTCACGATAGACCGACGCGAATCGGACAAAGCCCACTTGATCGAGGGCTTTCAGGTGGCGCATCACTTGCTCGCCGATAAAACGGCTCGGGACTTCCTTGTCGAACTGCTGAAGGGCCGCCGCCTCGACATCCCGGACGACCGCCTCCAGCGCTTCCATCGACACCGGACGCTTCTCGCAGGCCTTCAACAGCCCGCCGAGCACCTTGCCCCGCTCGAAAGGCACCCGCGTGCCATCCTTCTTGACCACCCGAAGCGAAATCTCCTCGACCTGCTCGTAGGTGGTGTAACGGCGCTTGCAACTGAGACATTCGCGCCGTCTGCGGACTTGGGTGTCATCCGCACAACTGCGGGTGTCGACGACTTTATCTTCCTTCGATCCGCAGAAAGGGCAACGCAAGATATTGTGCCTCTCAAAAAGCTTGAAACCTACAGGTTGTGGTTTGTCGGCTTTTCTGTCGTGTCTCGTCTAGCTGTGATTAGTATCGGCTTTTTGGGGAGGGCTGTC
>CAZEJK010000453.1:0-3191 GCA_964512045.1 uncultured Thermoanaerobaculia bacterium
ACGCTGGCTTCCAGAAGTGCAGCGAGCTCTCGGTCGAGGTGGCGAACGTCCAGTACTTCGAGGGCGGCTCGCTCATCCCGAACAAGAGCCCCGGCCGCCTGACCTTCGCCGACGTCACCCTCGAGCGCGGCGCCACCCAGGACCGGGACCTGTTCGACTGGTTCCAGGACGTGGCGATCACCTCGAGCGGCCTCGGCCTCAACGACGTGGGCTACAAGCGCAACCTCGACATCGTGCAGCAGGACCGCGACGGCACCACCCTACGCCGTTGGTCCCTCTCCCGAGCCTGGCCGGTGAAGTTCGTCGCCGGCGACTGGGACAACGAGGCCGACGAGAACGTGATCGAGTCGGTGACGCTCTCGTTCGACTACTTCGAACTCGTGCAGTAGAGGTGGCTGGGCTCGGTCGTTGTTGTACTGCCCGGCGCCGAGCGGACCGCCCGGCGCTCCTCCATCAGCCCGCGCCAGATCAGGCCGGTTGACGCTTCGGTCCCGTTGAGGTAGCTTCCCCGGCTGCGGGGGTGCGCCCGCGCGTGTTGGTTAGTACACGAGCGCACCTGGACGAGTGGAGGAATGGAGCTACTGCATGCACGATGAGATCAGCTTCGAGGCGTTCTTGGAAGCCATCGCCGAGCCCGCCCACAAGCCGAAGCCGGGTGCTCGCCTCTCTATACCGGATCGCCCGGATCCGTTCGTAGCACCGACGCTCACGCTTCCGCAAGGTGACGCCGCGGCCCTTCAAGCTGAAGTCGTGTTCGTTCGTGCTTCTGCGGCGGTCGGGAAGAGCACGATGGCGGCGTTCGTCTCCGCAAGTCGGGGACTACCCTTGCTCGATCTTGCAAGCGTTCCGGTCTCCACAGGATCGCTACGGGCACTCATCTCTGGACTGAGTGGATCGGGAGATCCGGTCGCAGCGTTCCACGGCGGGCAGATTCCCATCGTGGTCGACGCACTGGACGAGGGCCGTCTCCTGTCTGGGGAGACCGGATTCGAGAGTTTCCTGGAGACGATGGGCGAGCTGCTGCTCGAAGACCGAAGCGTGACCACGCGGCCAAAGCTGATTGTCTTCGGACGGTTCGAGTCTGCCGAGATCGCGAGCATCGGGATCGAAGTCTACGGGAACGGTGTGACGACAAGTTCGATCGACGTGGGCTTCTTCGGGGAAGAGCAAGCACGGCGGTTAATCGATGCCTATGCTGATGCCGCCGCCGAGCCGGACGCCTCATACAGTCGCCACCCTGGCCCCGTGAAGAACCTGGTGAACGCGTACTTCGAAGCGATCGCGGCCTCGTTGGGGCTCGGTCAGAAGGACCTGTGGGACTCCGAGCGCGGTCGAGCGTTCGCCGGCTACGCTCCGGTGCTTGCGGCAGTGGGTTCGCTGCTCGCGAAAATGGAGAACTTCATCGAAGTAGCAAACCGCTTGAGGGCGGCTGGCGCTCAAGAAGCTTGGGGCGTCATTGAGACAGTGCTTCGGGAGATTCTCGACCGGGAGAAGGGGAAGCTCTGCGATCAGGTCGAGACACAGATCGGCTCGCCTGCTCCTCCCGAGGCCTACGATCGCGAGGAACAACTCACGCTTCTAACGCAGCACGTTCACGGCCAGCCGCTGAACGGTAGCGGGCGGGTGCAGATGTCCGCTCCCGATCAGATGAAGTACACGTCCATGGTCGAACGGTACGTGCAGGAACACCCGTTCGTGCGCGATCGTGAACTCGCCAACGTGGTGCTGGGTTCCGTGGTTCTTGCCCACGCCGTGGGCAATGATCTGCTGCAAGATGCGGATCTAAACCGACTCATCGACTCCTCGCGGCAGCCATTCCTGTGGCGCTCCCTTAGGCCTCAGTTGAACGAAGAGGCGTTGATCGATGGGCTATATGTCGGCTGCGTGCTCAGTTCATTCTGGAACGACCCGATCACGGACAAGCCGCGAGTGGTAGTCCGCGGCGCGGGCGACGATGACGCAGCCAGGGTCTTCATAGCCGACTACTGCGGCGGAGAGGTAACCTGGGCCACAACTCTGCCCATGGTGCTGAACGGCCAAACTCGCGCGTGCGAAATCGATGTCCCTGGTGCTGTGGAACTGAAGGGCTACGGTGCACGCGGGTCAGAAGCGCTGTTCGACATTCACGGACCGACCACCATCATCTGCGAGTCGATGAAGGCTACGGCCGACATTATCACGATGGACGGTGACGTCTGGATGGAGGCGGACGACATTTCTGCACCGCCTAGGTTGGAGTTGCGACCGAAGGAGGGAAGCAACGTCGGGTGGGGTGGCAAGTTCGCCAGTACATATCCATGGAGCCGCTTGCCTTCCACGCTTAAGCCACCCTACGCCGTGCAGCCGGCCAACGTGCTGGACGCTTTGCTGGAGGAATGCTGGCAGCGCCTCCCCGACGGGGGTGTGCTGACCCTGAACTCCGACTTCACAGTGCCCGATGACCGTCGGATGCGATGGGCCGAGAGGTCGTACGGAGACGCTTTCCCAAAGCTGATTTCGTTGATGGTGGACCATGAATTGGCTACGTCTGGGACCATGTCGGCGTCCGGGACGCAGAAGACACGAGTTCACTTCGAGATCTCATGGCGTGAGTTGCGGAACGCTGCTAAGACGCCTTCGACAGCATCGGACTCGGTCAGGACCTTCATCACTGCGGCACGGACGAGCATTGGCTAGGCAGCCCACAGACTGCCCGATGCCCTTGTCAGGCTGGTCCGTGACTTGGCCGGACCACCGTCCCTGTGGCCCCACGCCCTGTCGCCATCCCCGCCGCCCGGCGCTTTGCCCTCCTGAGAGACCGCTCGTTCGAGGAGGTGCGCGCCGATGTCCGAGATCATCACCTGCCCCACGGGGCTCACGGGTTGCATCCGGGGGATGAAGGTCCGCGAGGAGCGGATCCTCGCCGACCATAAGCTGGCCGAGGCCGGGGGCCAGGTAGACGAGCTGCTCGCCGCCTGTTGTGAGGAGACGCTCGACCCGGGGCCATACGACTTCTGGGACAAGGTCTTCTACTGGGGCCAGGTGCTCCAGGGCGACCGCCTCTTCGCGCTCCACGCCGACGGGCCGCCGCCCGACTTCAAGGTGCTGCCACTGCGCATGGAGGCCGAGCTGGTCACCCACCTCGGCGAGGCTTGCTAGCGCCTGGGGCTGACCTCCCGCATGGAGCTGCTGCGCCGCTCCCTGCACGCCTT
>CAZEJK010000454.1:0-3189 GCA_964512045.1 uncultured Thermoanaerobaculia bacterium
GCACGGCGGCGCTGTCGCGGTGCGGCCGCGGCGAGCGCCGGCCCATCCGCACCCCGCGCGAAGCGACCTCGGTCTCCACGGTATGTGTCCAGCGCGTGTCCGGATCGCCACCGACCACGACCTCGACGGTGGTCGTGTCCACAGCTCCGAGGGCCGCATCGGACGGCACCTGCACCTCCACCGGCAGCCAGGTCCACTCGTGCGACGGCGCCTGCCGAAGCACGGTCGGCGCCACCGCCGCGAAGCTCCCGCTGACCTGAACCTCGATGTCCGCCGGCGCACCCGTGGCCTGCCACACCCGGACGCTATGGCGCACCGTCGTGCCCGCACAACCCTCCTGCCGCGACAGCATCGCCGTTGTCACCACCGGCGGCGTCCAGTACCGGATCGCCAGCCCCGGGAACACCACGTCCTCGGCGTCACAGCCGTACAGCACCCCTGTGACATCATCAGGGCTCTGGATGCCGACACTGTAGCTGTCCCACGCCGGCTCGCCCAGGTCCTGGTACTGGGTGACGATCGAGCCGTCGTCGAACAGGATCGCCTCCCAGCGACCTACTGGCAGGTTCGCCACACCGGGAACGGTTTGACACCAGTCGTCCCACTCCGCCACGAAGCACGCGCCGTCATAGCCGTCGTACGGGCAGCTGCCAGCCGGGAAGGCGCGCGAGTAGATCGGCGCCGTCAGCCAACCGCACGGTCGCAGCGAGTCCCAGAACACCGCGATCAACGAGTCGTCTGCAGTGTACGGCGGGTCCGGCCACGGGGTGCACTCGTTGGCCCGGCTTACGCGACCGCCACCAAGGATCACCGTGCCGAGCCCCGAGCCTTGCACTTCGCTGTAGCTTTCCCAGTAGAACGGAAACTCGAAGCCAACATCGAGGTACAGAGTCGCACCCTCGTAGCGCACCTCGCTCACCGTCGCGAGAGGATCACCGATCAGCTCGATCCACTCGAACGGAGGCCCATCCGCCTGCGTCGAGTCCACGAGCACGTACCCGTACTCGTCCGGCCCGGCCCGGTGATCTACCGGCCCTGGTCCCTGTCGCATGGGCGGCGGTGATCTCACATATCCCCTGCTACCCAACGAGCCGTCCGGCGAACGAACGCTGTCATCGTACGGAACCTGTGCAGCGCACGGCCGACTGACGCCAACCGACAGCACCGACAGGGCAACGACAAGGGCGCACCACCCGGTGGTGTGCCCGCCGAAGACCGAGTGGCTCAATTCAACCTCGTCGCGTTGTAGATGTACAGTGCGTAGTCCTGACCATCCGATGCCCCAGGGACTGCGTCCTGGTGGACCTTGAAGGGGTATGCTTGCAAGTAGAAACGACGATTATCCGGCAAGAACTTGCTATCGATGCGAACCACCTTGACGTTGTTGTTGGAGTCATGCCCTTTCGGGTAGCTCTCGAAGCGCTCACTCTCCCAATGGTCTGCCAGAAAGAAGTTCTCCACGAAGAAGCCATCCAGACCTCCACCGGCAGGCGCCCCAGCCGCTCGGAGCATGATGTCGTTCACAAGGAGCCCGGCAGCATTCGGCTGCGCAGGGGCATCGCTGAAGACCAGCACCGCGATGGCAGGCTTCGTTGGATCATCCAGCTGAAAGAGGTAGTTCACTGGATCATCGTCATGGCTGAAGACCACCGTCTGGTCTACATACTCTCGATCCGTGCCGTCCTCGGCGAAGACAGCGTGGAGGTTCACGCGTCCCCAGCCCTGCGGGATGCTCGGGCTATGATCCAGCACCGAGTCGTCGTACCTGTCGATACCCCCCTCGAGCGAGTCCGCGTGGGCCACCAGAATCGCCTTGATCATCGCCGGGCTCGGGTACACAAAGCCGTTCCTATGGTAGTACCACTCCCTCACCAACGTCGCAGCACCCGTCACCATCGGAGCTGCAGCACTGGTACCTCCGAAGCACTGGTACTTGTCGGCGTCGAACTCCGGATGGAGCGTCGATCTCGCGGCCTCCAGAAAGTACGACGGCGCCACGATATCGGGCTTGAAGAGACCATCGTAAGGGTCGTCGACATAGCCGCGCATTGATAGATTGTGAATGTCGCCAATGGTCTGATCTTCACAGGGGAACACAGGCTCCTGGCAGTATCGGCATCGCGCCGTGCTCTGTTGGCTACCCGACTGCATCTCCGTAATCGACTCCCACGTGGTAGAGCCCCCCACGGATATGACGTTCTTTGCATTGGCAGGCGCACTCACATGCGTGTGCAGTGGATCGCCGATGTTTCCAGCAGCCCAGACAGACGTTATCTCCGCCTTGTCATCGACATCGTTGTTGCTTGCGTCACGAACCAGCTTATCCAGCCGACGGGAGAGCTCGGTGTACGCCTCACCGCCAAACCCCCAGCTGTTGTTGAAGACCGTCACGCCAGCGTTGTAGAGCTCGCCAACCAGCGCCTCGTACTGGTCTGGGTCGACCAGGATACTGCCTCCATCGGCGTCCCTGGTCTTGCCGACGACGATCTGGACGCCGGGCGCGACGCCGATGCCCTGGTAGTAGCTCTCGGGATCCTCGGGAAACGGCTGGTCGTCGCTGTGCAGAACGCCACCGATGATCGACGCGACACTGGAGCCGTGAGAGTCGCCGTCGGAGTCGGCATCATCGAACCAGTACCCAGGCTCGCCCGGTGGGATGTCGTCGTTCTTGCAAATCGGCTGCGAAGGATCCGGATCGCCGTTCGCCTTGGCAAGCTCCTGGTAGCAGAAGAACGGCCCTTGCTGGGGAAGGTCCGAGTTGCGATTCAGCTCGCTCCCAACGCCGGAGCAGTCCGTGCCGTACGCCATACATCGGTTCTTATCCAGACCCTGGTCGATAACACCAACCTTCACGCCCGTCAGCGAGATGCAGTCCGAGCTGTTGTATGGCGTACAGAACCCGGCATAGGCCAGCCAGCCGTAGTACCGCGCCGCGTCCCACGGGGGTGGTGGGGAGGTCCCCAAAGGCGTCGGGCGCGTCCCACTATGCTGCCCTGCGACGACCAGGTTATGCCGCTCGCCCGCCGGCGCCTCCCGAGGCGCCCGCTCGATCCAGAGCACGTCGGGACGGTTCGCCACTGCAATCATCTCCTCGGCGGAGAGCCTGGCGATCAGTGTACGCCGTTCACCCTTTGTGCCAAACCCCACCGCCTCCTCGCTGCGCGCTCGGACGTAGCGCTCGGTCTCCCT
>CAZEJK010000455.1:0-3175 GCA_964512045.1 uncultured Thermoanaerobaculia bacterium
ACGTCTAATACCTTAGAGCTACGCGGGCGCGGGACCGGCACCTTCGGAGCATTACGTTGGTTGGGGCCCGCGGCCGCGTTAGGCGGTAGCGACGAAAGACCGGCGCATCTTCGACGAAACGGAACGTTGTCGCCGGGGCCCGGATAGCCGGAATCCGGCGAGCGGGACCGGGGCCAAGGTCGGATCCCGGGCCGACACCGGGCCGCGGCGCCGTCAGTTCTGCGAGTGGGACTGGCTGGGCAGGGGAGCGAACCGCCAACGGATCACTGCTGCGCGGCCGTGTTGGTCCAGATTGTGAAACCCTGGACGGTCGCGCGCTCGTATCTCCTCACGTGATGCTGCTACGAAGAGCTATTGTAGTTGTCGCGATGGTGCTGGCTGTCGGATGCGGTCGAGCTGACGAGGGGGCTGTGCGCCTCCCTCCGGACACACCGGTGATCATCGTCTCGGTCGACACGCTGAGATCCGATCATCTGCCGGCCTACGGGTACGACGGGGTGGACACGCCGGCGATTGATCGTCTCCGGAGCGACGGAGTCCTGTACGAGCGGGCGTACACCCCGGTGCCGCTCACCTTGCCCGCTCACACCTCGCTGCTGTCCGGGTTGCTGCCGCCGGCCCACGGTGTCCGCGACAACGTCGGGTACTCGGTGGACCCGACGAGGTCGCCGATGCTCCAGCAGCAGCTGTCGGAGACGGGGTTCGCCACGGGCGCGGCGGTTTCTGCGTGGGTGCTGCGGGCGCAGACGGGGATCGATGCCGGGTTCGATCTGTACGAGGATGAGATCGCGTACGAGGGCGGAGAGGAGCTGCAGGCAGTGCAACGCGCGGGACCGGCCACCCTCGAGGCGGTGATGCCGTGGCTCGAGAATGTGGCGTCGGGTCCGTTCTTCCTGCTGCTGCACCTTTTCGAGCCGCACACGCCGTACCAGCCACCGGAGCCGTACCGATCGCGCTACGACGTGCCGTACGACGGCGAGATTGCAGCGGCCGATGCTGTGGTGGGGACGTTGATAGAGGAGCTGCACCGACTCGGAGCGTACGACCGTGCGCTGATCGTGTTCCTTTCGGACCACGGCGAGGGGCTCGGCGAGCACGGGGAGGCGGAGCATGGTCTGTTTCTGTACCGGTCGACCCTCCAGGTGCCATTGATTCTCAAGCTCCCGGGGTCCGAGCGAGCGGGGAGCTCCGTGGAGAGGCCTGTCAGCCTCGTGGACGTGGCACCGACGGTCTTGGCGGCACTGGGCCTGCCGGTGTCCGAGAGCCTCACCGGCCGCTCGCTCCTTGGACCCGAGGAGGAGCGTGGTGCGTCGGAACGCCCGATCTTCGCAGAGACGGTGTATCCGCGGTTGCACTACGGCTGGAGCGATTTGGCGTCGGTGATCGCCGGCTCCTACCAGTACATCGGGGCGCCCGATCCCGAGCTGTACGATCTCGAAGCCGACCCGGACCAGCTGTCGGATCTCAGTGAGACCGACTCCGCGCGAGGCTTTGAGCTTGCGCAAGCGCTTGCGCAGTGGGAGCGACTACTGGAAGGCCCGGGCTCGATCGGCGCGGAGGAGCGGGCACGGCTGCAGGCGCTTGGCTATATGGCCGGAGGGGTGGGAGCTGGCGATGGTCCGTTGCCCGATCCGAAAGACCGTGTGGAGGTGCTCGCCGAGCTACGGGCAGCACACTCGAAGCTGGTACAGGGAGATCTGGACGGGGCGGCGCGGGGGTTCTCGAGCGTTCTCGAGCGCGAACCCCGAGTTGAAGATGCGTGGCTCTTCCTGGTGCAAGCACAGCGGAGGATGGGTGCTCTCGATGCAGCGGTAGCCACCCTGTCCCGGGCGCTGGAGGCTGTCCCCGGGTCGCAGATGCTCGAGCTGGAGACCGCGGTGGTCCTGCTGGCTTTGGGTGACGTCGAGCTGGCGAGACAGCGAGCCGCGAACGCAGTGGCGTACGACCCGTCCACAGCGCACACGTTGCTGGCGCAGATCGCGCTGAAAACGGGAGATCTCAGGGAGGCGGAGCAGGAGGCACAGGCCGCCGTCGCAGCAGATCCGAGTCGCCCCGGACCGTGGGTTGTGCTCGCGGAGGCGCTTGGTGCTGCGGGACGCCATGACGAAGCTGTGGACGAGCTGGTGCGGGCAGGGCTGAGCAGCGTCCGCTCCCCATCCGGTCGCGCACAGCTGGCGCGCGAGCTGGTGCGCCGTGGCAGCCCGGGCCGCGCGGAGCAGATCGTGGCCGGTCTGGAAAGCTCGGCAGATCCTGATGTGCTGTCGGCTGTCGCCCGGGTGGCGGCGGTGCGCGGCAACACCGATGCAGCGCGCGAGGCGCTGCTCAGGGCACTCGAGCTGGACCCTGACTACGGTCGGGCCCGGGTGGAGCTGGGGTTGTTGGCCATGGTGCGAGGCGACCGCGAGGACGCGAGGCGGCTGCTCGAGGCCGGCATGGAGGATGCCCCCGGCATCGCCGATGGCTGGAACGCACTCGGAGCGGTTCGAGCGGAAGCCGGAGAGCTCGCCGCTGCCATCGACGCGTGGGGGCGAGCGCTCGAGCTCGAGCCTCAGCTGTCTCAGGTGCACTACAACCTCGCGATGGTCCGAGCGCGGGCCGGTCAGTTTCGGCAGGCTGCGGAGCACATGGAGCAGTACGCAGCGAGTGTCGAAGGAGCCGACCGTGAGCGCGCGCTCGAGCTGCTCGCCGAGCTCCGCCGGCGTGCTCAGGGCGCCGGCACCAACTGAAGACCGACAGATCCTTTAAGAAAGAGGCGGGGCATGCGTCGGCCTCCACAATCGAACAGCGTGGCGATTCGGGTTGTGGCGGCCCGCGTCTCGCGGGCCGGGTGGGTGGTTCACGGGGCAGGGTGTAGTGTCGTTGGCTGGTGAGAGTGATTCCGGACCCGGCGTCCGGCCCATGCCCCGTCTTGGTGGGCTGGGGAAGACCCGCGAGGGTTGGGCTGGAGGCGTGGGGTGCTACGATGGAGGCTCTTCGAGGCTACAGAGTCGCTTCAGCGACTAGAGTGCTTGCGAAGAAAGGGGGGCCCCGGCGGCGAGCGCCGCCGGGGCCTGGTTGTCAGCAGTGGATGACTCTGCCGGTTAGAACCGCACGCCGAACGAGATACGGAACGTGCGTGGCTGCTGGTAGTCGTTCTCGCTGGTGGGCTGACCGAAGTTCGAGCCCTTCTCCCAGT
>CAZEJK010000456.1:0-3145 GCA_964512045.1 uncultured Thermoanaerobaculia bacterium
GCGGGAGACGGGATTTGAACCCGCGACGTCAACCTTGGCAAGGTTGCACTCTACCGCTGAGTTACTCCCGCTCGCGGCCCCCATCGGGGACCGAGAATCTACCAAGTTGCCGGTTTGATGTCAACACCCAGAGCGGCCGCCGGCCGCAAGCACAGTGATGCTCCGAAGGTGCCGGTCCAGCGCATGCGCAGCGGTCAGCGATCAGGCGTTGGGTATGAGCTGCTCCGCCCACCCGGTCTCACTCGCAGCAGCGGCGACGCCGCAGCTCGAACCCGGTTCCGGCTCCGGCCCCGACAGCCGGAACCCGGCCATCCTCCGGTCTGAGGCGGATGCCTCGATGCTTCGAAGATGTGGGCTGCTTGAGCCGCGAGGGGTACAATCCTCCAACCTTGCTGGCCCCTGGCCGGAACGGAGAAGCCGATGGCGAACCTGGCGATCCTCAGAAAGCTCCCCGGAACTCTGTACTCCGCCGTGATCATGGAGCTGTTCGAGCGGCTGGCGTACTACGGCATGGTGCTGGTGCTCGGAATTTACATCGTGGACCGGCTCGGTGTTCCGGCGGACGCGTACGGTTGGATCTACGGCCTGTTCACGGGTGCGCTCTATCTCCTGCCGTTGTTTGCGGGCGCACTCGCGGACCGGTTCGGGTACAAGCCGGCGCTGACGCTCGCGTTCGCCTGTCTGGCGTGCGGCTACGCGGTGCTGGGGACCTTCGTCGAGTTCCATTGGCTGTGCGTCGCTCTCGGGCTGATCGCGGTCGGAGGGTCGATCATCAAGCCGACGATCTCTGGGACCGTGACGCGGACGACCGAGCTGGGCAGTACGCGTCCCGTCGGGTTCGGCCTGTACTACATGATGATCAACGCCGGTGGGCTCATCGGGCCGGTGATTGCTGCTCAGGTGCGCAACCGGACCGAGTTTCGGTACGTGTTCTGGGTGTCGGCGATCGCGTGTCTGCTGATGCTCGTACAGGCGATCGTCGCGTACCGGGAGCCGGTGTCGGCCGAGGCTCGCGCCGGCGGCAAGAGCATCGGCAAGGTCATGGCCGAGGTCGGGATGGTGCTCGGTAACTGGCGGTTCATCCTGCTGCTGGTGATCTTTGCGGGCTTCTGGGGGATGATCAATGTGCTGTTCGGGTTCATGCCGCTGTACCTCGAGACCTTCACCGATCTCCGCCAGGTGGAGGCGAGCATCGACTCGGTGATACCTCTGACCAACTGGGTGGGCCACTGGCTCAACTCCGAGGTGTTCATCTCGTTGGATGCTCTGCTGATCGTGCTGCTCCAGGCAACGGTCAGCTACCTGACCCGTAGGTGGCGCACCATCAGCGCCATGCTGGTGGGCACGAGCATCGCAACGGTGTCGTGGGTGTTCCCCGCCATCGCACCGACGGCGCTGTTCATTGCCATCGGGATCGTCATCTGGTCGCTCGGTGAGATGACCTGCTCGGCGCGGTTCTTCGAGTACTGCGGCAACGTCGCGCCATCGGATCAGGTGGCCGTCTACCTCGGCTACTCGTTCTTCGCCATCTTCATCGGCAACACGATCTCTGGTCCGTGGGCGGGTTGGTTGTACGAGCGGTTCATTCGCTTGCCGCTGGAGCTGGGTCAGGAGCCGACGCCGGTGTTCTTCTTCGCCGGAGTCATGCTCATGGGGGTCTACGCCGTGATCGGACTCGCCCTGTACGGCCGCTTCGTGGCGCCGGCGGTGGTGGACGAGGAGAGGTCCGACTGACAGGTGGCGTACGAGCACCGAGCGACGGGAGCAACTCGAAGCGGCGCGTCTTCGAATGAGCGTGGCGGGAGCTCAGGGTGAAGGGTGCAGAGTGCCGCCCACCCGCCCAGTCTCACTCGCAGGAGTGACGACGCCGCAGCCCGGTCCTGCGCCCGCGTCGGTCACGCTACATCGAGATCTCGGGCCCCGCGCCTTCCTCGCTGCGGGCTCGCGACGCATCCCAGATGACAAACACGGCCAGTGCCACGAACATGGCGAGGCCGAGCCAGTTGCCGAACTGCCCCAGGTTCGCGAACGCCGGGATCGTCCGTCCCGTGGCATCGGCAATCCAGCTGACGACGCCGTCGAACACACCGGCGAGCGCTCCGCCGGCTATCAGTCCGGAGGCGATCAACGTACCGCGGTTGTTGCGGGCACGGCGGGTCGTCTCGTCGGGCGATCGACGGCGGACGTACTCGGCGACCAGAGCGCCGGCCAAGATCGGGGTGTTGAGCTCGATCGGCAGGTACATGCCGAGGGCGAACGCCAGGGCGGAGATGCCGAGCATCTCGATGATCAGCGCGATCACCGCGCCGACTCCGTACAGCAGCCACGGCGCCTCGGTGGAGGCCATCACGCTTTGAATCACTGCGGCCATGGCGTTGGCCTGGGGCGCTGGCATGGGGTTCGGATGCATCGGCGAGGGCGTGTACCCCTTGGTGGCGGCGAACAGCATGATGGCGCCGGTCACCGTGATCGACGACACAGCCGCCGCCAGGATGTTCGACCACTGAATCCTCTGTGGTGTTGCGCCGAGCCAGTAGGCGATTTTGAACTCCGTGACCAGTGATCCGGTCATCGATAACGCCGTACAGACGACACCTCCGATCAGGAGCGTGGCCAGCATCCCCTCGGGGCCGGAGAGACCGAGCTTGGCGAGCAGCACGGCGGATACGATCAACGTGGTCAGGGTCATGCCGGAGACCGGCGTCACCGAGATCATGGCCACTGCCCAGGCCGACACCGCCGCAAACAAGAACGAGATCACCATCGCGATGACCAGGCTGATGGTTGCCAGGCGGGTGGGGTGGTCGGTGCCCGCGAGGACCGAGAATCGGAAGTACAGCCAGATGACGATGGCGATCCCGATGGTGAGCATCGCGACGACACCCATCGGGATATCCGTGTCCACCCGTCGTTCGTCCCGTTGGAGACCTCCGGTGGCGAGCTTGCGGAGCTCCGTGGCCGCCTTGCCGACGGCCTGGACCATCACCGGCGACATCTTGACGATCGAGATGATGCCCGCCATGAAGATGCCGCCGATGCCGATATAGCGGACGTAGTGGAAGAAGATGTCCTCGGCGGACATCTGTGCAATCGGGGCGAGACCCTCGGTCATGGCGCCGGGGACGTGCGCGCCGATCCAGGCCAC
>CAZEJK010000457.1:0-3133 GCA_964512045.1 uncultured Thermoanaerobaculia bacterium
GGGGCTCCACCACTACATCTTGTGGCAGGTGGAGCTAACCGTCTACCCCCCTTTCTGAATATTCTGCCAAAACTGCGCAGGACTTCACGACTACCGACTAAAGACAGAGTCCGGCGCCTCGGAGCGTCGGCGGGGGTCTCTGCTGAACGAGCGCCCTTCCACCTACACCGTCATCTCGACCGAGCTTCCGTGGCGTCTCGGACTGACGTGCTCCATACGGCTTGAGCAGCCTTCGGAGCACGTGGCGAGCGGAGAGATCCCGTGGGCGGACCGGCGCCTCCGGATCCAGCACCGGCACCGGGAACCGGAGCTGGTCCCGGCCCTGGAAGCCGGCAGCCGGCCCCGGATGGACGCCTGGCAGTGCCGCAGATGGTTGGGGTCGACCACGGCATTCGGTGCTTGGTGCTTGGACGATCCGGACGGTCGGGCATTCGCCTGGCCGACGTCGTCGCACCGGTCGCCGTCACTGCCACTACCGACCCAGACCCGCCCACTCCCCCAGCCTGCGAGACGCAGGCTTCCACAGCTGATGCGCGCCGCGATCTGGGGGAGCCAGCAGACTGCAGAGGTTGCGCGTGTAGAGAACGAGAGGGGCGGGCAGGTCCACGAAGCAGGCTGATGCTCGGTCGACCCGAGAGTCGGGGCTTCGGGAGTCCGGGGCCGGCTTTGCCACTGCGGCTGACGCCGACACCAGTGCCAGGTCAGCAGTTCCGCAGTCGTCGCTGAGAGCGAGCAGAATCCAGCAGCTTCAGAAACCACACCAACCCCCTCGGCGCACCGACGCCCGCGGGGTGCTTCGCGTCTGTCCTACCCGGTAGACTGCGGCGAGCACTCAAAGAAGGCGCCAGGCACGCCATTGGGCCATGGCGACCGAGGCGTCTGCAGCCAATGAGGCTCCAGGTCAACGCGATGGTCGGGGCTCCACTGCTCCGGGGCCGGCTACCGGCGCGGCGCGAGGGGGCTTCAGGTCCAGCGGTCGAGCTCGAGACCGGGAACGCGCTCGAAGTGACGGACGTTCGCGGTGGCGAGCCGGGCTCCGATGCTGAGCGCGATCGAGGCGATGGCCAGGTCCATGTCGTCGAGCGGTGTGCCGGCCGCCTGGAGACGAGCCTTCAAGACGCCGAAGCGTCGCGTCGCGGGCTCATCCCAGTCAGCCCAGGACACCAGCTCGAGGAGGCGTTCCAGCTCGGCCTCCAGGAGGGTCCTTCGCCGGGATGCGGCGTCCAGCCTGGCGAGACCGAACCTGATCTCTGCCGCCACCGGAGCACAGACGACGACCTCACGAGGCTCCACGTCGCGCAGACGGTCGAGGGCGGGGGAGCGACGGTGCATGAGGTCAGACACGGCGGTGGTGTCCAGGAGCAGCATCAGAGCGGGTCCGAGGTACGGCTGCGGCGGGCGGCCAGAATGGCGTCGCTGAAGGCGTCCGCATGACGCTCGAGCTCTGCCAGATCGTCAGGGAGGAGGTGGGCGTTGCTGAAGAACCCCTCCGGCCAGTCGCGCCGCTCGCTGACCACCCGCCGGCAGGCTTCGACGATGAGCCGGTTGCGGCTGATGCCGCGTTCGGCCGCCACGCGGTCCAGCTCCTCGACGAGGGACTTCGGGATGTGGACGCTGGTGCTCGCCACGGAACCCTCCATTCGAATAGATTCTACCAGGATCAGCCAGGTGTCTGGTCGCCTCAGTGCCACGTATCCCAAGGTTCCAAAGCGAGGGATGCCAGCGCGCGACAATGCTGCGAGGAGTGGATCGGCAGCCGCAATGATGCCGGGCAACTTCAGGTAGCTGCGACGTTGGACGGGACGGGAACCTGGGCCGGTGCTGCGCAGCTTCGTTGGATCGACCGTGGATGCAGACCCGTCCACTCCCCCAGCCTGCGAGACGCAGGCTTCCACAACTGATGCGCGCCGCGATCTGAGGGAGCCAGCAACCTGCAGAGGTTGCGCGTGTAGAGAACGAGAGGAGCGGGCAGGTCCACGAAGCAGGCTGATGCTCGGTCGACCCGATAGTCAGGGGTTCGGGAGTCCGGGGCCGGCTTTGCCACGGGGTTGCCGCGGGGTCGGACGGGAGGAACGCGAAGCCGAGCTTCCTGGGCGAGGGCCCGATCGGGGCTCCGTTGGGTGACCCGTGATCTTGCGACAAGCAACGAGGCCGGATGCGGACCGGAGGTCCGCGCTCCCTGCAACGACGGGGCCCGCAGACTGCAGTCGCTGATGAATAGCGAGAGGCGCGGGCGTCTCGTCCGAGGCGCACTGCACGCAGCACTCCGGCGAGTGATCTGCTCGGCTAGGTATGGATCAGCGCAAGCTCGAGGTTCGGAAACCGGCGAAAACCTCGATCGAGAGTCACGAGCCTCACCGCAGCGGCACGGGCGAAAGCGGCAAGGTATGCGTCGGTCCAGAACCCGGGCGACGACCTGACCGGATCGCAGAAGCTCGCCAGGTGGTCATCAAGAGCTTCGGGCTCGTGCAGGAAGCGGATCGGTGGCTGAGCGACGATCTGCTGATAGTCACCCCACGCCTGCCTCACGGTACGTTGCTTCGATCCCATGACCGTTCGGTTGCAGAGCAGGCGCACAAGCCCGAGCTGCGTGATGCGGCAAAAGGCCACCAGATCTCCGTCCGCAAGGACTGTCCGCCACCAGCTCACAACGGCCTGGTGATGCGGGTGGTCCTCGACGACCGTCGCCAGCCAGACGTTGCCGTCAGCGAGCAGCACGCTCTGCGTCCTCGTCCTCGAGAATGGCGTACAGCTTCTTGAGGGTCACATCACGCAGCGCGGACCCAGTTGCCCCACGGATGAGCGGGAAGGAGCAACCACTGCCGAGGTCCAGCTCATCGCTTTGGCTCTTCGTGATGTTCCCCTCCTCGCCTTCAGCAAGGGCCACGCGCACTGCGTCGGCCACAAAGTCCTTCAGCGACAGGCCATTCAAGGCCGCATGGGCCTTGGCACGGCGGAGAAGCTGCTCCGGCAGATCGATCGTCGTCCGCATCAAAGCATCTTAGCGAGTCACGGAGCCGTATCTTCGAATATTCGAAGCAAAACGCGTGAGTTGAATTCTAAGTTCTGAATTTTGAGTTCTTAATGCCGCCCGCCCGCCCCAATGCATGCTCTGGGAGCTTCAGGGATCGAA
>CAZEJK010000458.1:0-3125 GCA_964512045.1 uncultured Thermoanaerobaculia bacterium
TGGCAGGATCTGTAGGAAGCCGAACGGAGCCAACTGTACGGCGGCCTCGCCCGGGACCTCGGCGGCGACGATGGCGCCTTCGCCGGGGCCGTACGCCTGTACGAGGAGGACCACCGGGCCCGCGGGCAGCGAGCTGATCTCGCAGCGGGTCTCGGCGCAGGTGGCGCGCCAACCGATGCGAGCACCTGCACCGCCGACGAGGGCGCGGCCGGAGACGTGTCCGAGCGCTCCGGGTACGGACGGCTCGAGGTGCAATGTCAGCTTCTGCTCGGGCTCGAGGCGGAGGGTGACCTCCCGGGAGAGCCCGTCAGCCAGCGGAACTCGCGCCGTGGCGCGTCGGGTCTCGTGGCTGGCCGCGAGCAGGTAGCTGCCTTCGGCAAGGTCGGTGAGCTGGAACCTGCCGTCGCTGTCCGTCGTGACCCGATCGGGGCGTGCCCCGGGAGCGTTGCTGTACAGCTCCACGAAGGCGCCGGCCACCGGGGCCTCGTCCGATGCATCCACCACGCGTCCGGTGATCGCGCCGCCGGGAAGGTCGAGGTCCACGGTGCGATCGCGGTCGACCACGACCTGGCGGGAGGCGAGGAGCCGGCCGCCGGTGCTGCTGGCTGTCACGAGGTAGCTCCCATCCTCTGGAACCTCGAGCCGGTAGCGGCCGCCGCTGTCCGTGCGGCTGCCTTCGAGGCCGCCGCCGGCGAGGGTCGTGAGGCTCATGACCACGCCAGCGGCGGGCGTCTGGCCGCGTCGCACCCTTCCGGTGATGGTGTGAGCGCTGGAGAAGTCGAGCTCGACCTCGACCCGCTGGCCGACCTCGACGCCGACGGCCTGCGAACGCGACCGTCCGGTGCCGAAGCCGGTCTGGGCCTGGACCGTCTGGCGGCCTGAAGGGACGCCGCTGAGGATGAACGTGCCGTCGCTCGAGGGTCGTGTGCTGGCATGAACGCCGTCAACATGGATCACGCAGGTCTGCAGCTCGTCGACGCCGAGCCCGTGGAGAATGCCGCCGATCTCACCGCCGTCGGCGAGCTCGAGTGAGACCTCGGTGACCTCGTCAGGCTCGATGGTGACGTTCTCCCGAGCGGACACCAACCCTTCGGCTGCAGCGGACACGGTCGCGGCACCTGGTGGCAGACCGTCGATCTCAAACCGGCCGTTGGCATCGCTTTCGGCGGACCGTCTGCGTGAGTGACCGGAAACGTGGAGACGGATCTCGGCGCTCGCAACGGGTGAGCCGTCTGTTCGCACCACTCGCCCCGCCAACCTGCCGGGACGCTGCAGCCGGATCGTGACGTTCGTGGTGGCACCGACGTTTACGGTGGCTTCGCCGCTCTGGTTGTCCTCAGTCGTCGCCCTGAGCGTCAGGACGCCCTTGCTGAGCCCGGTGAGGACGATCTCGCCGCTCTGGTCGGCCGTTCGTGTGAGGTGGCCGTGGTGGGACACCGTGGCGCCGTCGGCGGGAGATCCGTCCGAGCGGAGCACACGGACGCGCAGCTCGTGACCCTTCTCCAGCGTAATCTCGATCTCCGGGCTGCTCTCATCGGCTCCCAGGACGACCTCCTGCTGGAGCTGCTTGTAGTCGTCGTGGCTGACGTGGAGAGTGTGCGATCCGCTGCCGAGGCCCGTGATCCGAAACCGACCTTCGCGGTCGGTGCGCTCGGCGCCGACAGAGAGGCCCATCTGTTGCTGCCCGCCCATCCGGGTGACTCGATGGCTCACGACCAACCCGACGTGAGCACCTTCCACCAGCCGCCGATCCTCGTCGCGGACGACGCCGCTGAGGACCCGTTCCGGCTGCAGCGGCACGGTGATCGGCTCGTCTGTCGGCAGCTCGACGGCCACCGTCTCCGCGGGGACCATCCCTTCGGCCTCGGCGGCCACACCGAAGCTGTCCTCGGGATCGAGATCGGCGATGGCAAACCGGCCGTTGGCATCGCTCGTGGCGATGACCTCGCCCATGCGAGCGAACTGCGGGGGCATCTGTGCGTCCTGGATCCACAGGATTCGAGCGTCTGAGACGGGATCGCCGTTCCCATCGACGGTGGTTCCGGAGAGTGTGACGCCGCGCTTCATGACGACACGGCCCGCGTCCGTCGTGCCCGTGGCCACCTCCAGCTCCTCGACCAGTCGCCGCACGAACCCTTCGCGTTCGAGGAGTAGATGCACCGGTCCAACCGGCAGCGGCCCCAGCTCGGCAGCGCCGTCAGCAGCTGTGAACGTGCTGGCGGCGGCCTCCTGTTGGTGGCTGGCAAGGTTGGCGAACCGCTTCAGCTTTGGACGCCCCGCGCCAGCGGCTCCGACAAAGCCGAGGACTGTTGCGCCTTCGATGGGTAGACCATCGGGGTCAGCGATAGCTAGGCGAACCGTTCCGCCGGGCACGAGACGAATCGTGACCTCGGTTGGCTTGCCATCCTCCAGCTCGATGACGTCGGTGAGAGCTGGCGGCAGGGCGGGGCTGCGGATCTCCAACTGGACTGGCGCCGCGCTGAGATGCTCGATGCGGAATCGACCGTTGCCGTCGGTGAAGCCCCAGGGCAACCACGGGCGCTGAGGGGGTTGCTGACCCACGCCCATCCCCGGTTGTGATGTTCTCCAGAACCCTGGACCGTGGATCCAGACCGGTAGCCCGCTGACCGGAGTCTCCGGTGGTGCCGTGACCTGTCCCACGATCTGCGCTGGTCGCTTCAGCGCTGCGGAGCCACTGCGCCAGACGAGCGGACGGGCCTGCGGTCCCCATAGCATCGCCCACGTCGACTGTGGGAGCGGGAGCCGCACCGACTCCGCCAGGAGGACGGGGCTGAGCAGCAGCGCGCCCGAGAGCGCGTCGATGGACGCGGCAACTGGTCCCACGGCGCTCCAGCTGACCTCCGGCTCCTCGATCTCGCCGAGCTCGAGCTGCAGCCTCTCGGGACGCCGCCCGACGCCGCTTTCCGTGCCCCGCAGTCCCTCACCCACCGCAACGACCGACCACTCACCGGTCGCCGGGAGCCAGAGCCGTGCCGTGCCCGTTTCGTCGGTGACGGCGCCCGTGCCGACGGGAGCATCTTCAGGCCCGACGCGGATGCCGACAACCGGGCGCTGCCGGCTGTCGACGACCGTGACCTCGGTCGTGCGGTCGGCGAGGCGGAGGG
>CAZEJK010000459.1:0-3124 GCA_964512045.1 uncultured Thermoanaerobaculia bacterium
ACCAGGTGGTGTCGGAGGTGAGGAGCCGTGTGCTCGCCGGTCAGGGGAAGGAAGAGGCCATCGAGGCAGTGATCCACCGCGACCACCAGGACCTGGAAGGCCGGCGGCGGCAACTGTCGAAACGCACCGTGTACCGATGGATCGGGGCCTTCGCCGCCGCCGGTGTCGACGGGCTCGAGCCGGCACCCCGGTCACGGATCACCACCTCGAACGCGCTCAGCGCGGAGATGCTGCGCTACCTGAAGGCGCAGAAGCTACTCGACCCGGAGGCATCGGTGCCGGAGATCATCGCCCAAGCCGAGGCCCTGGGCGTGGTCGGCGAAGAGGAGGTCAGCCGAACCAGCGCGTGGCGAGCGTGCCAGCGCATGGACCTGCCGCTGAGCCGGCCGCAGCGGGCGAGGAATCGTGACATGCGACGCTTCGCCCAGCCACACCGCATGATGATGGCCCTTGCTGACGGCAAGCACTTCCGGGCCGGGGAGCAGCGCCTGCGGCGGGTGGTCATTACCCTGCTCGACGACGCCAGCAGGAAGGGTCTCGGCCTGCTGGTGGGGCCCACGGAGAGCACCCTGCTTTTCCTCGGCGCCCTGTACCATTCGATCCTCTCTTTCGGCCTCATGATCACCCTGTTCCTCGACAATGGCTCTGGATTCGTGAGTAAGGACACCCTGACCGTGCTGGCCCGCCTCGGCATCCAAGTGATCCACGGTAGCCGTGGCTATCCGCAGGGGCATGGCAAGATCGAGAGGCTCCACCGGCGGATGTCGGACCAGCTGCTGCGTGGCCTCGACGGCAACCCGGCCGTCGACCCGGACCCTGGCGCGCTCACCCTGCGCCTGCGTCACTGGCTCGACATTTACAACCACACCCCCCATCACGGCCTCGACCAGGACACGCCCCAGGCACGCTGGCAGGCCGACGAGCGGGATCTCGTCTTCCCGACGGAGGACATCGCCCGCCACTTCGTCATCACCAGCCGGCGCAAGGTGTCGGCTGACAACGTCATCAGGTACGGTCGTCGATCCTACGAGGTGCCGCTGGGCCATGCGGGGGACTGGGTCGATGTGAGCCGCAACCTGCTTGAGGACAACGCTCTCTCCATCGTCCACGAGGGCGAGAAGACCCGCCTCGCGGTGGTCGACCTGGCCGCCAACGCCCGCGCCCGCCGGGCCCGCAAGCCTGCCGGGGCCGACCCCGTGCTCGGCGCCCAGACGGCAGCGGGTATCCGCTTCGACAACGACATGAAGCCGCTGGTCGACGACCACGGCGGATTCGAGCAAGGAGACGACGATGACTGACATCTGCTCGGCCTTCGGCCTCAACACCATGCCGTTTACTCGCGAGCTGACTTCGCGCTGGGACTCGGAGGTCTTCTCGGAGGTCCTCGACGACCTTCTGTCGGTGGTGGAGAACCGCTTCAGCGCGGCCCTGATCGGGCCGGCAGGCACTGGCAAGACCGCTCTCTTGCGGGCCCTCAAGGACTGTCTCCCGCCGGCCCGTTACCGGGTGCACTACGTGAAGGTGACCTCGCTGTCCAAGCGGGACCTGTGCCGCGAGCTGGCGGCGGTGATGGGCCTCGAGCCCACCGGTACCTACCCGAACCTCGTCCGCAAGGTGCAAGAGAAGGTCCAGGACACCGCCTTCACCGAGGGTCTGCGGCCGGTGCTTCTGGTCGACGAAGGTCATGACATCCGTCCTGATGTCCTGGCAATCCTGCGCATCCTCACCAACTTCGAGATGGACTCGAAGCTGGTGCTGTCGGTGGTCCTGGCCGGCCAGCCGGCGCTGCTGTCCATGCTCGGCCGCGACGACCTCCAGGCAGTCCGCCAGCGCATCGCCCACTGTGCCACCCTGCGCCTGCTCAGCCGCAGCGAGTCCGCAAGCTACGTCGAGCACCGCATGACCTCCGCTGGCGCCCGCTCGCTGCCCTTCGACAAGCCAGCCATGGACGCCATCTACGAGATCAGCCGCGGCAACTTGCGCGCCATCGACACCCTGGCGCGCAAGTCCCTGGAGATCGCAGCGCGGCGCGACTTGGCCGCCGTGGATCAGACCGTGGTGACCTCGGCGCGGGCCCTGCTGGCATGAGCGTGACACCGTTTCCGGTGACCAGGGTGGCCGAGGTCCAGCGTGACCTCGGCCGCCCCCGCTGGCTGGTGGAGTCCCTCTGGACCGCCACCGGCGCCGGGGTGCTGGGTGGCCAACCCAAGGCCGGCAAGACCTGGCTCGCCCTCGAGATGGCGGTCAGCGTGGCCTCCGGCACACCCTGTCTCGGCGCCTATGCGGTGGCCGATCCGGGCCCGGTGCTGCTCTTCCTCGCCGAGGACTCGCCCGCCGATGCCCACGACCGGATCAGCGGCCTGTGCGCTCACCGTGGTGTGAACCTCTCCTGCCTCGACCTGCTGCTGCTCTCCACGCCGGTGCTGCGCCTCGACTCGACCATCGACGCCGACCGGCTTACCGCCACTGTAGAAACCGTCCGGCCTCGGCTCCTCGTCCTCGACCCGTTCGTGCGCGTGCAATCCGTCGACGAGAACTCTGCCACCGAGATCTCCAGGGTCCTCTCCGGCCTCACCATCCTCAAACGGACCCATGACCTCGCGATCCTGGTGGTCCACCACGTCCGCAAGAATGCCTCCGGCCACCCCGGCCAGTCCCTTCGCGGCTCCGGCGACCTTCGCGCATGGGGCGACTCGAACCTCTTCCTCCGCCATCGTGGTGACTCCCTTGAGCTGTCCGGGGAGCACCGGGCCGCCCCGGCCTTGGACCCGGTCGCTCTCGAGCTCGTGCACGACCAGGGCATGCCACCTCATCTCGAGCTGCGAGCAGAATCACCCCAGCAGCATTCCTCTTCCCTTCACACCAAGGTCATCGAGGTACTGCGAGATGCCGAACCACTCACCAGGTCCGCCCTGCGTGCAACCCTACGGGTCAACAACCAGCGCCTCGGTGATGCCCTCTCACAGCTCGAGCGGGACGACCGCATCCGGCATGACCGCGACGGCTGGCGCCTGTCGTTCCGTTCCCGACCCTTGGGTGTGGAACGGAACGGAACGCTCAGTGAGGTGTCTGACCATGCATCGTGACGACGTCATCCTGCATTACCTGAGGGACCGCATGCCTG
>CAZEJK010000460.1:0-3117 GCA_964512045.1 uncultured Thermoanaerobaculia bacterium
CAGGACCGCGGACGTCCCGTCCGCAGCATTGGACACCGGAGAGTGATCTCACTCGCAGGAGCAACGACGTCACAGCCCGGCCCCGACAGCCGGATCCCGGCCATCCGACCTGAGCGGCGCATCTGGTCCGCCGGCGATGTGAAGGTCACTGAGCACTGCCGATATCGACGCCTGGGCGTCACAGCGAGTGAGACAGCATTCTCGGACGGGTCCGCCTGGCCGACGATCGAGGCCAGTCGATCGAGCCCGCCGGCATTGACCCCCTTGAGCCGTTCGAGCTAGACGTCCTGAGGGACCTGGGAGCTCTCGTGAATGCGGAACGAGGCGCCCTGACGCGGCCTCCTCGTGCTGGTCCGTCGCCGCGCTGAGGACTTTGTGTGAGCACTCGTGTTTGAGCATTTCTAGCCTGCGTACCGATGGTGTCCGTGATTCACACGCCTCGGACGCCGGCTGCCGGGAAGCCGACATCGACACTGCCGTTGAACAGGACCCCGACGGGCGGTGAGAGCCATCATCGATACGCCGCGACGTGATGGCACGAGGCAAGAACCGGTGGTCTCGGCTTAAACTCGTGGTTCCGTATTATACCTGACAATCACGATTGACGATCGAGTCTGTCAGGCTTAAGATTGGTTCCATGAACCCTGGACTGCGGACGATTTTGCTCCGTGACAACGGATGGCTGCGTGAGCCAGAGACACTTCACACCTGGCTGGCGTCTCATCTCCCGCAGACGTTCGTGCCCCGCTCCGTGTTAGCGACGCACGGGACGCAATGGCGCCGAACGGACCGTGCGCATCTGGTGGTCGGCCCGCGTCAAGCCGGGAAGTCAACGGCAGTGTGGGCCCATTTGACCGCCGAGGACCGCGAGGTGCTCTTTATCGACTGCGAGCAGCCGTTGGTCCAGGAGTGGTGTGGCTCAGCACCGTTGTTCCTCGAGGAGTTGGAGAGCGTGATCGACCGGCCGGTGGCCCTGTTTTTTGAAGAGGTGCAGCATCTCTCAAACGCCGGCATCTTCCTCAAGGGGATCGTGGACCGTAGGCCGGGCGTGCCGCTGCTGGTGACTGGGAGCTCGTCGTACCATCTGGCAGCGCGGGTCCGTGAGTCCCTGGCTGGCAGAGCGAGTCGTTCGAGGCTGCTGCCGTTTGCCCTTGCGGAGGTGACGGACGACCTGGCTGCGCTCCCGCCGGCTGCCCGTGATGACGGGGTGCTCCGCCGCTGGCAGCGGCACGTGGTCGTGGGTGGCTACCCCGACGCCTGGCTGAGCGAGCGCCCTGAGGACGTCCTCAGTGAGCTGCTCGAGGCCGTGATCTTGCGTGATGCCAGCGACCTCCATCGAATCGCTCGGCCTGACGTCTTCCGTCGGTTGCTCGAGCTGGCCGCAAACCAGGGCGGGCAGCTGGTCAACCTGGCCGAGTGGGCTGCGATCGTAGGGGTGAGCAGCGACACCGTTGGCGCCTACTTGGAGATCCTGGAGGGCTCGCACGTGCTGGCGCGGCTTCGGCCGTTCGCGGGCGGCCGGCGCTCCGAGCTTACCCGAGCACCGAAGGTGTACTTCGTCGACAGCGGCATCCGCAATCAGCTCGTGAACGATCTGCGTCCGCTCTCAGAACGTGCCGACGCCGGCGCGGTGGTGGAAGGCTGGGTCTTCAGCGAGCTCTGGAAGCTCCTGCCCGCTCAAGCCAGCCTGCACTACTGGCGAAGCACCTCCAAGGCGGAGGTGGACTTCGTTCTGCGCGCCCCGCACAAGCTCGTCGCCATCGAGGTCAAGGCCGGCCGCGTGGCCCGTGCCACCCTGCCACGCGCGGCGCGCAGCTTCATCGAGGCCTACCAGCCCGATGTGTTCTTACTGGTCAGCCAGGGCATCGAGGCCAACGACCAGCTCGGCACGACCCGGCTGGTGTGGCTGCATCCGGCGGCGCTGCCGCACGCCGTGGCAGGCACGCTTGCTGACGATGGCGACTAGCGCACCCAGCCATCGCTGGGAGGGTCGGACGGAGAAGCGAACACACGCCACCGGTTGCCTCCGCTTCCATCCCCGACACACGCCAGGCGGCGGCTGGGCCTTCCAGCCTCGATCTATGACGTCTCAGGCAAGACGGTGGCTGTGTCTTCCAGCCCCGACCGGTGACGTTACAGACAAAACGGTGGTTGGGGCTTCCAGCCCCGACCGATGGCTCAACGGATGACGTGACCAGACCGCCTGCGACTCACGGGAATCCCAAAGCGATGTAGAATGTAATGTAGGAGGCAGCGTGTCGTCGACGAAGGTGCGCAAGCAGATCTACATCGAGGCCGAGCAGGAGGAGCTGCTGAAGCGCTGGTCGGCCGAGCTCGGCATCTCCGAAGCGGAGATCATCCGGCAGGCCATCGCAGGGCAGACGCAGCGACTGCGCAGGCGCTTCCGTGACGTGGAGGCCTGGCGGCGCGAGGAGGAGTTCATCCGCTCGCTGATGGAGGAGGGCGCCGTGTCCGGCGGACGGCGTTGGATCCGTGAGGAGCTGTATGAGAGGTGAGATCCTCGCGGACAGCAACCTTCTCGTCTACGCCTACGACCGCTCCGAGCCCGAGAAGCAGCGCATCGCAGCACAGCTCCTCAGCCGTCTCTTCGAGGCCGGGACCGGAGTGCTCACCACCCAGGTTCTGGCGGAGTTCTTCGTGATCGTGACGCGGAAGATCACAGCTCCGCTGGACGAAAGAACGGCCGCCGAGCGGGTCCACAACTACGCACTGTCCTGGCCGGTCGTGGACGTGACGCCGCTGGTCGTGCTCGAAGCCACCAGAGGTGCGGTGGCCCACCAGCTCCACTACTGGGATGCACAGCTCTGGGCCGCTGCCCGTCTCAACCAGATCTCCCTCATCCTGACCGAGGATCTCCCATCCGGTCAGGTCATCGAGGGGGTGCGGTTCGTGAACCCGTTCGAAGCGGGCTTCGCGATCGATCAGTGGACGTGAGCCTCAACCTGCACCGCACCCCGACCACCGCCAGAAAGCACCGATGACGTCTCAGGCAAGACGGTGGCTGTGTCTTCCAGCCTAGCCCGGTGACGTTACAGACAAAGCGGTGGTTGGGGCTTCCAGCCCCGACCGATGGCTGGCGCAGCATTCAACGCTGTG
>CAZEJK010000461.1:0-3115 GCA_964512045.1 uncultured Thermoanaerobaculia bacterium
GGTTGCCGAGGCGGGCTACGGGCTGGTGTCGAGCAGCGTGCACTGGTCGGAGATCAGCGGGGAGGATCTGGTGCTGCGCTGGCGCACGCACTATGTGCCGGGGGCGTCCGGGCTGGATGACGCGGTGCAGGTGCGGGTCGAGAACGCGCTGGAGGGGACAGATCGGCTGTACACGGTGCTTCGCGACGAGATGGGCTCGGTGATCGGGCTGGTGCGAGCGTTGGAGGATGTGGCCCCCTCCGAGCCTCCGGCGACACCGCCGCTGGTGGTGCGGTACCGGTACACGCCGTACGGCGAGAGCCGCGTGGAGACGACGCTCGAGCTCGTCGGAGCGAGGTTCGATCCGGATCTGACGACGGTGGACACGGACGGCGGCGCCGCCACGCAGACGGTGGAGGACCCGGCGCTGCAGGCGAGCGGCGCGCTGCGGGTCGTGCTGAGCATGCCGGCGACCGGCGCCAGCCTGGACTGTGGCCTCAACATTCGTGGACCGCCTCCCCCTGGAGGCGCTGGTGACGACATCGTGATCGCGAGATCCCCGAGCCGGCCGGAGGAGGTCGTCATCCTGCCACGCTCCGGCTGGACGCGTGGACAGAGCTACCAGATCGAGCTGACATCGGAGCTTGTTGATACAGCCGGGCGGACCCTGTACCGGGAGAGGACGCTGACGCTGGAGGTTCCGTCGGAGCCGTACCCGGTCATCTTCGAGCACGTCGAGCCGATCCGTTTTGAAAGCCACGAGAGTGCCAGCGAGACCGTGGGGGGACGGTTCCCGGGTGGCCAGAGCCTGCTCTTCCAAGGTCTGTGGACCGACCCGGTGACCGGTATCGCCCACGCCCGGGCGCGCTGGTACGACGCCCGCAACGCAGCGTGGCTGTCGGAGGACCCGGCGCTGGACATCGACTCCCCGAACCTCTACGCGTTCGTCGCGTGGAGACCGCACATGGCGACGGATCCGCGCGGGGAGTGGGCAGAGACCGCGCTCGACCTTGCCGTGACCGCCTGGGACGTCGGCAAGGCCGTCCGCGAGTACATCACGGACGGCGAGGTGAGTGACGAGACCAAGGAGGCGCTCGTTCTCGATGTGGTCGGGGTGGTGCTGCCGGGAGTGACGGCCCTGACGGCCAAGTCGGTCGGTCGATGTGCGATTGCGGGCTTCAAGGCTGCGAGGAGTGCCGCCAATGCGGTCGACCGTGCCGGCGACATGGCGCGAGGCGTGGACAGGGTGACCGACGGTGTGGAGGGGCTCTCGGACGCCAGCCGGTTTGCCAACGGCGCCAGTCGAAGGGTGGCCGACACGGCCGATGACGTCGCGGATGCTCGACGTGTCCGTCATGGCGCGGGCGCCAGCCGGAGCACCCGTCGGGCTCAGCAGGCGGAGGCGGGACCGCCGCAGCGACCGACGCACGCGGACAACCTGTCCGAGGTCGGGCCGGTATGCGCGTTTCCGCCGATCGTACGGCGGTGCTTCACGGGCGACACGACGGTGCTCACCGCGGAGGGGGAGCGGGAGATCCGGGATCTGTCAGTGGGGGATCGGGTGCTGACCGGCCTGCAGAGCCATGCCGGAGCGACAGCGGTGGATGCCAGCTGGCGGGTGGTGACGGTTCTTCTGGACATCCGCGAGCACATGCAGCCGGTGCTGGTCCACCTGCTGCGGCCTCCGGACTGGCTGGACCTGCATGGCGTGATCGAAGGCGAGACGCTGTGGCTGGAGCTGCCCGAGTCGCGCCTGGCCGGCGCCGCCCATGTGATTGCCATCGAGCCGGCGCCGCCGATCGCCTCGGCTCCGGGTCGGGTCATCACCGCCACCATCGCCACCCAGTCCGACCGCCTCGTCGAGCTCACCCTCAACGGAGTCGACGAGCCGGTCCACACCACCTCCGACCACCCGTTCTACTCCCTGTCCCGCAGCACCTGGATCCGCGCCGCCAACCTGCTGCCCGGCGAGCGCCTCTGGACCCTCAAAGGCCCGGTCACGGTCCACAGCTCCCACCACCTCCCCGGCCTCCACACCGTCCACAACATCGAGGTCGAGCACGACCACCTCTACCTCGTCACCCCCACCGGCCTCCTCAGCCACAACACCACCCTCGGCAGCGACTGCGGGGAGTTGGTTGGTTCAGCGGGCGGGCGACATCCCTGGAGTCCATCGTACCGAGAGGCTCCGAAGGACTCCCACCACATCATTCAACACGCTGCTGCTAAGGGGGGTCCTCAGATTCCTGGTAAGCCGAGATACAGCCGTTCCCGCGCCCCGGCCACGAACCTCCCTGGCCCGTCCACTAAGAGGCCAGATCCGAGTATTCCGGGGGACGTCGGCAGCGAGCATTACCGTGCGACAAGGGTTCAAGATCAGCCGGGTGGGGGCACCTATGGTGCAGAACGTAGGATCGGTTACCGAGCACTTCGAAGGGGTGGTAAGGCGCCTGCAGAAGCTCGTGCCGAGATAGAGCGTGCGGACAGATACTTCATCGATGAGCTGGGTTGGTCATTCGACACCGTTTTGCCCATTCCAAGAAATCGCCGAGTAATTGGCGGAGGAAGGCGCTAGATGGGTTTCCAGACGATCTCGACAACTGAAATCGACCGTATCTTAAGACTGATTCGACGCTGGGTAGTGTCGTTGTCCAAAGGTGACTACGCATCAGCCTTGGACATGCTCTACTTCCTTCCGGGCGAATCTACTGTCGCAGATACTGCACAGCTAGAAGAGGCGATAGGTCTCTATAGTCCGGAGTATAGGGCCGCTGCAGACCAAGACAAGTCTCGCTTTGTGCCAGTTGTCTCCGATCCAAGTGAGGTAGGTCTGGAGGGTGAATGCCTTGTGATCTACAGTCAAACCGATGTTGGAGTTGCTTATCTAGAGTACGACCTGCCGATTGCTAATGAGTGGAGTGATCTCACAGTATCGTTTCTTCTCTTTGAGGTGAAAGGCGGTTTCGCCCTTGTGCTCAAGGATATACATGTGATGTAGCTTGCCTATGGTGCCGGACTTCAGCAGCGTGTACTGCCCCAATGGGAGTTGTGGGTTGAGAGATGCGAGCGCGACGCAGTCCAGGTCGCGGTTGCTGTGGCTTCTGAGGATGTTGGTCGGGGTAGGTGGTGTCACTGA
>CAZEJK010000462.1:0-3108 GCA_964512045.1 uncultured Thermoanaerobaculia bacterium
GTGGGTGGGCGTGTAATCGATCTCGGCCGAGTCCGCTGCTGTGACTCTGTCAGACGATAGGTTTCTTGGAAGCAACAGGTTAACAACCACGAGTCCGACCGCCCGCTCGGATTCCTGAGAGCGCAGGCGCAATTTCCGCTACCACCTGCGGCGCCACTTGTCGCGATAGCTCGGTGGATCTGGGATTGGCTCGTCGGGTCCCTCAGCTCTCTCTGCGATGAACGTGCTCTCATCCCCGCCCTTGATCCTGATCCTGCCGACAAGGCGACCATCGGTGCGGAGCTTCACACTCCCGGTGCCAGACACGGGGTCGTACTCCCAGGCTCCCTCCCATGTGAACGACACACCGGTCTTGGTAGGTCTGGAGTTCACGTGCGCAAGAAGAGCCAGCATCCTCAGCCGGTCGGCATACCCCGTGAACGAGATCATCGCCGTTCCCAACGTATCCAGAAGGTCATCTACCCACTGGGAGGTCTCGACAATCCGCCACCAACCGTAGTACTCCGGAGGAATGTCTTCGTCTAGCATGGAACGATCATACTGCGGAAGACAGGGAAGAGGGTTGTCCCGCGACTAACGACCAACGCGGCCGCGGGCCGCAACCAAGGTGATGCTCTGAAGGTGCCGGTCTCGCGCCCGCGTAGCGGTTAGGTGTTAGGTATTGGGTATGAGCTTCCCCTCCGACCCAGTCTCACTCGCAGAAGCCACGACGCCACAGCCCGGCTCCGGTCTCGGTCCTGGCCCCGGCAGCCGGATCCCGGCCATCCGGCCCCCGGCGATCATGCTTCGAAGTTTCGAAGATACTGAGGTTTGAGTCGCTAGCAGTTGGAGTTCAGCGGACCCGACCGCGAAGCGGTTGGGGTCCGCTGGAACGACGTGCTCGGCTTTGCGTTGACATGAAACCAATGTGAAACCATAATGGTATCGGAGGATTCCGATGCCTACGATCACAGTGAAGAACATTCCAGAGGAGCTCTATGAACAGCTGAGGGAGGTCGCCCGCAGGAACCGGCGCAGCATCAACGGGGAGATCATCAACAGGATCGAGAGGAGCCTGGCCTCTCGGCGCGTACCAGCTGACCAGCTTCTCGCTCGAATCCGGAGACTGCACGAGGGCTTCACCGGTCCCGAGCTTTCAGTCGAACAGATCGACGACGCCAAGCGCGAGGGTCGGCCGTGATCGTTGTCGACACGAACGTGATCGCCTCCCTAGTGTTGCCGACGAGCCAGAAGACGAAGCTCGCTATGCGGCTTCTCGAAGTCGATCGTGAGTGGGCTGCGCCCGTGCTGTGGCGAAGTGAGTTCACGAACATACTGGCAACCGCGGTGCGGCAGGGCTGGTTCGATCTTCCTCGAGCCCTGGGTGCTCTGGCGGCCGCGCAGGACGTCATCGGGGACGCAGAGTTCGAGGTGCCAGCCGAGAAGGTGTTGGAGGTTACCACCTCGAGCGGTTGCACAGGGTATGACTCGGAGTTCGTGGTCCTGGCGCAGGACCTTTCCGTCCAGCTGATTACATTGGACACGCAGGTTCTCGGGTCCTTCCCTGACACAGCAGTGTCTCTCGACCATGTCGTCTCGGCTTGAAGCGCCTGACGTCGCGTTCAGCCGCGCTGTCGAGCGTCGTCGGGAACGGATGGTTGGGGCTCGTTGTCGTGCTCCTCCAAATCGAAATCGCTATCGGGATCGGGATCGGATGCGTCTGTCTCGCCGTAGGCCGCGTGATCCTCCTGAACCTGGTATCCTCTCCCGCCCAGTCGGCTGAGCATCGCCGCCATGCGATCGGCAAGAGCCTCGGCCTTTTCGTACACCCATGCAACGTAGCCGATCGATAGTCGGTAAACGTCCAGCTTCTCGTGTCCCAGTGTCATAATGCATCGATTCCGATAGCGATCCCGATTTCGATTTCGATGACCGCAACGGTCGGTGTTCAGCGGATGCGAGCCGCGCTCGCGCGGGTTGCGGTCCGCCTGAAACGACCTTGTTGGGTTCATTGTGAGAGGCGTTCCGAGATGAGTTGATTCAGTGACTTTCCGCCGCGCTTTGCCTCGACATACAGCTTACGGTGTAGGTCAGAAGACAGCCGAACCATCAGCCTGCCAGAGAACGGTTTTTCGGGCTCCTCGTTCCGCTCCTTGCAGAAGTCGAGGTAGTCGTCTACCGAGTCACGGAATGCCTGCTGAAGACCCTCAACCGACGTGCCCTGAAACGTGATGACGTCGCGTGTGTCGAGCACCTCCCCATGAAAGAGCCCCGCCTCTGGGTCGAACTCGACGTTTCCGGTGTATCCCTTGTACTCCAACATCTTGTTACTCCTTCGGCTCGAAGCCTGCTGAGATCAGGAATCTCCGAACCGATTTCAATGCCCCCCGATCCGTATCAGGTCGGGGGTGGGGGCGATGGAAAACGGCCTTCACGCCACCAAGCGCTACCCGAACCCGGGATCCGCGTCCCTCGCTCAACTCAGCGCCAAGTGCCTTCAAGAGCGATTCGATGTCTATCCAGCGCACATCGCTACGAGTTGGCTCCTCGAAAATCCTGGAATGCGTCGTGCGGTGCTTCCTGCTTGGAGCCATGGTGTCAATATATGACACTATTCAGGAGTTGGCAACCTGACGTCGCGTTCAGCCGCGCTGTCGAGCGTCGTCTGGAACGCATGGTTGGGGCTCGTTGTCGTGCTCCTCCAAATCGAAATCGCTATCGGGATCGGGATCGGATGCGTCTGTCTCGCCGTAGGCCGCGTGATCCTCCTGAACCTGGTATCCTCTCCCGCCCAGTCGGCTGAGCATCGCCGCCATGCGATCGAGCTCGTTCTTGCGGCTCCGGCTTTCGGTCGTGTCGAGGGCCTTGCCGACAACCAGCACGTCCTGAATGGCGGCGCACTCCAGTGCAGAGCCCCGGGCAATCTCGAAGTACCGGCGCCGATCTGCCTCGGCGGTCTTGCCATTGCCCTCGGCGATGTTCAATGGAATCGATTGGCTAGCTCGAAGCCATTGGTCCCTCGCGGGACGATGCACCCCGGCAAGAGCCTCGGCCTTCTCGTACACCCATGCAACGTAGCCGATCGAGAGTCGGTAAACGTCCAGCTTCTCGTGTCCCAGTGTCATAATG
>CAZEJK010000463.1:0-3105 GCA_964512045.1 uncultured Thermoanaerobaculia bacterium
TCGTTCGATCGGGCGAACCAAATCTGTGGCACAGTTGAGCGCGAATATGCCGAAGTTATGCTTGCGCGGGCCCTTACGCTCGGCGTCCCGGTCCGGTGCCGCCGATCTCGAGCCAGGTCGCCGTCAGAACGACGATCCAGGTTGCTGGAGAAACTCGATCTCCTCGGGTGTGGACTCCCGCCCGAGGATCGCGTTGCGGTGCGGAAACCGGCCGAACCGCTCGATGATCGCGTGGTGTTGCTCCGCGTAGTCGAGAAAGCCCGCAAAGACCTGTGTGTGCGTCTCCGGGACCTCCGCGGCGAGCTGGCGAAACAGGGCCACACAGCGAGCCTGGTGCTCCAGGTCCTCCGAGTGCTCCAGCGGCAGGTAGAGGAACACCCGACGGATCGGGCGGAGCCGGCGGTCCTCTCCACCTGCCAGCCCGTCCAGGCATAGCCCCAATGCGATCTCGTCGTACGCAAACGCCTGCGGTGTGCCGCGAAAGATGTTGCGCGGGAGCTGGTCGGTGACGAGGATCAGCGCCAGGCGCCCGTCCGGAGATCCGGCCCATCCATCGAGGGCGCCTGCAGCGGCCTGCTCCACCAGCGGCTGGAACCGCGTGCGGATCTCCGCGTCCACCTCCGGATCGTGCGACCACCAGAGCGACGCCTGCTCACGGGCGACGACGGCGTCGTCGCGCTCGGAACCGAACCAGTACTCGAGAACGGTCTGTGGCGTTTCCATGTTGCGCAGTATACCCGTCGGCTCCTGCTTCCCGGGGATCACTCACGTCAAGCCCAACGCGCTCGCGGCCGCGTTGGACGCTTGCGGTGCGCTCTCCCATCCACCCGATCTGCCGCGCACGCAGCACTCTTCCCAAGCACGACCGTCCGTTCGCAGGGGTGACGACGCTTCAGCCCGGTCCGGCGGGTAGAGGACCCGGGCCCGGTCCCGCCAGCCGGATCCCGGCTATCCGGCCCCGGCGCTTCGCTGCTCGTCCCAAGGACGAGAGAACGCTCCGAGAACGGCGCCTCCGAAGAGGAACGGGAGGAGCCCGATCAGCTCGCCTGGAACCCGTCTCCAGTAGGTCACGAGCTCTGCAAGGGTCTGTGGGTCGTCAGGCCCATGAAAGATCAGAATCATGGCGGCGCCAGCGGTCAGACACGTCAGCATCCCTCCGGTCAGCGCAAGGAGCACCCGCGAGCGGCCCGCTACGCTCCGTTGCAGAACGGAGAGCGATGGCAGCGTCACCAGCGCGGCACAGACGAAGAAGAACCCGGCGAAGATCAAGGACCACAGCCAAAGCCCGAGAAGTGCTCCGAAGCCCATCGGAGGACGGTCTGCCACGACGCTCAGAACAACGAAATAGACCAGAGACACGATCCAGCAGGCCATCGTGCCCAGTATGAGTGCGTGCTTCAGGGTCATGGCCGTCCTCCATTCACTCGGGGATCATCACGCGCACTCCGAGGTCGCTGATCAGGCCGTTCAGGTGGTCGACATCGACCTGGACCGGTGGATCGCTCTCCGCGCCGTACGCTCCAGCCGCCTCTCGGCAGATGAGCTCGGGGAGATGGTCGACGGTTCTGACGGTCCGGAACAGCACCGTGGGGTCGTCGATGACGATGTCCGCCGTCATCTCGATGGCAGGGGCGACACACGCGATCCGCGCCTGACGGACCTCCTTCGGAAAGCGATGCGCCTGATCGATCCCGAACGGAGCGATCCAGACCTGCGCCTGGCCCTGGACAGGGTGGCGGCTCGGCTTGCCGAACCTGGTGATAATGACGTGCTCGTCGGCCCCGACGACGATCCTGGAGTCGGAGACCACCTGATAAGCGAGCAGTGCACCGGTCAGAGCGACAGCCGCGACGAGACCGAGGGTCATCCGATGGTTTCTTCTCGCACCAGCGGTGCGTCTCAGGTACCAGCGGAAGATCTGGAACGCCGCCACGAACATCGCGAGCGCAACGAGCGACATGGGACCGACGATGTTGGAGATCTCCTCGGGCATCTTCACCTCATGCGGTCGAACGTAATCTCAGGTTGCCCACGATCATATCCCAGGCCAGAGGTCGGACGAACGAGCCGTTCAGAAGAACGGCGTCGTGGGGTTCCGCGGGTGCGCTTGGCAGCTCGCTCCGTTCGAAACCGAGTGCAACGCATGGACATCACACTCGGCTCCCTGCCCGAGCTGTGCTGCACGGAGCGCTCCCGCCCAACCGCCTCCGCCGTCATCGGTCGGCATGTTGTCGGTCGTCGCGATCCGCCATGCCGTCCAGACAGCTCCCGCGAGGAACACCAGGAGAACGCACGCCGTGCGCAGCAGCAAGCCCCAGACGAGCATGGACATCGCCGGTTCCGGCTGGCGGGGCCGGGACCGTCGCGGGCTCATCAGGACCCCATCAGTCCGCAGATCCCCTACGCCACGCCATCAGGACTGCATCCACCTCATCCGCGACGATACCTCGGGCGACGTCGCGCGGGGTGCCAGTCATGAGCAGCTCATCGTAACGGGTCGTGCGATGACGGACGTGGGCCACGACTGCGAGGCGTACCGCCCACTCGTACAGTGCCTTGGCGTCTGCAGAGCGTCCGATCCGACCACTATGCTTGAGACACGCATGGTGGGCGATCTCATCTGCTGTCGCCTCGGGACACCCTGGGAACTCGGCACGCACCGCTGCCGCAAACTGCTTGAGGTACTCGTCCTCGAACTGCTCCTGTCGTTCCCGCGCAGCTGCCCGTCTCCTCTCACGGACCTCGGCGTCGGCGACACACTCCGCCTCCGCCTTCTCGATGGCGGTCTCTTCGACCAGGAGGCCCTGGCGCTCGTACCGCTTGCGCGCACGACTCCATCTGACAACCACCGCGCACAGCCCGGAGTGCTTGCGGGCTCTTCGGGTCAACGCGGCATCCCCCGAAGGGAGGAACACCAGGTGGTCGAGGTCGGCGCAGCTGAGGCAGAGGGCCTCCTTTTTCCTCTGTCAGCGTGATCCATGCCCTGCGACCGAGCTCCTCGCCGCAGTCGGAGCAGGTGGGCGAGCTGACAGTTACGAACACGGTCAGATCATCAGTCTTCGTTGCCAATCAGACCTCCTCGGTTTGTCGTACGGGTGTCGAAGG
>CAZEJK010000464.1:0-3093 GCA_964512045.1 uncultured Thermoanaerobaculia bacterium
GCGAGCCGGTGTACACTGCACAGATGCGACGTCTGGTGCTCATCTCCGTGGTGTTTGGAACCGTGATCGGCGCAGCCTGGAGCGCTCAGCCGGCGTTCGGCGTCGAAGGCAAGTGGACCCCGGAGCAGGTGGCCGCGCAACCGGCGCAGTGGCTCGAGTCGCTCGGCATCGAGCTCTCTCCCGAGGCGTTTGCCGTCACGGACGACGGCCTGCTGCGCGCGGTGGTCCGGGTCGGCCGGGGCTGCTCGGGAGCTCTCGTGTCTGAGAACGGACTGGTGGTCACAAACCACCACTGCGCCTTCGGGCTCCTCCAGCGGCACAGCACGCCGGAGTCCAACCTGATCGACACCGGCTTCCTTGCGGAGACCACGGCGGACGAGCTCCCCGGCGAGGGCTTCCGGATTCGCGTTCCCGTTCGGTTCACGGAGATCACCGCCGCGATCGAGGAGGCCGTGCCGACCGATGCGGAGGACCTCGAGCGGTGGCAGGCGATCGATCGCCGCTCCAAGGAGCTGGTGGCAGCGTGCGAGGAGCAGGCGGGCCGTCACTGCGAGGTCGCCATCTACGACGATGGCGTGCGCTACAGCATGGTCGAGACCCTGGAGTTCGCCGACGTTCGCCTGGTGTGGGCGCCGCCGCGCTCGGTGGGCTCGTACGGCGGCGAGGTGGACAACTGGATGTGGCCGCGGCACTCGGCAGATGTGACGGTGCTCCGCGTCTGGGCCGACTCGGACAACGAGCCGGCGCCGTACGCCGACGAGAACCGTCCGTACCGGCCGGACGTGTTCCTCCAGCCGGCGACGACACCGGCGAGCGCGGGCGATCCGGTCATCGTGGCCGGCTACCCGTGGAGCACCGCACGTCGCCACACCTACGCCGAGATGCTCAACGCCGCCGAGCTCACCTACACCGCACGCATCGATCTCCTCGGCGGATGGATGGCGATCATGGAGGAGGCGGCCGCCGACAATGAGGATGCGGCAGTCGCGCTGGCCAGCCGGATCAAGGGCCTCGCCAACCGGACGAAGAACGCTCGCGGGCAGCTCGCTGCCATCGAGCGCCTGAGTCTGCTCGAACGCCGGCTGGATCGGGATGCTGCGGTGCTTGCGTACGCCGGCGTCACGCCCGAGCACCATCCCGCCCTTTCGGCATACCGCGAGCTGACCCGCCTCGCCGAGCAGGAGCGCCGGACGTTCGACCGGGACATGCTGCTCCGCTCGATCCGCCGCGGACCGATCCTGGTGGACGCCGCCTGGAAGATCGTCCGCTGGTCGCGCGAGCAGCAGCGCCCAGACGATGAGCGGCTCGACGGTTTCCAGCAGCGAGATCGCGCGCAGCTGGTGGACGAGCTCAGCGGCATCGATCGTCAGCTCCACCTGCCCACCGAGGCCCGGCTCCTGGCCGATCTCGTGCAACGTGCTGATGAGCTTCGCGAAGAGCTTCGCATCGAGCCGTTCGCTCGCTTCGCTGACAGTGCCGATCTGCACGACACCTGTACCGAGCTGCTGTCGGGCCCGGTCATCGACCCGGACGCACGCCTCACCCTGCTCGAGCACACGCCCGAGGAGCTCCATGGGCTCGGGGATCCCCTCCTCGAGCTGGCGTTCGCGCTCGACGATCTGCGCCGGACGCTGGAGACCGGGGCGCACCGCCAGGAGGGCGCCATCTCCCGCCTGCGGCCGGTCTGGCGCCGGGCGGAGGAGGCGTGGTCGGGCGAGCCGGTGGCACCAGACGCCAACGGCACGTTGCGGGTCTCCTTCGGCATGATCCGCGGCTACAGCCCCCGCGACGCGGTATGGATGCGTCCGCAGACGACCCTCTCCGGCGTCGTCGCCAAGCACACGGGTGAGGCGCCGTTCGACGCCCCAGGGCCGCTGCTCGAGGCCGCCGCGAGCGCTGACAACACACGTTGGGTCGCCCCGAGCCTCGGCGATGTGCCGGTCTGCTTCCTCGCAGACGCCGACACCACCGGCGGCAACTCCGGCAGCCCGGTGCTCGACGCTCGCGGCCGCCTGATCGGGCTCAACTTCGACCGAGTGTGGGAGAACGTGGCCAACGACCACGGCTACACGCCGTCGATCGCCCGCAACGTCAGCGTGGACCTTCGCTACGTCGGTTGGATCCTGGAGCATGTCGCCGGCGCCACCGAGCTGCTCGAGGAGCTCGGCCTGGCCGCCTCCGCCCGCGCTGCGGGGGCTCCCAACTGATCACCACGAGATCCCGGACCGGCTGCCTCTCGTATCAGGAGATATGACACGCTCCTCTCCCCCCCGCTCGCCTGTCTCCGACGCCACCGGGCCGGACCCGCGGCTCTCGGCATTGGCGGCGCTCGCGTTGACCGCACCGGTGCCGACCCTCGGCGTCGTGTTCGGCCTCATTCTGTTTCCAGGACCGCTCGGCCAGACCCTGTTCACCATCGCCAAGCTGTGGCTACTGCTCGTGCCGGTCCTGTGGTGGATTCAGGTCGAGCGCGGACGGTGGGCCGTACACCGTCCATCGCTCCACGCGATGCTCGTCGGGCTCGCGAGCGGCCTGGTCATCGCGCTCGGGATCGGAGCGGTGTACGCCGCACTGTCCTCCCAGATCGACGGCGCAGCGCTCACCGAGGTCGCCGGAACGCTCGGGCTCGACAGCCCACGGACCTACCTCGCCGGCGCAGCGTACTGGACCGTTGTCAACTCGCTGGTGGAGGAGTACGTGTACCGGTGGTTCATGCTCCGCCAGTGCGAACGGCTCCTGCCGGCATGGGTCGCCGCCCTGGCGTCGGCCGCCATCTTCACCGTGCACCACACGGTGGCGCTGCAGGTGTATCTACCGGCTGGGTTCACGGCGCTGGCGTCGGTCGGGGTGTTCATCGGCGGCGTCGTGTGGGCCGTCCTCTACCAGCGGTACCGCTCCGTCTGGCCGTGTTGGATCAGCCACATGCTGGCCGACGTCGCCGTCTTCGCGGTCGGCTGGGACCTCCTGCAGCTTTAGCGACTCAAAACTCCGGATCTTCGAAAACTCGAAGCAAAGCGCCTTGGTTGAGTTCTAAGTTCTTAATTCTACTTTGTCACACTTAAATTGTTGCGAAAAAGATAGTTTGTGGTATTC
>CAZEJK010000465.1:0-3075 GCA_964512045.1 uncultured Thermoanaerobaculia bacterium
ACACGGACCGCGGACCTCTGGTCCGCATCGGGCCATGCAGCGAGGCCGACGATGCGGACGTGGCGTCCGTGGTCCTGTCGCATGTTGAGAGCCTCACACGGACGTCCGCGGTGCAGAGCTGAAGAGCCCCTCCGCCCAGGCGCGAGCTGCCTCAGCTCCCCCCGCCGCGCTCCAGCCGCTGTCGGACCAGGGCCTCGAGACCGCCGGCCAGGACGAGCTCCTGGGCCGTGGGCCCGAGCGGTGAGACGGCGAACGTCTGGCCGTTCCAGCGGGCCTCTGCGCGCCGGATGTCCACCTCGATCGCGCCCACCGGCACCACCGCCTCATCGCGGTCTGCGTAGGCGGCGCGCACGGCCTCGGACAGCTCCGGGCTTTCGAGACAGATGAACGCGTTGTTGAACGCGTTCTTCAGGTACGTCTGGGAGAAGCTGGCGGCAACCACCATCTGGATTCCGCGGTACTTGAGAGCGGTGGCGGCCTGCTCGCGCGACGAGCCGGTGCCGAAGTTGCGTCCCGCGATCAGGATGTCGCCGGTCGCCGCGATCTCCTGAAACTCCGGTGCATAGTTGGCCATGGCGTAGGTGGCCATCTGCTCCGGCGTCAGGTCGTCGCGGTAGGTGACGTCCTTGCCGTAGATCCCATCGGTGTTCAGGTTGTCGACCGGCAGCAGCAGCGCGCGGCCGGTGATCGTCTCCGGAAAGCCCTCGAGCAGGCGGATCTGCCGTTGGACCTGCGCTCCGGCGTGCGCCTCGAACCGCCGCTCCGGCAGGGTCCGGTCGGAAAGGTCCGGTCCTGTGATCGTGCCGGCCATGGCCGACGCCGCGACCACTGCCGGGCTTGCCAGGTACACCTGGGCGTCGCGCGAGCCCATCCGCCCCTTGAAGTTGCGGTTCGTCGCCGAGATGCCCACCTCGCCAGGCTCCAGCAACCCCGCGCCGAGCCCGATGCACGCCCCGCAGCCGGGCGGCAGGATGTGTGCTCCAGCATCGACCAGGGTCTGCCACGTCCCGTCGGCCTCGGCGGCGGCCTGGACCTCGGCCGAGGCGGCCGCGACATACAGGTCGACAGACTCGGCCACGCTGCCGCCCTCCAGTACTCGTGCAGCCGCCCGTAGGTCGTCGAGGCGCGCGTTGACGCACGACAGGAGGTAGGCCTTGTCGATCGCGATCTGCCGCTCGGCGATCATCGCCACCGGCTCGGTGTCGACCACCGTGTCCGGTCCGGCCACCGCCGGCGACACGGTGCTGAGGTCGAGGTGGATCGTGCCCGCGTAGGCGGCATCCGGATCGGGCGCCGGAGGGTTCGCCTCCCAGCCCTGGACCATGTCCTCGGTCAGCCGGCCTTCGATTCCTTCCTCCGCGAGCCGTGCGATCCGCTGGCGGAGGTAGTCCGCCGTCACCGCATCGAACGGGAACCACGCCACCAGCGCGCCCCACTCGGTGCTCATGTTGGCGATGGTCATCCGCTCCGACATGGACAGGGTCGCCACTCCGGGCCCGTGAAGCTCCACCGCGGCGTTGAGCACCTCGCCGCCGCCGTACAGGCCGCACAGGGTGATGATGACGTCCTTGCCGGTCACTCCGGGGCGTAGCTGGCCCTCGAGCACCACCCGTACGGTGCGCGGCACCTGCCACCAGGTGGAGCCGGTGGCCCAGATCGCCGCGGCATCGGTGCGCACCACCGGCGTGCCGACCGCCGCGAGCGCGCCGTACATGTTCGAGTGCGAGTCGGAGGCGACCACCAGCGTGCCAGGGTGCACGAACCCACGCTCCACCATCAGCTGGTGGCCGATGCCGCTGCCGGCCGGATGGAAGACGATCCCGTGGGTGCGCGCGAACGCCTCGATCCTCTCGTACTTGGCGAGGTTCGCCTCGCTGGTGTTCTGGATGTCGTGGTCGAGGGTGAACACCGGCTGGAACGGCTCCGCCACCCGCTCTGCGCCGATGGCGGCAAACTTCGGGATGACGGCGCCGGTGTTGTCATGGGTCATGACATGGAACGGACGAACCGTCACCATGTCGCCGGCGTGGACGGTCTCATCGGGCGCGAGGCCGACGGCGTGGGCCTGGACGACCTTCTCGGTGATGGTCTGGGGTGAGGGAGCCATCGCAGCCTCACACAACCAGGTCGGCAGCCAGCGCGCGGACGTCGTCGTAGGTCTCCGCGGTGCGAACGGTGTTGAGGATCCGCTGGATGGCCGCCTCGTCGGCGATGCCGTCGGCCAGAGCGCCGAGCTTGCCGGCGATCTCCTCGTCGGTCAGAGGGTTGCGCGGGTCACCCTTCGGGTAGTCGAGCTGGGTCTCGACAGCGCCCTTGGTCTTCGTCTCGATGACGCACCGGCACCGCTGAAGACCCGGGAACACCGCCTCGATCTCCGGGTCGGCGACGACCTCCACCTTGTTGAGCTGCGCCCGGATCCGCGGGTCGTTGATCTTCTCGTCCGTGAACTGGACGGGCGTCACCTGGCGGTCCGCCACTGCCGCGGCGATCACGTACGGCAGCGAGTGGTCCGCGGTTTCCTTGCTGCGCGGGTCGTACTTGGACGGATCGGCGAGGATGTCCGCAGCGCGTGCGAGCGAGTAGATTCTGATCTTCGTGATGTCGTCCGGTGCGAGGTCGTGGCGGGTGACGAGGTCGAGGACCGCCGAGATCGGCGTGTGGGTGAGCGCCTCGGTGGGGAAGAACTTCATGCCGCACTGCAGGATCCGCCAGTCGCTGCCGAGCCCGTCGGTGAGGACGTTCCACTTCCACTCGGTGTCGAACACGTGCGAGAACCCTTCCTTGCCGTCCAGGACGTGCTCGGGACCGGTGTACCCCTGCTCGGCGAGGAGCGCGGCGAGGACGCCGGACTGGGTGGCGAGTGGGTCGACCGTGTTCTTCATCATGGTGAGCTTGCCCGCCGTCACCGAGCCGGTGGTGCAGTGGCGCGATGCCGAGATTCCGATCGCGTGCTGGATCTGCTCGGCGGTGAGCCCCATCATCCGGCCTGCGGCGATCGGCGCGGCGGCCGCGGTCAAGGTGGCGTGGTGCCAGCCGATCTCACGGATGCCGGGGAACGACACCTCGCACAGCCGC
>CAZEJK010000466.1:0-3062 GCA_964512045.1 uncultured Thermoanaerobaculia bacterium
CCCCTCCAACATCCCCGGGGCGGGCGGCCGGCATTCAAAACTAAGAATTGAGAACTCAGAACTTCCCCCCCTCCCCCGGATGGGAGAAGGCGAATGACCGACTACCACATCAACATCTTCTACTCCGAGGACGATGCGGGGTACATCGCCGACGTTCCCGACCTCGTCTCGTGCTCGGCGTTCGGAGAGTCCCCCTCAGAAGCGCTCGAACAGGTTCTCATCGCCAAGACCGCCTGGATCGAGGCGGCCCGAGCACACGGCAAGCCAGTTCCCGAACCACGCTATCGACCCCTGATCTATCAAGCCACGGGCTCATGACCCGAAGGACCACCGTCAGGATTGGGGCTCAACCGCGGCTCGCCATGCAGAGCGTGCTCTTCCACCAGACCAGGTTATTCGCGAGATGAGCCGGAACGAAGAGCTGAGAGTTCAAAGCTTCCCAGCGCCCGTCATCCCTACCGAGCCACAGACAACCGATGCTCTGCACCAGAGCACACCACTCATCCAGAAGCCCCGTCATCTCGACCGAGCTCCCATGGCGACTCATTTCCCTGCAGCCACCCAGCGACCGAAACCATGAGCACAACGAGGCGAGCGGAGAGATCCCGTAGAAGAACCCCAACCCCTCCAACGTCCCCCGGGCGGGAGGGCGGCATTCAAAACTAAGAACTAAGAACTGAGAACTGAGAACTAAGAACTAAGAACTAAGAACTAAGAACTTCCCCACCTCCCCCGGCCGCACGCCATTCTCCACTCTGAGCTCCCGACGCTGAACTCAACCCTCAGCCCCGACCGCTTCCCAACAGTGCACCGCACCATGACGTCGATGTCGAAGGACTTCGTGGATCTCGTCAGGTCGAGCCGGGCCCGGTGCCTGTGGTTCACCGACCCCGATCACCTGCCCTCGGAACGCGAGGCGCAGCTCGAGCTGCTGCGTCTCGTCGAGCGCTACGGGACCCGCGAGCAGTACGCCCGGGCGAGGAGGTTGCGGCAGTGGCTCTCACAGAGCTCCAGCGCGACATTCTCCGTCTCCTAGCGCCCTCGCGCCTCGCGCGGGAGAGCTTCGTCGCCGGCGGCGTGGCCCTGAGCACCCAGCTCGAGACGGCACGCCGTTCCCGTGATGTCGACCTCTTCCACGACACCATCGAGGCCTTGGCGGCGACCGTCGTGGCGGACCGGGATCTGCTGTCAGCAGCCGGTTTTGAGATCCAGTTCACGCGGGAGGCGCCTACCTTCGCCGAGGCGATGGTGCACCGCGATCGTGAGTCGACGCTCATCCAGTGGGTCCACGACAGCGCGTACCGTTTCTTCCCGCTGCAGATCGACGCCGCGCTTGGGCTGACCCTGCATCCCCTCGACCTCGCCACCAACAAGGTGCTGGCCATGGCGGGGCGTCTCGAGGCGCGCGACTTCGTCGACCTCGTCGCCTGCAACGACCGCCTTCAGCCCCTCGGCTACCTGGTGTGGGCGGCATGCGGCAAGGACCCGGGGTACGGCCCGGGCGCGCTCCTACAGGACATCCAGCGAGCGGGAAGCTACACCCAGGCCGAGCTCGACCTTCTCGAGTTCGAGGGTCCCACCCCCAATGCCGCATCGCTCGCCAAGAGCTGGCACGAGATGCTGCGGACGGCACACTACATCTGCGATCTACTGCCCATCGACGAGATCGGCACGTGTGTGGTCGGGCGTGATGGTGAGCTGTGCCGGCTCGCCCAAGAGCAGCTCGAGGAGGCGCTGGCAGCGGGGACGCTTCTCTTCCACCGTGGCACAATCGGTGGGGCATGGCCGAGCTTCCCGCGCCGGCAGCCGCGACCGAGATGACACGCCGACAAGCCCGTTCCGTCGAAAAGAGACCCGGACAGCGATCCACAAGCGCAACCAGCCCGGGCGACCGACAACCATCCCACAACGTCCCCCGGGCGGGAGGGCGGCATTCTGAACTCTGAGCTCTAACTGAAGAGTGCACAACGTCATTGTGTTTCTCCCGTTCAATTGACCATCATCGTGAGGCGCTGCACTCTCGACAAAGTGCAATGTACGCATGAGCGAAGAACAGCTGGCTGCTGCGGCCCTAAACCTCGATCCAGAGTCGCGAGCGCGTCTTGCGGAGAAGCTCCTCGAGAGCCTCTACAGTGACGCTGACAGGCGGCTCGAGAAGGCATGGGCGGAGGAGGCGAGACGACGGGACGCTGAGTGGGATGCGGATCCAAACGTGGGCCGCCCGGCTGCAGACGCTCTCCGAGAAGCCCGATCAAAGCTGCGCTAGATGCGCCGCCTTGAGATTCACCGACTCGCCGATCGAGAGATCAACGAAGCAACGTCGTACTACGACGAACAAGCGGTAGGGCTCGGCGTTGACTTCTTGGATGAGGTTGAAGCCTGCCTGGCATCGATTTGCAACTATCCGATGGGTGGCCCAGAGATCACATCCGGCGTTCGACGCCGACTTCTTCGCAGGTTCCCGTACGGAGTCCTCTACCCCTCAGAGAGGGCTCCATTCGAGTCCTTGCCGTGATGCACCTGAAGAGGGAGCCAACCTACTGGGTTGACAGGCGTTGAAGGAGTGCCGGAGCTTGCAGAACGGCTCCATGCACCCGAGCCCAACAACAGCCACCAACCCCTCCAACCTCCCACCGGGCGGGAGGGCGGCCGGCACTCAAAACTAAGAATTGAAAACTCAAAACTTGCCTCAACCTCCCGCCACGGTGGTCGGGGCTTCCAGCCCCGACACGACGCACCACCGATCACCAGCTCTTTCAACAACGGAGGGGCTTGCCAATCCACATGCAGCTGACGACACCACATCTGGGTGAGTGAGATTCAAAACGCCTGATGACACAAGAGCGGTCTCTGGCGCGACGTCTGGCGAGAGCTTGAAAACGCATAGTATGCTGAGGGTGAAGGAGGCAGCCATGCCACGTCCGTTTCCTGAGCTGCTGACAGACGCCCTTGCACTCGAGACGTCGCAACGAGCACGGCTGGCTGAGAAGCTCCTCGAAAGCCTGGACGAGCTGCCGAGCGAGGAGATCCAACGCCTGTGGGGTGAGGAAGCACAGCGACGT
>CAZEJK010000467.1:0-3058 GCA_964512045.1 uncultured Thermoanaerobaculia bacterium
TGGTCGTCTTACCGCTCGTTCTGGTCGAGGGCGCGCACCATCTCCTTGGTGGAGTCCTTGATCGAGAACAGCACCATGGCGACCTCGAACAGCACCCGCACGAACGCGAGGTAGAGCAGGCCGAAGACCGGTGCCAGCACGATCTGTACGATCCCCATCAACGCCGGCATGAAGCTCTGGAACCGGAACGCCGAGACGATCGAGAGCAGGCCGGCGCCGATCATGAAGAGGACACCGAGTGCAATGAGCGCCATCACGATCACGTACAGAACCTTCATCAGCTGCGGCGTGATGAAGTGCGTGAACGAGAAGTCGAGCAGACCCTTGAAGAACCCCGCTTGCTCTAAGACGGCCTCGCGGCCTCCGGATGACGACGGCATGCTCCGACGAGGCGAGCTCGACGCTGGTGGCGCCGATGGTCGGGGTCGTGCAGCCGGCGGCTCGCTCCGGGCCGGCTCCGGCTCGGGGCGGGACGAGGGTGGGGGACTGGGTGCAGGGCGCTCCGGCGGAGGGGCCGCCGACGACGGTGGTGCCGGTGACGAGGGTGGCGGTGCTGGAGTGGACGGTGGCGGTGCTGGCTCGGCCGGCTTCGGCGCAGGTGTCGGAGGCTTGAGCTCCTCGATGGTGTCCGCATCAGCCCACTGGGCCATGCCGGGCTTCCAGACCAGGAACTTGCTGTCGGGCTGCTCGCTGCGCAGCGTGCGGACCTCCTCGGCGGTGTGCTGGCCTTCTAGCTGCTGACGGTTCACTGTTACGAACCAGATCTTCTCGCTCATGGTGTCCTCCACGTTGGGTGGTTGTCTTTAGCTCGATTCCGACCATACCGGAACGAGCCGGGTGCGACAAGCGTCGTGGCGCGTGCTCCCATGGTTTCGCGATCAGGTACCATTGTTGACGATACTCGCCGGCTCGTGGCGGCACAGCGGCTCTGGCATGGCGAGTCGAAAGGATGGACCGATGGGCTTTCTCGATCGTCTCGTAGGCGACATGGTTTCAGACGCGACCGGGCTCCCGGCCCGGCGGGTGATGCGCATGGTGGGAACCAAGAACCTGCTCCTGCTGGGTGGCGCAGCTGTCGCAGGCGGCTTTGCTGCACACAAGCTGAGCGAGCGATCGCAGCAGGGCGCTCAGGGATCGGCGGCACCGCCTCCGCCACCGCCTGGACAGTCTGCAGCGCCGCCTCCGCCGCCGCCACCTCCGGCAGACGCAGCGCCGCCTCCGCCGCCGGTTCCGGGGCAGGCCAAGCCGGCCCAGGCGGTGCCCCCGCCGCCGGTTCCCGGTGCGGCCGAGCCAGAGATGGAGAGCGGTGAGGACCCCTCCCCGGAGCTGGTGTTCGCGGTTGTTCGCACGATGGTGGCGGCGGCGTTGGCCGACGGGCACATGGCACCGGCCGAGAAGCAGGCGATCCAGGGACGTCTCGGAGAGTCGAACCTGGCGCAAGCACAGGTCGAGCAGGTGCATCAGGATCTGGTGATTCCGCCTCCGCCCGACGAGCTGGCGCAGATGGCAGAGTCGACCGAGGGCCGCGAGCTGCTGTACCGGTTCGCGCTGCTGGTGATCGGCGTGGACCGCCAGGTCAGCGAGCTCGAGCGGTCGTGGCTCGACCGACTGGGACGGGCGTTCGGTCTGGATCCCGAGCGGCAGGCAGCACTCGAGCAGGAGCTTCTGGCAGGAGAACCCGAGTAACGAGCATCACGTCGCGCCTGGCGCGTGGCAAACCGACCGGCGCGGAGCCGGTCCGAGGGAGTGTGATCATGGCAACGTACGCAATCACCGGTGCCAACCGAGGTATCGGGCTGGAGATGACACGACAGCTGATCGAGCGTGGCGATACGGTCGTCGCGCTGTGCCGCCAACCGTCCCCTGAGCTGGAGGCCCTCGGAGCACGGGTCGTAGATGGGGTCGATGTGACCTCTGACGACGCCGTAGTGGCCGCTCGGCAGGCGCTGGAGGGCACCGATATCGACGTGCTGGTGAACAACGCCGGGCTGCTGACGCGGGAGAGCCTTGACGATCTCGATTTCGACCGGATCCGGCGTCAGATGGAGGTCAACGCTCTCGGGCCGCTGCGGGTGACTGCGGCGCTCCTCGGAAGACTGCACGCCGGTTCGAAGGTCGTGCTGATCACCAGTCGGATGGGATCGATCGACGACAACACCTCTGGTGGACGGTACGGGTACCGGATGTCCAAGGCAGCGCTGAACATGGCAGGGATGTCGCTCGCTCGCGATCTCGCCGAGCGCGGGATCGCGGTGGGGATCCTCCACCCCGGCTTCGTTCGCACCGACATGACCGGACACCAGGGGATGGTGGATCCACCCGAGTCCGCCGCCAACCTGATCCGGCGGATCGACGAGCTGTCGCTGGAGAGCAGTGGCACGTTCTGGCACGCCAACGGAGAGGTTCTGCCGTGGTGACCGAGCTGCCGGTCGCTGATGCGGCTGCACGCAGGCGGGAGCGCAAGGTGGCGCGGGCCGAGCGGCGCAGCACCTTGCAGCGGCTCCGATGGTGGCACCCAGTGCTCCTCCTTCCGTTGGTGGGGTTGGCAGCATGGCTCTGGATACGCGCCGGCGAGACGCGGGAGGATCCGGCAGACGTGCTCGACGCGTTGCGGGCCAGGGCCGCGGCGACGCAGCCGTCTGAACGAGATGGAGGTTCCGGTGAGTGATCCGTACGACCCGAAGATCGATCGTCGCGAGGCGATCACGCGGCTCAGTGCGGCGGCGATTGCCGCCGGAGCCGTGGTTGGCGGCGCAGGTTTCTTCCTCGAGCGTCGGAGCTTCTCGGACGAAGCTCGGACAGTTCCGGACTGGCGGGTGGCAGTGCCGGATGGAGCACCAGCCGCGGTGGCGACTCGTGGTGGCGCAGGGCCGCGGCAGAGAGTGCGACAGGCGCTGGCCGCATTCGGCGGCATCTCGACCTTCGTGGGCGCCGGTCACACGGTGGTGATCAAGCCGAACGTGGGCATGCCGGTGATCGAGCTGTTCCTGAAGTAGACATTGGATGTCTCCCACGTTACGACCTCTACTGACGCTGGACAAACGAACCGATTTCGTCC
>CAZEJK010000468.1:0-3058 GCA_964512045.1 uncultured Thermoanaerobaculia bacterium
TTTCCATCAAGCAGCATCGTCGCCTCCCTTCCGAAGATTGATGGTAGCCCATCGCCAGCCGCCGGCAGCTGGGACGATGGCAGCACGTGGAGCGGCGGAGTGCGACCCGAGGTCGGCGACACGGCAGTGATCGACGTCGACGATGCGAATGCAGGGTTCATGCGCGCACCGGCGCAGCAGTCGCGTCAAAGTCGAGAGATCGTGGTGTCGAGATCTTCGAGCTGTGCGCTACTCCCGCAGGAAACGTGGCGCCGAGTTTTCTTGCAGCCCATATTCGTATCAGGTACTGCGGGTGCCGCCATGAACAGGAGTCCGCAGCCGGGAGGTCGCCATGCAACTGGATCTGGAAGAGCAAGAAGCTTCGCTGCTGTACCGGATTGCCCGCAACCGTCTGCGCGAGCTTCGTGTGGAGGTCCGCCACAACCGAAACTCCGAGGCTCGTGACTACCTGCGCCACAAGGAGCGGCTCCTCAACCGCATCCTCGAGAAGTTTTCCGAGGTCGACGAGAGCGCTCACATGGCCGGCTTCAAGCCCGCTGCAGCCAAAAAGACAGCCTGACGGGCCGCCGCGGCGGTATCGGGAGCTGGTCAGCAGGCACCGGTTACAGCCGGACAGTCCGGCGGTCGGTAGAGGACTGGTCCAGACTCTGTTCCGGTTCCCACACCGATCCAAAGCGTCATCGTTCTGCGAGTCAACGGTCGCGGTTGAGGTAGTGGTTTCTCAGGTCGTCTCGCTACGCGGGCGCGTAGCTGGTTCAAGTGGTCTGGCGCCCGACCCGATCAGTGGTGTTGACACTCACACGGGCGAAAAAGTAGGGTAGCTAGGATGCCCTTAACAGGCCGAAGGAGGAGGAGCTCAAAGCTGGGGTCGGGGTCGCTGCTGCTTCACGCTGGCGCACTCCTCATCGTGCTGACGCTCCCAGCACTCGCTCCGGCCAAGTTCATCGTCGAGCAGCTGCCGCCCCAGCACGAGGTGGCGCTCGCGTATCAGGTCCGGGTGTATGACGCCGAGGTGCAGCTGCGGCTGTACCGCCTCGACGGGCACCGTGACCTGCTGCTCGACGAGCAACTGGCCAGCCGCGGTGATCGCGCGTACCGCGCGCAACCGCCGCTCGGCTCAAGCGGTGAGGTCTACCAGCTGCGGTACGTCGATCGGGACGGAAGCGAGGTGGTCCTCGCCACCGCGGTGTGCATCGCCACCCACGTCGCCCCAAGCGACCAGGGTGCCGGCTCCGCGCCGGCACCCCCGATCGTGTGCCCGCAGCAGCCGACGGTGGCGGCGCCACGCGTCATCGAGCCAGTTCAGGCGGAGGGCAAGAGTGCTGTACCGTGCGGGGCGCACTGCCCGCCGGCTCCCCCACCACGTGCACTGACTGCCTGACGGACGGACGACCCAACCAACAACTCAATGGGCCAGTGGCCCATGATGCGCTTGTGACGGAGGAGGAAGAATGAGAAGAACGACTGTAATCTTGTGCGTACTCATCATGGGAAGCTTCGCTGGAGCGGCTTGGGCGACTGACGCGGCCGACGACTGTGCCTCGGCCAATACCATCAACATTCCGGGGGACCTGCCCTACACCGATAGTGACACCACGTGCGGCCGCACAGACACCTACGACTCCACTTGTAGCTCCAGTTACAGTGGGGGTGAAGATGCTATCTACGAACTGAATGTGACCGTCGCAGGCGACTACCTGATCCAACTGACGAATACCGCTACCTATACGGGCTTCTTCGTTACCAGTGGCTGTCCGGACGTTGGTACCTGCGTGGACTCTGCCACGAACTCGGGTGGCGATCCAGCAGCGTCAATTAGCTTCCCTTCCACCGGCACCTACTACCTGCAAATTGACACCTGGCCCTCCCCGGACTGCACCGCTTTCGATCTTGCGATCAGCGCGCCACCACCGCCGCCAGCCAACGACGACTGCGCGTCGGCCACACTAATCGCCGTCGACAGTTTCTCCGACGCGATCAACACGGTTTCGGCAACGGAAGAGGCAAGCGAGCCGACCGGCTCCTGTGGTTCCGACAACCACTACCACAACGTCTGGTACACGTTTACCGCGGTAGCCGACGGCACGGTGGACATCGACACGTGCGGCTCCAACTACGACACCATTCTGAGGGTCTACACGGGCGGTTGCGGCTCCTTCACCGAGGTGGCATGCAACGACGACGGCCCCAACTGCTCGCCAGCTTCTGAGCTGCTCGCAGCCGAAGGAACTGGTGTAGTAGTCACGAACGGCACCCAGTACTGGATCGAGGTGGCGGCGTACTATGCCAAGTCAGTCACCAGCAAGAGTGACCCGAAAGCAGGATCGACCCGCGCTGGCGGAGACTTGCAGCTGACCTTCGAGGGCAACGGCGCGGTTCCAGTCGAGCTGATGACCTTCGAGGTAGACTAGCACTCGACGTCGACCGCGAGTCCATGAGGCCGCCCGCTTGGGCGGCCTTTTTTGATTGCTGGGCACCACCCGGAAGAGGGTCGGGGCCAGGAACGCCAACCTCGTGGTGCTCGCGCTGGCGTGGAGCGCCATGCTGGTCAGCCTCAGCGTACCGGTGTACGTCGCGCTGACCCGCAAGCCATGATCAGGCCCTGAGCCCGTCCAGTCCGACCGCCCGTACCTCGGCCCGCATCATCTCGTGCAGGGCCGCAGGTTTGGCGTCGGAGGGCGGTCAGAACGGCTGCTCCGCGAGCCTGCGCTCGACCCACCAGAGGGCCCGGGCGTCGGCGGGCCTGGCACCGTTTGCGGCCCAGTCACCGTCGCTCGACCGGTCGATGAGCGGCGACGTCACCGTCAGCTCGTCGCGCCAGTAGATGTGCGTGTGCACATCCAACATCCGTGCCAGGTCAGACACTCTCGACACTTTCTGATAGGCTGCAGTCCGAGCCTGAATGATGAGGAGACCGCACCGGATCCTCGCGGAGGGTGGCCTTTGCCATGCCTACAACCGGTTCTCGTCAGGTGAGGAGATCTTCGCCGCTGGGCTCGCAAGGCGGGCCAACGTCGCGCCGAGGATCCGGCCGTTGCAGAGCGGCACGACGCCCTCG
>CAZEJK010000469.1:0-3045 GCA_964512045.1 uncultured Thermoanaerobaculia bacterium
CTCGGAGCGCATCGACTTGTGCACGAAGTTGATCTGGATGTCCGCCACGTTCGGGCCCGAACGCAAGAAGTAGTGCCGCACCAACCCGTTGAAGTTGAACGGCGCGGACGTGCCGGAGTAGACCTGGTAGTCGGTGACCTCATCCAGGTCGCTGAACACGCTCGCAATCTCACGCGCGGCCGCATTGGTCTCCTCGAGCGTGAACCCTTCCGGAGCGTTGATCACCACTTGCAGCTCTGACTTGTTGTCGTGCGGGAGCATCTTGACGGTCGTGAACTCCACCAGCAGCGTGGCGAACGACAGCAGCAGCAGACCGAACACCCCGGCGAGAAACAGGTAGCGGAGCGGCCGTGAGCGGATCATCGGACGCATGAACTTCGCGTACAGCCGGGCGGTGAAGCTGTCCTCGTCAGGCCCCTCATCGTCTGGACCGCGGCCGGGCTTCGGCGGGGCGCCTTTGGCCTCGCGCTGGAACAGCCGGTACGCGAGCCACGGTGAGATGGAGAACGCGACGCCGAGGGAGAACAGCATCGCGGCGGACGCGTTGATCGGAATCGGCCGCATGTACGGCCCCATCAGGCCGCTGACGAACGCTAGCGGGAGCAATGCAGAGATGATGGCGAAGGTGGCGAGGATCGTCGGGTTGCCCACCTCGTCAACCGCGTACACGGTCATCAGGCGGGTGTCTCCCCACTTCATCTTGAAGTGTCGGTGGATGTTCTCCACCACGACGATGGCGTCGTCCACCAGGATGCCGATGGAGAACACCAGGGCGAAGAGGCTCACCCGGTTGAGCGTGTAGCCGAAGAAGTACGAGGCCGCCAGCGTCAGCGCCAGGGTCACCGGGATCACCACGGCGACCACTGCCGCCTCCCGCCGCGAGAGGATGATCCACATCAGCAGAATCACCGCGATGGTTGCAGAGTACAGGTGCGTGAGCAGCTCGTTCGATTTTTCATTGGCAGTCTCGCCGTAGTCGCGAGTCTTCAGGACCTCGACGTTCCCAGGGATCACCTCTCCGCGCAGGCCGGAGATTCGCTCGTCCAGCTCATCGACCATGTCGACGGCGTTGGTTCCGGGCTTCTTGGCCACGGCGACGGTCACCGCCGGCCGATCCAGCCCGGCGCCTGGAAGACCCTTCTCAGGCGCTGCCGGACCGGTGCCGAGCCAGACGTAGCTCCTCGGCTCCTCCGGTGCTAGCCGAACCGATGCCACATCCTTGAGGTAGACGGGGCGTCCCTCGTACACCGCCACGACGACGTCGGCGACCTCCTCCGGCGTGCGCAGGAACTGGCCGACGTCGACCCGGTACTCCGTGTTGGCAACGGCGGTCGAGCCGGCCGGAAGACTGGCGTTGAACTGGCGGATCGACTGGTACGCCTGCATCGGTGAGACGTGGAACCCGGCCATCCGCTCCGGGTCGAAGTCCACGCGAACCACGCGCTGCTGCCCGCCGATCACGTACACCTGTGCGACCCTCGGGTGGCGCGTGAGCTCCACCTTCAGCTCCTCGGCGACCTGTCGCACGTCAGCTCCCGTAGCGCCCTCCTCCTCGGACCAGAGTGTGTAGGCCACCACCGGGACATCATCGATCGAGCGCGGCTTGACCACCGGCGGCATCAGGCCGTCGGGCATCTCGTCCATCGCCGAGGCGATCTTGGTGTGCACCCTCGACGCGGCGATGTCCGGATCGGAGCCCACCTCGAAGCGGACGATGATCAGGCCTCCGGAGGGCTGGGAGGTCGAGTAGATGTAGCGCACGTTCTCGATCTCATACAGCAGCTTCTCCAGGGGCGTGATCGCGCGGTACTCGACCTCCTCGGCAGTGGCGCCGGGGTAGCCGACGAGCACGTCGATCATCGGCACCTTGATCTGCGGCTCCTCCTCGCTCGGTGTGACCATGATGGCAAACGCGCCGAGCAGGAGCGCGGCGACGACAATCAGCGGGGTCAGCTTCGACTTGAGGAATGCCTGGCCGATCTTCCCGGATGGGCCAAGCGGCCGGCGCGTCATTTTCAGGCGCAACGCCTCGCGGCGGGCCTGGGCGATCTCCTCCCGGGTCGGGTGGCCGCCGCCGGCCCCGACCTCCGGGTCGAGGGTCGGATCGGTCATCGCGCCACCTCCAGTGGGGTTCCGTTCGGTACCGGACCGGGGGCGTCGACGACGATCTCGTCGCCGGCGTCCAGACCGGCGAGGATCTCGATCCGGTCGTCATCGATGCGGGATCCCGTGGACACCGCGCGAGTCTGAGCCGTGTCGTCGTCGGAGCGGACGATCACCAGCTCCAGCCCGCCGCGCTGATGCACCGCGCTCGAGGGGACAATCAGGCGCTCCGTCAGGTCACCCGGGAGCGTTCCGCGGCCCGCGAGCCCGGACGGAAGCGGGTCGGCATCCAGGGTGGCCTTGACGACGAACGTGTGCGTCGCGGGATCTGCCGACGGCACGATCTCGTCCACGGTTGCCGGGAGGGTGCCGAGCTCTGGTCGAGCATCGAGACGGACCGCAATCTCCTGGCCTTCCTCGACGCGCCCGATGTCGGCCTCGCGCACGATGAGCCAGATCTGTTGCCCGACCAAGGCTTCGACGCGGACCAGCGGCCGCCCCGGCGCCACCATGTCGCCCACGTCCACCAGCCGACGGACGACGCGCCCGGCGAACGGCGCCTTGGCGACTGTTTCGGCAGCGATCGACGATGCTGCACGGACCGCACCCTTGGCCTGCTCGACCGCGCCCGTGGCGCGCTCGTACTCCATGCGCGCGCCGTCCAGCTCGACCTCGGAGGCGGCGCCTTCAGCGTGCAGCCGCTCGAAACGATGGAAGTTCTTCTCTGCCAACGCCAGCGCAGCGGATGCCTGGGCCAACGCACCCTGGGCCTGCGACAGCTGGCCTTCGCTGGTGTCCGGCTGAATGCGAACGAGTGGGTCACCGGTATCCACCAGATCTCCGGCCTCCACCTCCACCTCGAGGACCGGTCCGCTCACGCGGCTCGAGACATCGGCAGACCGTGCCGGCTGGAGCGTTCCACGGACCTCGATCGGGACGGCC
>CAZEJK010000470.1:0-3040 GCA_964512045.1 uncultured Thermoanaerobaculia bacterium
CAGAACTTAGAACTCGAATCAGGAGCTTTGCTTCGAATTTTCGAAGATGTCGGGTTTTGAGCCGCTAAAACGTCGCTCAGGTGGCACTCAGCCGAACGGCCAGAAGACCGGGATGAACACCGTGGCGAGCAGCCAGAACAGCAGGTTCAGTGGGGTGCCGACCTTGAGGTAGTCGGCGAACCGGTAGCTCCCTGGCCCATACACCAGCAGGTTCGTCTGGTACCCCACCGGCGTCATGAAGCTGGCCGAGGCGGCGTAGGCGACGGTGACGAGCAGCGGCCGGGGGTCGACTCCGAGGGTCTCGGCGATCCCGAACGCGATCGGCGTCAGCAGCAGAGCCGTGGCGTTGTTGGACATGACCGCGGTCAGCACTGACGTCAGCAGGTACAGCGCGGCCACAACAGCCCGCGGCCCGAGGTCGCCGACAAGGCCCACCATCTGATGGGCCAGGACCGCAGCCGTGCCCGTGCTTTCCAATGCTGTGCCGAGGGAGAGCAGCCCGCCGAGAAGAAACACCACCTGCCAGTCGATCGCGGAGTACGCCTCGTCGAGCCGCAGACAGCCGCCGACCACCATGGCAAGGCTGCCGGCCACCGCGGCCACGACGATCGGCAGGACGCCCAGGGCGGCGAGTGCCACCACGCCGGCCACGATGGCGAGGGCGCACAGCAGCCGGCTGGAGCGCCGGTCGACCGGCGTTCGCACGGAGACCACCACGAAGTCGCGCGAACGGCGGAGACGCTCCGTGCGATGCTTCGGCATCTCCAGGAGCAGGGCATCGCCGGCTGCCAGCTCGGTGGCGTCCAGGTTCGTGCGCCGGAGCTGGTCGTGGTGGCGGAGCGCCAGCACTGCTGCGGAGTACCGGTCGCGCAGGCCGCTGGAGGCGACGGTCTCACCCACCAGCGTCGAGCCGGGCGCGACCACCGCCTCGATCAGGACGGCGCCCCCAGCCTCGAGCTCGTCGTCGTGCCACTGGCGGTGGATGCGGGGGCGCAGGCCGGTACGCCGGCGCAGCGCATGCAGCGTCTGCAAATCACAGTGCACGCGCAGGACGTCGCCGGCCTCCACCAGCGTGTCGGGTCTCGGCAGCGACATGGTCGACCCGGCGCGCACCAGCGCGAGGACGTCGAGATCCGGTAGGCGGCCCACGTCGCTGGAGCCCAGCGACTGCCCGACGAGGGCCGAGCGCGGCGCCACCTCCAGCTCGGCCAGGTAGTCGCCCATCTCGAACTCCTCGGTGAGCTCTGCGGACGCTCGGCCGCGGTCCGGCAGCAACCGGCGGCCGGCGGTGAGCATGTAGACCGTGCCGGCGGCGGCCAGGATGAGGCCCATCCCGCTGAGCTCGAACATCCCCAGCGGGGCGTGCCCGGCGCGCTCCGCCAGCGAGCTCACCAGGATGTTGGTGGAGGTGCCGATGAGGGTGCACATGCCGCCGAACAGCGAGGCGAACGACAGCGGGATCAGGAGCTTCGAGGGGCTGGTCCGGGTGTCCCGAGCCATCGCCACGACCGTGGGCAGGAGGATGGCCACCGCCGCGGTGTTGTTGATGAACGCCGAGACCGTAGCGACAGCGGTCATCATCACCAGCATGCCGAGGGTTTGGCTCCGCTGCCCGACTCGCCCGAGGAGCGCGCCGACACGGTCGACGGCGCCGGTGCGCTCGAGACCCGCCGACAGCACGAACATCGCCGCCACGGTCACCGTGGCTGGGTGCGAGAAGCCGGACAGGCCGGCCTCCGGCGACACGATCCCGGTGAGGAGCAGCAGGGCGAGCACGCCAAGAGCCACGGCGTCCGCCCGTACCCTGTCGAGCACGAACAGCACCACCGCGGCCGCGAGGATGGCAAGCGTGATCCAGCCGTCGAGCGTCATCTCCAGATCCGGCAGTGCAACGTTCTACCACGGATGTACGTTCCCGGGACAGAGACCACCCGGCTTTGCTTCCCCACCATCCGCCGCTGGGGAAGCTCGGTCTGTGGACATGTCTGTGTGGTCGCAGGAGCGACGACGCTTCAGCCCGGCCCGTGGCCCCCGGCGATGTCGTTGGGCATGATGCTGAGCTCACGAACCGATGAGCTGAGGTCGGAATCAAGCGCTGCGGTACACAGGTTGCTCACAACGGTTTGAGCGCTTCGAAAGGACGAGCGATGTTTGCGACACAGAGCAGCAGAGTGCAGCAGAATCCCACCGCCCTGGTGGTGTGTCATGAGTACTCCAGCGGCGCCTGGCACCCGGAGGTGCTGGCGATGGAGAGTGCGCTCGAGCGTCGTCTCGAGGGCGTGTACATCACGAGCGCAACCGTGACCGGGCGCTACCCGAAGACCGAGGATGCCCTGGCCGCCGCCAAGTACGCCGGTTGTGACGCGGCAGTTCTCGTCCACGCTGACGTCGAGCGCGCCGCCGGGGCGCCACAGCGAGGTGCAGATCGCGGGCTGACGACCGTGACCGTGACCGCCGACTGGAGCGTGGAGTCCGTGATCTCGGCGTTCGAGGACGCGAAGGCCCTCGCCGCGCCGATGCCGGAGTCGGTGGCTGTCTGAGGTGTCGCGCGTGCCCCGGCGCATCGGCGATGGGCGGTTGGGGGTAGCGAAGACGCGCCTCCCGAGACGGGAGGGTGGGTCGAGAGCAGCTCTCGAGAGAACCTCCTGCACCGCCCACCCCGTCATCTCGACCGAGCTTTCGTGACGTCGCGGATGGCCCCGGTGCGGACTGCATTATCGGTCTCACAGGAGCACCTGGCGAGTGGAGAGATCCCGTGGGAGAACGATGGCGTCCCGGCCTCGGTCAATGGCTCCGGTCATCGGCCCTGGCCCCGGCAGCCGGCAGCCGGACCCGGACGATGGCCGTACGGCGACTATGGTGCGTTGGGGTTGACCTGGTCGTGCGTGATTCCTCTTTCTCCGTCCGAGGGTGGAGACCGAGACGGAAGCAACCAGTGTGGTTCCCGGTCAACGCGACGGTCAGGGCTCCAGAGCTCCGGGGCCGGCTGCCGGGACCGGGACCAGTACCGGTACCGGGGCGGCTTCGTTGCGTGGCTTGG
>CAZEJK010000471.1:0-3031 GCA_964512045.1 uncultured Thermoanaerobaculia bacterium
TCAGCAGGGCGCTCTTGTCGCCGCGCCGGCGGCGGTCCTCGGCCACGGCGGCCATGACGAGTGTCGCCGGGCCTACGATCGCCCTCAGCTCGACGGTGAGGACATCCTGGACCTCAACATCGACGACCAGCTGCGCCTCATCGAGCAGCACGCTCGCCGCCTCGACGTCACCATCCCCTTAGCCCAACCCGGCACGCTGAGGGCGGCCATCGAGACAGCGGCCTGCCAGATCGTCGCATGCCTCGCCGAGCAGCGGGCCATGGATCTCTTCGAGGAGCTCGAGGTGTTCATGGCGCGCCACGAGCTGGAGGTCCAGGACATGCTCCCCAACAACCCTCTGGCGCACCTTCCGCACCAAACCGAGCGAGTCCTTGGGAAGCTCTGCATTGCCTACGGCTACCGCGCACCTGACGGCTCCATTGCCGAGGTCCTCGAGTTCCGCTACCGAGGGTTCGCATTCTACTTCGAGAGGATTCGGCGATAGCGCATCACGGTGCACGTCAGACGTCGCGAGTCCAGACCTCCTGACAGCGAATTTGGAAGTCTTTGAGAGAAAGGTGCTTGACTTCTGAGTGTGTTGCAGGTATATTTGCAACATGGCGAAGCAAAAACCCCTCGATTCTGGGCAGCTGGCGCACGCTGAAGCAGAGTCCGACGGTCTCAAGAAGGTCTGGCTCAACGAGCGGGTCTTGGTCGCTCATGACCAGAGCACCGGCATGACGATGATCTCGGTCTCTGGCATCCCTTTCAGCATGTTTGAACCCGCTGACACCCTGCTTTCTCGGCATGCGTGCGTACAGCTTCGTCTGGCGGGCCATGCAGAGCAGAAGGAGATCTGCGCGCTCTTCGGTCACGATCGGGTGACGCAACACCGGTGGGAGCGGCGCTTCATTGCAGAAGGTCTTGATGGCTTGGCGCCGTATCGTCCTGCTGGCCGGCCGGCGTCGATCACCAAGTCTGTAGAGAGCACGATTGTGCGGCTGCATGAGGTGGGCCTGGGGATGCGGAGAATCGCTTCGCAGCTGGGCCTGTCGCTAGGTGTGGTTCGTGGCGTGTACGAGCGGCGAGGTCTGGAGGCACACAGCTTCGGAGCGACCGGGGATCTGTTCGCGGACGACGAGGATCGAGATTCTGCTACAGAGAAGGATAGCGCCGATGGCGAGGGCGCGGACGGCGTCGACGACGAGCCGACAAATCAGGCTGCAGAGGATGGCGACCCGAGCACCGGGGCTTCTTCGCCTGAGCCCTGGGACGGGGAGCTTCGCCCGGAGTACTCCAGCTGCAGTGATGTGCCAAGAGCGGGTGCTCTTCTGGCGCTTCCCATCCTCGTGCGGCATCAGGTTATCGAGACCGCCCGATCGGTCTACCAAAAGGTCAGCAAGGCGCCGGTGTACGGGCTGGAGACGATGTTCTTGGTCCTTGTGTTCATGGCGCTGTGGCGGATCAAGAGGCCTGAGCACATCAAGGGGTACTCCCCTTCGCAGCTCGGTGCGGTTCTCGGTCTTCCGAGAGTCCCGGAGGTCAAGACGATTCGTCGCAAGCTGGATCTGCTGGCATCCCGAGGTCTGTCGGGTGAGCTGATGATGCAGATGGCCCAGCAACAGCTGGAGCAGCGAGAGGATCTGCTTGGCTTTCTGTACGTTGACGGGCACGTCCGTGTGTATAGCGGCATGTATGACTTGGCAAAGGGCTTCGTGACGCAGCGACATGCCTCGATGAAGGCGACGACGGACGTGTGGGCAAACGATCGCAACGGAGACCCGCTGTTCGTCATCACTACCCAAATCAACGAGCATCTCACCCAGGTCTTGGAGGACGTCCTCAAGGAGGCTGAGTCCCTCGCCGGCGAGGGACGACCGATAACCGTGGTCTTTGACCGTGGTGGTTGGAGCCCTCAGCTGTTCGCACGAATCATCGATAGCGGCCATCATCTGATTACGTATCGGAAGGGACAGCGGAAGGACCTTCCGGAGGAGCGGTTCGCTGAGCATGAGCAGACTGTGGAAGGGCACCGGGTCTCTTACACGCTGTGTGATCAGGCGAAGGTTCCGGTCGGCTCCACCGCCGTTGAGCGATCAGACGGCACCAAGCAGGTCCTGCGCTTGCGGCAGGTGACAAAGCTGTGCCCGACTGGACACCAGACCCAGGTCGTGACCTCGCGGCGAGATCTTGGACCGGTGGAGGTTCTGTGGCGGATGTTCGCCCGCTGGCGCCAGGAGAACTTCTTCAAGTACATGCGCGAGGAGTTTGCTATCGACGGGCTTGTGGAGTACGGCGCGGACGGTGTCGATCCGAGCCTTGAGCGGCCGAACCCGAAGCGAGGTGCGCTCGAGCGCGAGATCCGTGAGGTCACTGAGAGCATTCGAAGACTTCAGGCCCAACGCTGTGAGCGCATCGCCGACCCGAGGACCAAGGCTGAAGCTCCTGAGGGGTGGGAGCGGTTTGTGCCCAAGGACCACCGCGAGGAGAAGCTACGCGCCGAGATCAGCGAGCTCAGCTGGCGGCTTCAAGAGCTCGAAGCCAAGCGTGATCAGGAGCCGGAGCGCATCAGTGCCGGTGACCTCGAGCGTTTGAAGACCGACCGCAAGCTGTTGACCGACGCCATCAAGACGGCCGCCTACAGGATCGAGACTCAGCTCGTACAGCTGGTGTCCGGCGAGTACGCGCGCTCAAATGATGAAGGTCGCAAGCTCATAGCAGCAGCCCTGGCCTCCTCTGCAAGCCTGACCGTCACGGACACTCAGCTTCACGTTGAGCTCGCGCCTCAGTCCTCGCCGCACCGGAGCCTCGCCATTGACCGGCTCTGTGCTCGTCTCAATACCGAGCACGTTCTTGTCCCGGGAACGGGCCTCCGATTGGTCCTCTCCTGCCGCCAGAACGAGGACGCCGATGTTGCATCCGGGGGGTAAGGCGGTCAGGAGGTCTGGCCTCGTCGATGTCATCCAGTCGGCGGGCGAACTCGGGATCACCCAGCCTCTGGCGAACGCCCTCGCACCATAAACTTTGAAACTGCAAGCCTGGCACCTATGGG
>CAZEJK010000472.1:0-3029 GCA_964512045.1 uncultured Thermoanaerobaculia bacterium
TTCAAATTTAAAAACTTAGAACTCAACCCAGGCGCTTTGCTTCGAATTTTCGAAGACACTGCTCCGTGAGTCGCTCAACGAGTCTCTACTGCTCGAGCCGGGCGGGTTGCTCGAGCTCGACCTCGGACCAGTCGAGCTGTGAGCCATGGGTGCTATGCGGGATCAAAAAGACGCCCATCATGACGATCCAACCGAGACTGACTGCGAGGCGAACGCCCTTGCCCATGCGCAACAGAACCGCTGCGGGCAACCACGCGAGCACTGCGAGCAGCGTCTTGTTGTCGGTCCAGTCGCCACCGAACGGCCAACCAGTCCAGAGCTTGCCGAAGGCGAACTGCTGCACCGCCGGTCCAAGCACCAGGCCTCCGAGAACCAGGAGTCCGAGACCCATCCAGACGAGGGTCGGCGCTCGGCCTTCCCCCGATCGCCAGACCTCGCCGACAGCGGCGGTGAACACCAGCATGCTGGCGAACATCGCAACGATGTGGGGAATCAGGAGGCCGGCTGGAACGGCGCCCTTGAACCGTGCGACAGCGGCCTCCTGGGGTGGAACAAGAGTGGGCGGGCCCCCTTCGCTGGCCCATAGAGCGAGCCGGTACTCCACTTTTCCTGCCGGTGGTTGATGGGGCACTGAGCCCTCGAGCCGAGCCCCGGAACGAGTCAAGGGAACCTCACGCCACGGCTCGTCCGTCGGAAACCGGCGCCAGATAATCTCGCCCGCGAGGGTTCCTTCGGGGTCCTCGATGACCACCGGCAGTCCGCCCTCGCCGCCGTGGGAACGGAGGAGCTCGAACGAGACCGTTGCTCCTTCCACGTTGACGACGCCCTCCATCGGATAGGTGGGGCCGGTCATCCGTTGGAAGGAAGCCAGGAGGACCGTGACGGCAAGAGCAGCGATCCAGACGAGAGCGGTGAGGAAGACGTTGCGTTGCACCGGCGCATGATAGCCGATACTCGATCCAGCCGCCCGTCGATCACGGTGGCAATCCTCAGCAGAGAATGCAACCGGCCCCCCACAGAGGGAGGGCCGGACTAGGTATCAGGGCAGTACGCCGAGGTCAGATCTTCTTCAGGAGCTCGTCAGCCTCGTCGCAGGTCTTGCGCACTGCATTCACCGAGTGCGCGAACGCGTCCTTCTCCTCGTCCGTCAGGTCGAGCTCGATCACCTTCTCCACGCCGTTCTTGCCGAGGATTGCAGGCACGCCGACGAACAGGCCATCGACTCCGTACTCACCCTCGAGCTTCGCACACACCGGAATGATCTTGCGCTTGTCGAAGATGATCGCCTCAGCCATCTCGAGAGCGGCCCATGCGGGCGACACGAACGCGGAGCCGAAACCAAGAAGACCGACAACCTCGCCGCCAGCCTTGCGCGTACGGGCCTCGATCGCCTTCAAGGTCTCATCGTCGAGGAACTTGGTGACCGGGATACCGGCAACCTGGCACGAGCTCCGCACCGGCACCATGGTGTCGCCGTGCCCACCGAGGACCATCGCGTTGACGTTCTCGACGGAGAGGTTCGCAGCCTCGGCGACGAAGTAGCAGTAGCGTCCAGAGTCGAGCTGTCCGGCCATCCCGACGAGCTTGTTCTTCGGCGGGTCAAGGCGCTTGTTGAGTGTGTAGACGATCGCATCGAGCGGGTTGGCAACGGAGATCACGGTGGCGTTCGGGCACTGTGTCTTGATCCCATCGGCCACTGCGTTGGTGACCTTCAGATTGATCGTGAGGAGCTCCTCGCGGGTCGGGAAGGTCCCGTCTGGACGGGCTTTCCGCGGCACGCCGGCGGTGTTGATCACCAGATCCGCGCCCTCAAGTGCGGAGTAGTCCTTGGACCCGATGCAGGTGACATCCGAGTTGATCGTCGGGCGTCCCTCGGCGATGTCGAGGCACTTGCCGATGGCGACGGACTGCTTGTTGACGACCTCCTGACGCTCGGGCGGATCGTCGGGATTGACCATCGGTGCCGGGTCCGACAGCCCCACCACGCGAGCCAGGCGGCGCTGCACGATCTCCTGAACGAGCACTCCGCCGATGTAGCCTCCGCCGATCACACCAATCTTATTCAACATGCGCGACTCCTTTCCTCGTCGTTGTCAGATTCAAACCGGACGCTTCCACCGGCTGCTTGAGATACCGACCACGGGCCCTGCTGGATCGCGGTGGATCCAGTGTGCCAGTGTCGGTCAATCTGGTACGTCCGGTGGACCATTCTCATGCGCCGATCAGCTGCGCGAAACGCTCCTCGGACACCTGCTGTACCGCGTCGTGCAGGGAGCTGCCATGGGCATCCATCGTCACGATGACCGGGAACCTCTCGACGTCGATGACCCACATCGCTTCCGGCACACCAAACTCTTCGAGCTGGAACACCGTCTCGACGCGGCGGACCGAGCCTGCCAGCACCTGAGCGGCGCCTCCAACCGCATGCAGGTACACGGCGCCGCTCGCGCCAAGACCGCCCAGTGTCTTCGCGCCCATGCCGCCCTTGCCGATCACTCCCCGCAGACCATAACGAGCGATGACATCAGCCTGGTACGGTTCCTCACGGATCGACGTGGTCGGACCCGCCGCGACGAATCGGTACGAACCGTCGTCGTTGGTGGCCACCACCGGACCGCAGTGATAGATCACGCTTCCCTCGAGGTACGGTGCCACCTCGTCGCGGTGGGCCTCCATCAGCCACTTGTGGGCGGCGTCCCGCCCCGTGATCATCCGTCCGGAAAGCTCGAGGTAGTCTCCGACCTTCAATGAGCGGATCGCACTTTCGTCCGTTGGAAGCATCAGCTCAGCCATGTCACGTCTCCTCCCTCGCTGATCGACACGCCGGCCTTGCGAGCCGCCCAGCACAGGTAGCTGATCGACACGAAGTAACAGGCAGGCAGCCGATCCAGATGGCCGATCTTGACTCCGAGCAGCGTCGTGGCGCCGCCAAAGCCCATCGGGCCGATGCTCAGTGTGTTGGCCTCCTGCAGCACGCGCTGCTCGAGCGCATCGAGCTCAGGGTTGTCATTGCGGTCTGCCAGTGGACG
>CAZEJK010000473.1:0-3020 GCA_964512045.1 uncultured Thermoanaerobaculia bacterium
CGAGAGGACCGGGATGGACGAACCTCTGGTGCACCAGTTGTCGCGCCAGCGGCACAGCTGGGTAGCTACGTTCGGAAAGGATAACCGCTGAAAGCATCTAAGCGGGAAGCCCACTCCAAGATAAGGTGTCCCGGGCGAAAGCCCCTTAAGACCCCAGGGAGACCACCTGGTTGATAGGCGGGATGTGGAAGCGTGGTAACACGCGGAGCTAACCCGTACTAATTGGTCGTGAGGCTTGACCATACGTCTTATTTCTCTGGTCTGCATCGCAGTCCAGGGAGCTGAGACGAAGGTTCTCAATTCCTGCAGTGTGTCAGTACTTCTGGTTCAGGTTGTAAGTTTTTTCCGGTGGTTATTCCGGGGAGGAAACGCCCGATCCCATTCCGAACTCGGAAGCTAAGCTCCTCAGGGCCGATGGTACTTCGTTGGGAACGACGTGGGAGAGTAGGTCGCCGCCGGGAAGTCTTCTCGCAAGGCCCCGCCATCTGGCGGGGCCTTTGTTCTGTGGCCGAGTTTTCGAGCCTTCAACCTAAGCTGAGCGGTTCTTGCCGGCGGTCCGTACCGGCTCCTGCGGGTCCTACGCTACGGCCCCTGGTTCTCAGGCAGCGCCAACGCAGGCCGGCCTCCGACGAGATCAACAGGTGCGAGGGTGTCGCTGTACACGCCTGATGCTCCAGCTGCGACCAGCTTCCGTGCGGTCTCCGCTTGGTTGATGGTATGCAGATACACAGACGTTCCCAGGTCAACCAGGGTCGCGAGGTCATGCGCTCGAGCCCTCGGGATTGTCAGCGCGAACATCCGGCGTTTCTCAACAAACGCCACCAGCGCACGCCGTGTGTAGTTCTTGCGGTAGATGGTGAGGATCACTGGCCCGTAGCCCAGCGAGCGCGCCTTCGTGACACCGGAGAACCGGTACACCTGGGGAACGAGCTGCGCCGCGAGGTCAGGATGCGTGTCCGCAATCATCCGGAGCGCGTCGATATTGTCAGACTTCACGTCAGACACGATCCACACGTCCGGGTGCGCGGCCACCCAGGCAGCCAGGCCCGCCAAGTCCAGCTGCGTCAGATCGCCAATCATTTCCGCCGCGAGAAACTCGCGCTTCGACAACCGACCCCGCTCGAACCCGAATAGCCGCTCGATCGAACGGTCCCAGTCGTGGACGAGAACGAGCTCCCGATCTCGCGTCCAGTGCAGGTCGACCTCCAGAAACCGGACTCCCCGTTCGTAGCTAGCCGTGAGCGCCTCGAGAGTGTTGGTGCCCACCCGTGAGTCAACGACTCCGCCGGCGTGGGCGATCACCAACGGTCGCTCGGGCCAGGTCTCTGATGGCACCAGTCCAGTTGGAGCAGAGGCTCGCGAGAGCAGCAGCTCCATGCGCTCGACGACCGCGCGCCGGTGCGGGTGGAACGCAGGGTTCCAGACAGTGAAACGCTCAAGAGCCGCGACCGACAGAAGGACGACCATGCCAGCGATTACGAGACGACGAGAACGAGCGGTCACTGCATGCGCTCCGCTGCGGCGGCAAAGAGCTGACGGCGGTTGCGAAGCGATCCGTCCTTGGGTACGAGCTCCGCTGTGAAGGGCACACTCAGCAGGTTTGCCCCCCAAGACCGGACCGTACACCCGACTCCGCTGAGCTCGATCACGGTCGGTCCGATGTCGACGAGCGATGCCGCCCTCTTCGTCTCTGAGTAGGTAGTACCGTCCGGTCCATTAATGATCAGCGGAACCAGCTCTGCCGAGAAGCCCTCGAGCTCCACCTCGGCTGTCGAGTAGCCCGTTTCCAGGATGAACGGCGTGTGGTCACCGAAGAGCACGATCCATACACCCGGCCTCTGCTCTCGTAATGCTGTGACAAAGAGCTCCAGCTGACGATCCAGGTACGCAATCGATGCCATAAAGTCGCCCACGACCTCAGGGTGGACATCGCGGAATCGCACTGTGGTCTCCTCGGCAGGAAGGAAGTGGTACGGCTCGTGGCTGGTCATGGTAATCACGTAGGCGAACACAGGCGATGACCATTCTTCAAGGTGCTCAAGCACCGCTGTGAACAGCGCCTCGTCGGAAGCTCCCCAGGCGCCGTGCGGTAAACGCAGCTCCGCGAGACCGAGAAAGCGCTGGAACCCCATCGCACGGAACGCCATATCGCGGTTGTAGAACGTCCCATAGTTCCCGTGAAAAGCAAGAGTGGCATAGCCCTCCTGACCCAAGCAGTGAACGACCGAGTCGGGAAAGCCGTAGCCAGGGATCTTGAGAGACGGAAAGCGCCGGAGCGGCTCTGTTCCGTTCAGCGCCGCGAACTCCGCATCCGATGAGCCTCCAGCCCCGTGGTAGGTGACCGTGAAAGGGTAGTACGTACTTTCATCGGCCAGTCGCGTCAAGAACGGAGCCACCAGCTGACCGTTGTGGCGAAGGCCGATCACGTTCGCGCCAACCGACTCCAGCTGGACAATCAGGACATCGGGCCGAGGACCGCGACCCTCGATCCATGTTCTCTCAGGCCCTGGCTGCAGACCGTCCGCGGGGTTCGAACCCGACAGCGCGCGGATCAGCTCAGTGCCATGAGCGGCCAGGAGCCCGTAGCGCTTGACGATTCGTGTAGCCCCCGACCAACGATCGTGCACGAGAAATGGTATGGACTCGCCCCGCACCCAGAAGAACGCAGGACCGGAAGCACTCACGAGCAGGACTGCAGCAATAAGGATTGCGAAGTGGCCAGCTGACCGGCGCAGCGTCTGTCGCACACGATCACGCTGAACCGAGGCGAAGAACACGAAAGGGAGATCCGCCACAACAATCAGAAGAACCAAGGCGTCCCAAGGAACTGCACCCCGCTGCAGCACCTCGAGCGCTTCGCCGAGTAACCGCCCTGCCACGGCCAAGCTCAGGTGAGTTCCGAAGCTCGAGTGATACACCAGATGGCTGGCAAGGAACACGGCCTGCAGGACCCACGCAAGGAGCTCGGCCCATCGACCGCACCATCGAAACACCGCAAACCACAGCAGCAAGCACCAGCC
>CAZEJK010000474.1:0-3012 GCA_964512045.1 uncultured Thermoanaerobaculia bacterium
CATCCGACGCGGACCTTCGCCTCCCGCACCAGCTCGACTCACCGCTCCCCCCTCGGTTGTACACCTCGTACTGCTACACCGCACCCTCGACAGATGTCGGCGGTAACCGAACCATCGAGTCATCCCGCCGCAGCTCGATCGGATGCCTTTGCTTCCTGTCACAACTTCCTAGTGTCCTGAAGCCCGGCAGCAGTGCGATGCTCCTGTCGTTCTGCGGAGGTTGAGTACGCCGCCCGTTGGAACGCGGGCCTCTGGTCCGCATGCGGCCTGGCTGCAGGCTCAATCCTGCGGACGGGACGTCCGCGTTCCTGTCGTTCTGCGGAGGTTGAGTACGCCGCCCGTTGGACCGCGGGCCTCTGGTCCGCATCGGGTGCGAGGGAGAAACCGTACTGTGATCCGTGGCACTTGTTTCGAAGTTAACAATGTTCGATAGGTGCCACACTTTGCATAGCGGCATTGTGGAGGAGCCGGTTGGGGTCGACCAGAACCGTTCCGCCGGCGCCGGAGGCGTGGACCTCCCTCGAGGTGTCAACCGCTGACCGGTGATTCTGTCGAGCTTGCCACCGGTGGTGAGTAGGGAGCCAATCAGAGTGATTCTCTGCTGGGTCGGATTGACCGATGAGGAGGGGATCGCCGATTCGTACTCCTACCCGGGTACCAGCATGTACGAAGGCCTGGAGCGTGCCGAGGTAAGGCGAGAGCCGACGCGAGAAGCTCTGCCATCCTGGGATGAGCAATGAGACACCGATACGGAGTGCTTCACGGAATCGCGCCGAGTCCCGACTGACAGCCGAGTGTGGGAGTGTGTACCTGGCTCCGATCTGGATTGTCCCTGCGGCAACGAAGTCGATCCTTCGGGTCTCTTGTCGGATCTGCCGGGACCTCGCGGGCCCGACGGATCTACTGCGTCCGCTCGAGTACGAAGAGCTCGACGCTCGGTCCGCTTCCTCTCCTTACGGCGATCGTGTTGCCTGTCGCACTGACGTCGACCGCGAATCCCGCGGATCCCCGAGCCGTACTAAAGACGCTGTTGACGTGTGGTGTGCGGAGCGAAGTGTTCACAACTGCGAGACCTGCGATCCACTCCCTTGTCTGTGGTTCACGGGCGATTCCTGACAGCACCACGTTTCCGTCTTGGAGAACCTCGATCTCGGTTGGCGCAAAGCCGAGATCCTCTTTCGTGACGCTGAGCACTGGGCTCAGGTCGGCGGGATCGCCGGGGTTGAACTGTGAAGGGATCGAGTACGCGCTGTATCGTGCACCGTGGTGCACCCACAGGAGTCGATTGGACGACTGCCAGTGCATCGCCCCGAGCTCCGCCGGGTCAGGACGGAACACTGCCTTCAACGGGGCCGGGCCAGGCTGCAGCAGTGCTATGGAGCCCAACCAGCTCACTGCGAGCAGCAGATCACCGTCCGCATCGTACTCGAGAACTTGAAGTTGGGGAAAGTCAGCGGAGACGCCAAGATCAATCTCAGGATCGTTCACAATGGAGCTTTCTACCGTGATCTCGAACACGGGCACCGTATGCTCGAGGTCGCCGACGAGTACCTCTTTGCTATCATCGTCAGAGCCTCCAATGAACGCCCAACACCCCAGCGAGGGGTTCACGACAACCCGCGATCCGATATCGCCGAACACGTCATGTGACAGGCTCGAGGAGCTCCAAATCATGCTGGGCTCTTTGCTGCTCAGGTCATAGACTCTGGTCGCGTAGCCATTGCCTGTCCCTCCAGAGAGGAGGAGCACCTCGCCGTGGGAGCCAGTCTCGTGAACCTCGAATCGGTTCACACCGATGTCTGGGAACGTCATCTCCTTGATCGTTGTGCCATCTTTCCACAGGAGGATCCGCGAGCGGTGGTCTTCCGGATCGGTCATCGCGATGGCGACGGTTCCATCGGCGAGGGCATGGAGCGCACCGACATCCTCATGATCCCCGCTCCGTACGGAGGACACCGGGATCTCGGAGACACGATACCCTTCGACCTGCAGACCCGAGGCATTGCTGATCTGAGCTGCCACCACGAGGGACACGATGAACGCCATCGCAGCACACGACCGTTGCAGTCTGTTCAACATCTTCAGCAGCCTCCGTTCAGATTATTGGAATCGGGTTCGGTGTCAGTGATATCCCAGTACGAGCTGGGGTTGCCTGCAAGCTCCCGGAAGGTGGCATGCACATTCGGCCCGCTCGAGTTCCCCGTGTTGTTCACGAGAGCCACTATAGCCCGAGGCTCGACAAAGTCGCCTCGCTCGAAGAAGCTAGAGCTTCGTTCGGGTGTTCGATGCCACGTGTTTCGGTGTTCACAATCTTGACCAGGAATGTGGGGCGGCGGATCGCATGGTGCCGGTTGTGCGGTGCTCGATAGCAGTCCTGGGTGTACGCTCACGGTGGACTCGACTCGTGGTGGAGTGAACCAACGAGGTCCGTCAAGTCCTTCAGACGGCGGCGAGAATCTGAGTCGATCCGCTGCAGCTGCATGGCTTCGCGAAACCAATGACTGACTGACATCGATGACTTGTCGAGGTGTTTGGTAAGGTCCGTGGCGCGATACTCCAGGTGGCCAACAGTAACGGTCGTCATCAAACATCGAGGCCAGCTCTCGTTGCGTGTCCTGCCTTTCCTCCTGAGCTGGACCGGTGCACGACCCGGAGAGTCGTCTGCGATCTCGTTGATCGACTCCAGGAGCGGTCTGACCTCCGGGGTTGGCGGCGGCTCTCCGTTGAAGAGCTCGGCGTTGTCTGGAGCGAGATGCCGAAGCGTCGCCAGGGACCGTTCTCGACAACCGGCGAGCTCGTGGTGAGCGGGTGTTCGACGAGCCCTCGACGGGCTGGACCAGGCACGGGCGGGCGATGTCAGCGAGCCCAGAGTATGAACAGTGGAATCACGTGACCGAATAGCGTGACCGCTACCGTTACTGCGTTGACCATCCTTTGCAAGCTGTTCAGAGATCGCTGGGATCCAGGACCTCCAGATCGAGACCGGTCTCTTCGAACTGGCGAAGCGCTCTG
>CAZEJK010000475.1:0-3002 GCA_964512045.1 uncultured Thermoanaerobaculia bacterium
GCGAGCGACCGGGCGAGGATCCCCCAGCTTGCCCCGGGTCACTACCGGGCGTGCCTGTTCGCAAGCGCCGACGAGGCCGTCGCGGCCCTCTTCGGCGCCGCTCCTCCGAATGCCCGCTGCGCTGAGGGCGTTCTTCCCCCGGGTGGCTTGCTCCGTCTCGAGCTCGAGGAGGACACGGAGAGCGGCGCCACCGGCGATTGATGCTGAAGGGCGGTGCCGAAGGACCGTTCAAGGTGTGCGCCAGTCGGCCATCCAAGATGACGTGAGCACGAATGTGGCAGGATTCTCAACGCAAAGGCGCCACGACGCTGTGTCGCAAAGGGGAAGAGGAGCTCATGAAGGGTGCATCCTGGTAAGCTCTGGGATACGGACGAGGGATCGAAGCTTGAGGCCAGTGAGCGCCCAGGGCGCGGCCGGCCTTCATGAGGTCAGCTCTGCCATGCACCTCTGTTCCCCACCCCCTTCTCCCTTAGCGGCCTTGCGTCCCAGCGTCTTTGCGTTGATTCCGTGAACCTCCCACTCCCAGCGGTCAGTGCCCCCCGTGCATGCCCCCCTGTTTGGTTCCGGCCCGTCGGAGGTGGATGAGAAGATCGGCCGGCACGCGTACAATCGTCCGCGCCACTCCACTCGGTGTGGCGGAAGATGGCAAAGGGGGACGTGATGCGGACAGCCTTGAGAGCGATGGTGGCATTGGCGATTTTGGGACTACTGGCGGTACCCGGTGGTGTTGCGGTGGGGGCGGACAAGGAGGGTGCTGTGAACCCGTTTTATGAGGAGTGGAACACACCGTACGGGATGCCGCCGTTCGATCAGATCGAGACGGCGCACTTCATGCCGGCGATCGACCGTGCGATCGAGGAGAAGACCAGCGAGGTCGAAGCGATCGCCTCGAGCATCGAGCCGGCGACGTTCGCGAACACCATCGAGGCGCTGGATCGCAGCGGAGCCCTTGTCGCGAAGGTCACCGGAGTGCTGATGAACCTCCTCGGCGCCGAGACGAACGATGAGCTGCAGGCGATCGCGCGTGAGGCGATGCCTCGGATGACCGCGCTGAACGACGATATCTACCTGAACACGAAGCTGTTCGAGCGCGTGCAGTCGATCTGGGAGGCGCGCGACAGCGTCGACCTGACCGAGGAGCAGGCGCGCTTGCTCGAGCGTACGCACACTCGGTTCGTACGCAGCGGCGCGCAGCTGGACGAGGAGGCCCAGGCGCGGCTGCGGGTGATTAACGAGCAGCTGGCGATGGCAGGGCTGCAGTTCTCGGAGAACCTGCGCAAGGCCACCAACTCCTACCAGCTGGTGATCGACGACGAGAAGGATCTTTCCGGCCTGCCACCTGCGGTCGTGTCCGCGGCTGCCGAGGCCGCGCTCGCGGCAGGGTTGGACGGGCAGTGGGTGTTCACTCTGCAGTGGCCGAGCCTGTGGCCGTTTCTCACCTACGCGGACAACCGCGAGCTGCGTCGCGAGATCTACACTGCGTACCTGAACCGGTGCTCCGAGGGCAGCGAGTACGACAACACCGAGCTGATCGAGCAGATGGTGCAGCTGCGCCTGGAGCGTGCCAACCTGCTCGGCTATCCGACCCACGCCCACTACGTGCTCGACGACACGATGGCGTCGACCCCGGAGGCCGTGTACGACCTGCTCGACAAGGTGTGGGCGCCTGCCATCGAGGTGGCGCAGCAGGAAGCTGCAGATATCCAGAAGATGATCGCCGAGGAGGGTCACGACTTCGAGCTCGAGCCGTGGGACTGGCGGTACTACGCCGAGAAGATCCGCGCGGAGCGGTACGCGCTCGACGAGACCGAGCTCAGGGGCTACTTCCAGCTCGAGAACGTGCGCCAGGGCGCGTTCTGGCTCGCCAAGAAGCTCTGGGGCTTGGAGCTCGCGGAGCTCGAGGACGTCCCGACGTACCACCCCGAGGTGCGGGTGTTCGAGGTCAACGATGCGGACGGCGCGCACATCGGGGTGCTGCTGGTGGACTACCACCCGCGGCCCGGCAAGCGCGGCGGCGCGTGGATGAACAACTACCGCGACCAGCGGGTGATCAACGGCCGGGATGTGCGGCCGGTGATCTGCAACGTGGGCAACTTCTCGCGGCCGACCGGCGATCAGCCGGCACTGCTGTCGCTGGATGAGGTGCACACCCTGTTCCACGAGTTCGGGCACGCTCTGCACGGCCTGCTGTCCCGCTGCCGCTACCAAACGGTGTCGGGCACCTCGGTGGCGCGCGACTTCGTCGAGCTGCCGTCGCAGATCATGGAGAACTGGGTGCTGGAGCCCGAGGTGCTGGCGCAGTACGCCCGCCACTACCAGACCGGCGAGGTGATTCCGGACGAGCTGGTGGCGAAGATCGAGCGCGCCAAGACGTTCAACACCGGCTACGACACCTGCGAGTACCTCGCCGCGTCATACCTGGACATGGACTGGCACACCATGCGCGAGGCCGACGACATCGACCCGGCGGCGTTCGAGCAGCAGACCCTGGAGCGGATCGGTCTGCCATCGGCGATCCCGGTGCGCTACCGCAGCCCGTACTTCCAGCACATCTTCGGCCCTGGCGGGGGCTACTCGGCGGGGTACTACAGCTACCTGTGGGCCGAGGTGCTCGATGCGGACGCGTTCGCAGCGTTCAAGGAGACGAGCCTGTTCGACCAGGCAACGGCCGAGGCGTTCCGCAACAACGTGCTCGCCCGCGGCGGCAGCGCCGAGCCGATGGAGCTGTACGTGCGCTTCCGTGGCGCCGAGCCCGCGCCCGAGCCGATGATGCAGCGCAAGGGCCTGCTCGCGGGCTCGCCCCAAGCCGAGTGAAATCCTGAAGCACCGACACTCCGGCCCGCTCGTCGTGGGCCGGAGTGTGGATCTCACTGCAGACGTCGTGCTCCTTCGGGCGGGGGGTTTTGATCGGTGCTGGTCAGCCCGATGGGCCGGGTTTCGGAGATCCGGGGCCGGCTTCCGGCTGGCGACCGGCGACGAGATCCGCACCGAGCTCAGCTGCA
>CAZEJK010000476.1:0-2993 GCA_964512045.1 uncultured Thermoanaerobaculia bacterium
AGTCGGGCGCAGTGATCAGGCTGCAGCTGGTCCCTCCCGTGATCGGTGGCGGTGGATCGGCATCATGGCCGGGTTGGTCTCGATGATGGTCGCCAGGACCTCGGAGGCGAGGTGGTCGTTGACCGCTTGGCGGAGCAAGCGCATGGATGGGTGGAGGTAGAGGTGGGTGCTCTTGATCCGGGCATGACCCATGATGGCCTTGAGGACGATGAGGTCCGCATCGCCTTCAAGCGCATGGCTTGCAAAGGCGTGGCGAAGTATGTGGGGCGTCATACGGGAGACGCTCAGCGGACCTGCCTCAGCGACGATGGCCTGGAAGACCTCCTGGGCTCTGCGGGGAGACAGCCGGTGTCCCTTCTTCGAGAGGAAGAGCGCCGGCTCGCGGTCTGCGCGCAGGAGCCGCTGACGGAGCAGAAGCCACTCTTGGATGCGGTCGGTGACGTCGTCGACCAGCGGCAGGGTCCTCTCTCGCCGACCCTTGCCGTAGACTTGGAGGGTGCCGTTGGCGAGGTCCACATCCGCGAGGTCGATGGCCAGAGCTTCTCCAAGGCGAAGCCCGAGGCGGTACAGCAGCCAGAAGAGCAGATGATCCCGGACACCGAGCACGGTGCTGCGATCGACCCCTTCGAACAGGCGATGAAGCTCCGCGGGCGTCGGCACCTTCACAGGTCCAGAGTACGGCTCTCTGGCGCGCTGCAGGCTTTCGATCGGCAGCTCGGCTGCTCCTTCAACCTGGCGAAATCTCAGGTGACGTACGTAGCTTCGGATCGAGCTGATCTTACGATTGATCGACGCACTGCCGTTGTCTCGTTCACCTCGCAGGTGGGCCAGGAACTCCAAGATGATGTCGCCCGTGATGGCATTCTCGCCACAGGAGTGCACGAAGGTGGCGAGCACCTCGAGATCACCACGCACCGCCTTTCGGCCCGACGGCTGGTAGTGGAAGGTGGTAACCGTCAGCTCGATGTAGTCGTCGATGTGGCTCTTGAACTGAGCGAGTGGAACGCCGGGGATCTGCATCGTCACCTCACACAATCACTTGAGGGTTGGCGATATGGGCGTTGAGCAACTGCTTCGCGGCGTCCAGCGAGACATGGACATAGATGGTGGTCTCGGTCGGATCGGTATGGCCCATCAGCTCCTTGATGTCGTCCATCGAGGCGCCAGCCTCGAACATGTGTGTCGCGAATGTGTGCCGGAAGGTCAGAGCACTGACGGGCTTGGTTACTTCAGCTCGTGCCGCACAGCCCTCCAGGAACTCGTTCAGACGGCGGGCGCTCAGTGCTCTGTCCGACCGCGAGCTGGGGAAGAGTGGCTTTGCGGCAGCACCGCCGAGACGTGTGCGATACGCCTTCAGGTCGTCCTGGACGCGATCGTTCAGATAGATCAGACGCTGGCGACCACCCTTGCCATCGCGGACCAGGATGCTGCCTTCGTCCAGGTCGACGTCGTCCCAGGTCAGGGCACACAGCTCCGAGCTGCGCAGCCCGGTGGACCAGAGCAGCGCCACGATGACGTAGTCGCGCAAGCCGAGAGGCTCGCTGGTGTCGAGGGTCGAGAGCATTGCCAGACACTCATCCACGGTCAGGTATGAGCCCTCCTGAGGTGGGCTGCAGATCATCATCGGCAGTGATGCCGCCGGGTTCCAGAGCACCGTGCGCTGCGCCAGAAGGTACTCGTAGAACGTACGGATGATGCAAAGCTCGCCGCGGATCGTGTTGCTCTTGACGCCGGCACCTTCACGATGGGCGATGAAGGTCAGCAGGTCTTCCGGAAGAGCCTCGGTTAGCGGCCGCTGCCGCTGCTCGAGGAAGGCCTCCCAACACTCGCAGATGCGGCGATACCGCCTCGAGGTTGTGGACCGGTCGCCGCTGAGCACGCCACGGGAACGGATGAACTCCTCGATCAGATCAGCCATGGCGAACTCCCATCCCAGATGCGTGCTGATACGGGTGAAGCCTGACGACGGCGCGGAACCGGCGCACGCTGAGGTGCATGTACACCTCCGTGCGGCTCAGACCACTGTGGCCGAGCAGCGCCTTCGTGACCGCCTTGCCGTGACGGTCGGCGAGATGCGTGGCGAAGGTGTGGCGCAGGTGATTGCAGGTCAGGCGGAAGTCCAACCCGGCGCTCTCACCAGCATCGCGGACCATCCGCTGCAGCCAGCTCTTGGTGACTGGCTTGTGCCGGCTGTTGACGAACGCTGCCGCGGAGTCGTCCTCACGGCTGTCGAGGTAACGCTGCAACAGACGTGTCATCGTGACACTCAAGGGCGTGCTTTTTCGCCAGCCGCCCTTGGTACGGTGATCGACCCGTTGCTCCGAGAGGCTGATGTCAGCCCGTTGGAGACCAGCCACGTCGCCCGGTCGCATGCCCGTGGACGCCATCAAGCTGAGTATCGTCAGGTCCCGCAGATCCCGGCTGGTGGCCGCCGTCTCGAGCAGGTTCTGCAGCTCCTGCGCCCTCAGGTACCGAGGGAGCTTCGCGCTCGGACTCGACTTCGGGTGCTGGAGACCAGCCGCCGGGTTGTGCGACACCATCTGTTTCAAGGTCAGAAACCCGCCGAGCTTGCGCAGGCTCCACACCGTGCCCTTGACCAGCGCGGGGCCACCCGCTGCACAGCGCCACATCACGAACTCCCGCAAGAGCTCAGGGCTCAAGTCCTCCGCGCTCCACACGTCATGACGCCCGCAGTAGCTCACGAAGTCAGTGAGATACCGCCCCAGCTCCTGAACCGACCTCGGCCTCAGACCGCGGTCCCGCTCCAGCTGCAAACAGTCCTCCCTCAGCCGCTCCAGCCACTGCAACGAATGCTCCCCGCTCATCGGCTCCTCCCCTCCGCAGACATCCGCCGGCCGGAGCCCTCAGCCACCACCCCACGGAAACCTGGAAACCCATGCATGTACGTAGGTTGTAGCGCAACCGCGCGAAACATGCATTAGGTCTCGCAAGGCCAGGGCGTTAGAATGGACGTGGAGGCATCACGATGAAAT
>CAZEJK010000477.1:0-2988 GCA_964512045.1 uncultured Thermoanaerobaculia bacterium
CGGGCGGGCGGGCGGCATTAAGAACTCAAAACTAAGAACTTAGAACTCAACTCAGGAGCTTGGCTTCGAGTTTTCGAAGATGCGGGATGCTCGAGTTGCGAACACCCTGGAGCGAACACCAACCATGCACCTCACACCGGACGCCAAGATCTTCATCGCCGGGCACGCCGGTCTGGTCGGCTCTGCGATTCTCCGCCGGCTCCAGCGGGCCGGCTGCCAGCAGCTGCTGACGGCCACCCGCGCTCAGCTCGACCTGCGCGACCAGGCAGCGGTCAACAACTGGTTCCGGGTCAACCAGCCGGAGTACGTCTTCCTGGTGGCGGGAACCGTCGGCGGCATCCTCGCCAACGCCACCCGACCGGCAGAGTTCATCTACGACAACATGATGATCCACGCCACTGTCGTCCACGCCGCCCATCTGTTCGGCTGCCGGAAGCTGCTGTACCTCGGCAGCTCGTGCATCTACCCGCGCAACAGCCGCCAGCCGATGCCGGAGGAGGCGCTGCTCACCGGGCCCCTCGAGCCCACCAACGAGCCGTACGCCGTCGCCAAGATCGCGGGGATCAAGCTCTGCCAGGCGTACCGGCGACAGTACGGAGCGCAGTTCATCTCGGCGATGCCCACCAACCTGTACGGGCCATACGACAACTTCGACCTGGAGTCCTCGCACGTGCTGCCTGCGCTGATCCGCAAGTTTTACGACGCCAAGGTGGCCGACCGGTCCTCCGTCACCATCTGGGGCACCGGCAGCCCGCGCCGAGAGTTCCTGCACGTCGATGACCTGGCCGACGCTTGTGTCTTCCTGATGGAGCACTGGGACGCGGACGAGCACATCAACGTCGGAACCGGCGAGGACCAGACCATCGGCGAGCTGGCGGAGCTGGTGCGTGACACCGTGCATCCGACGGCAGCGATCGACTACGACACCACCAAGCCCGACGGTACACCGCGCAAGCTCCTGGATGTCAGCCGTCTCCACGAGCTGGGCTGGCGGCATACGATCGACCTGCGTTCCGGCATCGAGCAGACCTACCAGTGGTTCCTCGACCACCTGGACACCGCACGCGGCGCCGACAGCCCAGGCAGCTGATTGCCCCCCGAACCCCTGGTCGGCGCCGCTCGACCGAGCACAGCACCTCGCACACCCAACCTCGCGACAACCCGGCCGGGCGGGCGGCATTCAAGACTCAGAACTCTCAACTCTGTACTCCCCAACCCCCGTCATCTCGACCGAGCTGCCATGGCGACGCAGCATCAACACCTTTCAACTGAGTATGTCCACGATATTTGTCAAAGTATTATAAGCTGACGTATAATTCGAGACGCAGGAAACCCATCGTCATGCAAAGGAAGTTCATCGACCGCGAGGACGAGCTGCAGCTCCTGGAGCAGCGCTGGCGATCCGAGCGCGCCGAGCTGGTGATCGTGTACGGTCGTCGGAGGATCGGGAAGACCTTCGTGTTGCGGCACTTCGCGGAGTCAGTCCCCACGGTCTATTACCCGGCGGCGCGACTGCCAGAAGCACAGCAGTTGGCTGAGCTGGGTGTGCTCTTCGGGCGGCACCTCGACGATCCGGTGCTCGAGGAGAACGGCTTTGCATCGTGGGATCAGCTGCTCGGTGTTCTCGCTCGGCTGCAGCACCGGCTGTTGCTCGTGCTCGATGAGTACCCGTACCTCGTCGAGTCCCAGCCAGGGCTATCGAGCATGATGCAGAGAGCATGGGACCATCAGCTCGCCGACCGCGATCTCATGATCGTTCTGTGCGGCTCCTCGGTCGCGATGATGGAGCAGGAAGCTCTGAACGTGACGTCTCCGCTGTACGGGCGGCGCACTGGTTCGCTCCGTTTGGATCCCATGGATCCGATGGAAGCCGCCGGCTTCGTACCTGGCTGGTCGGACGACGACCTGGTGCGGGCGTATGCGGCCTTTGGCGGTGTGCCCCACTACCTGGCGCAGATCGATCCGCGTCGATGTGTGGCGGAGAACCTCCTCGACCTCGTGATTCGGCGTGGCGCGCCGTTCCGTGATGAGGTGGAGTACCTCCTGCGCCAGGAGCTGACGCAGGCTCGGGTGTACTACGGGATCCTCGCGGCGATCGCGGCTGGCCGGCGGAAGATGGCCGAGATCGCCAACGCGACCGGCCTGGTGCCAACCAGCTTGTCCCGCTACCTCGGTGTCTTGCAGTCCCTCGGGCTTGTCGAGCGCGAGGTGCCGGCGACCGAGCATCGACCAGAGAAGAGCAAGAAGGGCCTGTACCGGATCACCGATCCTCTGACCGCGTTCTGGTTCCGCCACGTGCTCCCGAACCGGTCGCTTCTCGAGGCGGGACGCACCGAGGAGGCGTCTGCGACGATCATGGAGAGCTTCGAGCGCAGCGTGCCGGAGGTGTACGAGGAGATCTGCCGCACGCTCGTCCGGAGGGGTGCCCTGGATGCTGCGACTGGCAACCGTTGGAGTCGGGTAGGGCGGTGGTGGGACCGTCAGGCGGAGATCGATGTGCTCGCGTTCTCGGACCAGACCGACCGCCTCCTTGTCGGTGAGGCCAAGTGGTCAGGCAAGAAGGTCGGGCTCGACATCGTGGAGCGCCTCGAGTCATCCGCGCAGCGTTTGCCAGACGATCTGGTCCGCCGCCCGATGACCAAGGTGCTCTTCTCGAGGTCGGGCTTCACCGATCGCCTCGCAGAGCTCGCCAGAGAGAGCAACGACCTCCTCCTCATCTCCGGGCTTCCCAGAAGCCGCGAATGTCCGTCGCCCCGCCCGGGCGGTAGGCCAGTATGAATGGCTCAGAGACGCTGCGGCACCGGTCGGGGCTGGAAGCCCCAACCACCGTGATCACATGGTGGCCAAGGCTTCTCAACCGGCCAGCTCCGTCATCTCGACCGAGCTGCCATGGCGATGCAACCGTGGTTGGCCACTCGGCAACCATGACGACGCGCAGCACCTGGCGAGCGGAGAGATCCCGTGGAAGAACCCGCGCCCCAACAACGC
>CAZEJK010000478.1:0-2971 GCA_964512045.1 uncultured Thermoanaerobaculia bacterium
GGGCCGACACCGCCACCGACCCGGCGCCGCTGTCGATGATCGAGACCACGATCATGCTCAAGGACCCCTCCGAGTGGCGGCCGGGAATGACCAAGGACCGGCTCATCGCCGAGCTCGACGCCGCCATCCAGTTCCCCGGCCTGACCAACTCGTGGACGATGCCGATCAAGACCCGCCTCGACATGCTGTCCACCGGGATCCGGACGCCGGTGGGCATCAAGGTGGGCGGGCCGGACCTGGAGGTGCTCGAGGAGCTGGTGACCGAGATCGAAGCGACGGTGCGCACGCTCGAGGGCACGTCCTCCGCGTACGCCGATCGGGTAATGGGCGGGACCTACCTCGATGTCACCGTCGACCGCGATGCGGCGGCCCGGTTCGGTCTCGCCGTGGCCGACGTCCACGACGTGGTGGCCACCGCGATCGGCGGCCGGAACGTCGCGACCACCATCGAGGGCCTCGAGCGGTACCCGATCAACCTGCGCTACCCGCGCGAGCTGCGCGACTCCGTGTCGGCCCTCGGCGAGGTCACGGTGCTCGCACCGACCGGCGCCCACGTCCCGCTCGAGCGGGTGGCCGACATCCAGGTGCGCTCCGGCCCACCGATGATCAAGACCGAGAACGCACGCCCCAACGCGTGGGTATACGTGGACCTGCGCGGGATCGACGTCGGCAGCTGGATCGCCAACGCCAGGGAGACGCTCACCGCCGAGATCGAGATGCCGGAGGGCTACACCCTCGAGTGGTCCGGTCAGTACGAGTACATGAACCGGGCCCGCAAGCGGCTCCAGCTGATTCTCCCAATCACCGCGGTGCTCATCCTGGTCATCCTCTACCTGAACACCGGCTCACTGGTGAAGACCACGCTGATCCTGCTGACGGTGCCGTTCTCCGTCGTCGGCGCGGTCTGGATCCTCTACCTGCTCGGCTACAACTGGTCGATCGCCGTGTGGGTCGGGGTCATCGCGCTCGCCGGTCTCGACGCTGAGACCGGGGTGGTGATGCTGCTGTACCTCGACCTCGCGTGGGAACGTTTCACGCGCGAGGGACGGTTGCGCAACGTGGGCGATCTGGCCGAGGCCGTGTACCACGGCGCGGTCCAGCGCATCCGCCCGAAGGCGATGACCGTCGCCACGACGTTCACCGCTCTGGTTCCGATCCTGTGGGCCACCGGCACCGGCGCCGATGTCATGCGGCGGATCGCTGCCCCGATGGTGGGCGGGATCCTCACCTCGTTCATCGGCGAGCTGCTGGTGTTCCCTGTCCTCTACTTCACCTGGCGCTCGATGGGCCTGCCACCGGCCAGCGCCAGCGACACCGAGGCGCCCGAGGCGAGCGCCGAGGGAGGTTCGCCATGACTCGACAGTCGTTCTCCTTCCGAGAGTCCACTCCCGGGCATCCAGTCATCCTGCTTGCCGTGCTCGCCCTGAGCACGCTGGTCCCGGCCGGCGCTGCGCACGGCGCCGACCCGTTCCACACCGTGCTCGAGCCGTACGAGGCGATCCGCCTCGCCTTGCTCGAGGACTCCATGGACGGCGTTGCCGACAACGCAGCGGAGATCGTCGCCGAGCTCGAAGCACTCTCCGACGCCTACTCTGCCGAGGCCGCCGGGGTCCATGGGGAGTACGCCAGCGACGTCCAGGCCGCTGTCGACGAGGCCCTCGCCGCAGCGCGGCGGCTCGAGGAGGCATCAGAGATCGAGCCAGCCCGCACGACGTTCTACGAGCTCACGAAGCCACTGGTCCGGTGGCGGGACCGCTACGCCGGCGAAGATCTCCCCAACGTGGCGTTCTGCCCGATGTACGAGCGCTCCTGGCTTCAGCCCGGCGAGCAGATCGGCAACCCGTACGGCGACATGCCCCGCTGCGGCAGCATCGTACCCTCCGGCCCGAACGCGACCGCCGAGTGACTGCGCTTCAGACCGGTGGAGGGTCACGTCGTTGACTGGCTCGTGAAGCCGGGCCTGCCCGCGCACCCCTCCCACGAACCGCTCAGCTTCTCCACATGGGAGGGGTGACGATCGTGCCGGTGTACCGGCTCGTCAGCTTGCACTGTAGCTACAGAATATATATACTGTCATCCTGGAGGGTGCTCATGACCGACACGGCGAAGATCTTCAAGTCCGGCGGAAGTCAGGCGGTGCGGATCCCGGCCAAGTACCGGTTTGCCGACCAGGAGGAGGTGGCGATCTCCCGTGAAGGCAACCGTGTCATCCTCGAGCCGCTGCAGCGTGTCTGGAGCGAGAGCTTCCGCAGCCTGGCCGGCAGCATGCCCAACTTCCCGGAGCCGAGCGACCCACCCCCGGTGGAGCCGGGTCCAGATCTCGGATAACCGATGCGCTACCTGCTCGACACCAACGTCTGCGTGGACTTTCTGAACGGACGCTACCCGAGGGTGATCGATCGCCTCCTCGCGACCAGCCCGGACGAGGTCGCGATCAGCACCATTGCCGTTGCCGAGCTTCGGTACGGTGCCGACAAGAGCGCCCGTCGGCAGGAGAACCACGACAGCATCGACCGGTTCCTGACCGACGTGCCGACCCTCGGGTTCGACAACGAGGCAGCACGCGCGTACGGAGCTCTGAGAGCTCGTCTCGAGCGCTCGGGCTCGCCAATCGGTCCGAACGATATGCTGATCGCTGCACAAGCCCTGGCCAATGACCTTGTGCTCGTCACAGCCAACCTGGACGAGCTCCAACGGGTCGAGGGTCTCCAGCTGGAAAGCTGGAGGGAGTGATGAGAGCGTCTCGACAGACGGACGAGAACGCGAATCGGTGCCAGATCGGTGCAACAAGTCGGCAGATCGTGGCACCAATCCCGATCCCTTGGCACCTACCAACGGGGTCAACGGATGCAGATGGGTGCCACGTTCACCATCTTTGCTGCACACGCGGGCTGCGCGATCTCCTTCACGACCCACGCAACGAGACCACCCGGAACCGGTACTGGCCCCGGCCCCAGCCGGCCCCAGCCCC
>CAZEJK010000479.1:0-2966 GCA_964512045.1 uncultured Thermoanaerobaculia bacterium
CAGGCATGCGGTCCCTCAGGTAATGCAGGATGACGTCGTCACGATGCATGGTCAGCCACCTCACTGAGCGTTCCGTTCCGTTCCACACCCACAGCCCGCCAAACAATCGAGATGTCGAGGCTGGGCCGTGATGGCTGCCGAGGTGGCGGCGGGTTCCCACTGCGAGCATGCGAGCGAGGTGTGGCGGAATGCTCCGGGGAGCGTGTGGCTGACCTCTTGAGCGGGGCCGCGCGGTCTAGATTCGAGCCATCGTGATCCGGACGAGGTTGCCGCCGGCGTTACGCGGCGGCGGTCATGGTCTTCATCACCTCCTTGCCGTGCCACTTCGTGAGGTTGTGAGCGATGCAGGCGAGAGTGAGCACGGCCGAGCATCGCCGAAGCCCGCGTACGTGGAATCGGCCCAGCCCGTGCTGTTTCAGGTGTGCGTTGGCGGGCTCGACGGTCTGCCTGCGTAGCTGCATCATCTGGTCGTTGTCTTGTTCCATCCTGTCATCACGGGCCTTTCCGAGGTCTCGGAGCTTGTGTGTGAGTGAGTCCCCGGGCATGGTGCTGTCCTGCTCACGACTTGGCACCTTCAATCGGCGGCCACGCGCACGCGTGCACTCGTTCTTGAGAGAGCAGCTTGTGCAGTCGCGTCGTCCATACAGCCGGTAACTGCCGGCTCCGTTGCCGTTTGCGTAGGTCCCGATAAATTGAAGTTCCTCCCCGGCACGGCAGACCATCACGTCTCGCTCCGGCACATGCTGAAAACTGAGCAGGTCAAAACGCTGGCCACGACGAGCGTCGGGGGTCTCTTCTCTTGAGTCGACATCCGAAGCCGCATCCGGCCTCAGCCTCAGCATGTTGGAGGCTGTGGACGGCGCGTACAGTGTCACGCCCTCTCGGTCTGCAACCAGGAGATTGGCGTAGGTGCCATAGTGACCATCGCCCACCCATGCGTCGGGGGTTCCGAGCGTCGAGAGAACTGAGCTCAGCGCGGGCTCGAAGTTGTTGAAATCCGTGGGCCGGTTGGTCAGGAATTGGCTGACGATGATGCCGTCGCGTGTGACCACCAGGTCGGCATTGAAGCTCGGTTGCCAGCGCTTCTCGGAGGTTGCCAGCATCAGAAGTGCCTCCGGGTCGGTGAGCGATGCTTGGGGGGTGCTCTCGGACTGCTTCTTCCCAGCTGTCGTGGTCTTCGAGGCGTTGCCGTCGTTCTCGCCAGGGGACGTCTGCGTGTCTTCAGCTTCAGGCTTCTTTGCGGTCATCACCACTTTGAGGCGGCGGCCCCGAGCCCGCGTGCACTGCTCTTTGAGCTGGCAATCACCGCAATCCCGCCGACCGTACAGCTTGTAGCTACCCCGTCTGTTGTCAGTCGGGTAGGTGCCGATTAGCAGTAGCTGCTGATCAGCCGGGCACACCATTACATCGAGCTCCTCGACATGCCGGAAGCTGTCGTGACCAAACCCCCTCTTGATCGGATTCTGCTCTCCGCCTGAGGGCGACGGCGACGCTTCCGAAGAGCTGCGGTCTGGACCGTCCGCGCTGTCTCCCCGCCTCCCGGCGCGCTCACATAGTTGCGCGATGGCCTGCTCAGCTCTGCACAGCCGTTGCCTGAGTGCCCGCAGCTGGCGATCGAGGGCGCAGGTACGCTCTGGTTTGGTGCTGTCAGACTGTTCTTGCTCCTTGCAAGCGATGCTTTCGACCAGATTCTCGATGATGCCGTGGATCTCGGCCGCGGAATGAAACGACCGCCGGCTGGCATTGGCGCGCAGCTTCGTGCCGTCTTCGAAGACCGCACTGAAATCGATGAGCCCGGCACTCTGCATGGCGAGCAGCACCTCCGCCCAGACCGAGACAAGCGGTTTTCCCATCTTCAAGAGGTTGAGCAGAGTCTGATCGCACGGCTGTAACCCGCCAGCGATCCAGCGGAAGTCATCGCGCTCCTTGCACGCCGCTACGATCCCGGAGGCGGCCTCTATCCCCTGACTCATGCCGTAGATCCAGAGGGCAGCGAGGATCCTCGGGTGGTAGGGCGGCCTCCCCGATCCCCCGTGCACCGACTTGTACCGCGCCTCCATCGAGCTGAAGTCCGCCGACTGCAGAACCTCCCATATGAAGCGAGCGAGATGAGACTTGGGCAGCAAGTCATCCAAGGTCCCCTGCCAGCGAAAGAACACCGACCGGCAGGGCTCAAGGAACGCCGCCACGCCTACTCAGCCTCTTTACCCCGAGTACGTTCGTGCGGCGACGTGGCCCCCTTCCTCTTCACTGGTCACGCCTCCCTGCTCAGCAGCTGCCGTGCCGTGCGGTGCAAGGGAAATATCAAGATCAGCTTCGGGTGAGCGCCCTTCAGCTGCGAATACCGGTCCATCCGGCCGCGACCCGTGGTCACGCCAACACGCGTCCAGTTCGCCGCCAAGTAGCAGGTGCCCGCGAAGCGGCGCTCGTCCACTAGGGTCTCCAGCAGCACGGGCCGAGTCCCGTACGCTCCCTCCCAGTCATCCGGCATCTGACGGGCCATGAGCGCCAGAGCACTGCTCGCCAGGTTGCGCACGTTGACCCACGGCAAGAGCAGAAAGCGGCTGTTGTTCACCACTCGCTGCAGGTTGCGTTTCCTGGCCTCGTCGCTCCAGCCGATCCACCGGTCGCGGGGTGCCATCTTCCACGCGGGGCTCGACAGCTGTAGGCAGCCAACCACCCGCCGCTCGGGCCGGCTGAACTCGATCAGATAACGCAGGTGAGCCCCGAACGGCGTCTTGTGGCCCAGGTAGTGGTACCGACCCACCAACTCCCGCCACAAGAGGCGATCGTCCTGCTCGGTCACCCGCCTGAGGACGAGCGGCGCATAATCCCGGGCCGTCCCTTCAAGCCGCTCTTGGGGTTCCCCCCTGCTAGTCCGCGGAACTCGCGTGTGCGTGCCGCGAGGCTTGGTCCGAGCCAGAGCGGGAAGCTGCAGCAGACCATCAGCCTGCAGACGCTCCAGC
>CAZEJK010000480.1:0-2956 GCA_964512045.1 uncultured Thermoanaerobaculia bacterium
GAGGTGCAACACGCAGAGACCACGGTGAAGACCACACCGAGAGACCACAACGATACATCGCGCAAAGGAGATGCCACCAATGAACCACAGCCGACCTCTCGCCGCCATCTTCGTGCTCGCGAGCATCCTCGCCGGCGCGAGCAGTATCCCAGCGCAACAGACCATCGTCCTCCCAGCAGTGGCCGACGGCGTCGCGGGCCTCAACGGGAGCTACTGGTTCACAGAGCTCCAGATCATCAAGATCAACCCGAGCGACATCATCACAGTCCGTCGCCTCTGGGTCTGCCTCGAGCACGGCGGCTTCGCGGAAGCGCCGGATAACGCGCTCACGTGGGAGATGGAAGAGACGGACCAGAGAAGACGGATGATGATCGCCCGCGGGGATGACCTGCTCCAAGGCACCAACGCCACCCTCGGCGCGGTGGCCCTCACTATCGAGGGAGGGCCGATCATCGCAACGGCACGCATCGCGAACTTGGGCCTCGGCACGATCGTCGTAGGATCCCTCTACGGACAAGGACAGCAACTGGCGCTCGAGAACGGACCACTCATCGGTCCGGCCCACCTCCCTTGGGTCGGTGGCGACTCCCGAGAGTACGAAGACGACTGGCAGTACTACCGGAACAATATCGGGATCGCCAACCCAAACCCAACACCTCTCACGGTGACCGGCACGGTGATCCCCTTCTTAGGCGGCGCCGAACTCTCCCCGGACTCCGGAATCCCCGAGACGATCGAAGTAGCACTCCCGCCATACGGATGGAGACAGATCGCGTGGAAGTCAACAGCCACGTATACCTTCAGCCCATGGGGCTATATCGACGTACCAACGGCGGGATACGTCATCGGACTCCAACCCGATTCGGAGGCGCCATACTACGCATACGCATCAGTGATCTTCACCCCGGAACCAAGCGCAAATATCCCCGCCTTCAACGATCCGCTCTTCATCCCGGCGCGACCGGGGGCGATCACGCCCAGCAACATCGAAAACGACGAAGCACCCCAGGCAAACGCGCCACCCAACTGGCGGTGAGGGAGGGATCATGTCCGCGGATATCGGCAACTGGCCTCCGTGACCAGCCGTATCGAGGCTCACGAGAGATGCGACCACCGTTTTGGAGTACCCCACATGCCCTCCATCACCGAGCCGATGGACTGCCTCAATCCTCCATGAGGATCGGGTTGCTGACGTGACTGGCGTTTCGTAACCTCCGAGGTGTCGGCCGTATCGGCCGACACCTCTTCTATCCGATGATCGTACGGAAAGGGACGCAGGCGATGAGAGGAATTGGAAAGCACAGGTGTTGGGCAGGAGGCCTGGCGGCTCTTGTGGCGGTCGTGTCAGCGGCCACTCTGCTAGCGGAGATGCCATCGTGGGAGGACCTGACCGAGCAGCTTCTGCTCACCCGGTACCACTGGGGATGGGATGAGTGGGATGGCTGGGACGGCGCCGGGTACGAGTTCAGCGGGATCTGGAGCTTCGACCCGGAGTCGGAGACGCTTCGCCGTCTCCGGCCGTTCAAGCTGTCAACTCAATGGTACGGACTGATCCCTCGGGGCTACACCGGCTTCGGGAATGTGCTGGCCGTGACCGAGAACCGCCTGATGGTCCAGATGTGGCCGCACCACCTCGAGTACGAGGCCGGCAGCTGGCGGCTGCTCCGCCGGTACCCGCCAGCTGTCGACTTCGAGCCGATGGGCTGGGCCGTCCAGGGGCCGATCATCTCCGAGAAGATGGGGTTCGAGCTCGGGCTCGAGCCCGGAATCTACGGCTTCGCCACCTGCGTGCTCGCCCTCACCACGATCGGCACGGAGGCGCCGGCGAGAGAGTGCGAGGAGCATCAGTTTCCCGGCTGGAGCGAGCCGCTCGACGAGCGCGGCGACTACTCCGCACTGCTGCATCGGGGCATTGAGCCCCTCGTCCAGCCGCCCTCGCTGGCTGCCGAGCTGGAGGGCCACGAGTACCATCACCAGAACATCCCGCACCTCACCTTCGATCCAGACCGGCGTGGCTTCTGGAGGGCCACGCCGAAGAGCGTTGAGCTCTTGCCGATCGTCAACGGCGCGATCGAGCCGCCGTCGCTCTCCGGCGAGCTGAGCTTCCCGTCGCTCGGCGACGACTGGGAGCTGTTCGCCCTCCACTACCATCCGGCCAGCGATGGGCTCTACGGAATCGCAACAAAGACCTTCACCTCGGATGCGATCACGACCGACAAGGTCTTCTTCAGGCTCGAGCCGGACCTCTCGCTGGCTCGGGCCTACGACCTTCCGAACACGCCACAGCTCGACGTGGGCTGGCCGAACACCTTCACCTCCTTTCAGGAGCTGCCCGAGGCCTACGTCCAGACGCTGCCGATCGTCTCGCGCACCGCCGGCGCCCACGGTACCTTCTGGAGCAGCGACCTCTGGCTCTACAACCCGTCGGCCGAGCCAACGACCGTCTCGATCCGGCGAGTGGTCGCCCCCGAGGAGGTGCGCACCGTCGACCTCCCAGCGCACGGGTCGCTGAAGATCGTCGACGCGTTGACGTGGATCGGCGGGGGGCCGAGCAACGACGGGGTGCGCAACGACGCCCTGGTGCTGACATCGCCCTTCCGGTGGGGCGCGCAGCTCGTCGCCGTATCGCGCACCTTCAACACTGTTGAGGACGGCGTCACCTACGGTCAGGCCGTGCCGGCGGTCCCCGGAACCGTCGGGTACTCGAACCACCTGCCGTACGACGAGGACGGCTCGGTGATGTACAACGCCCGATTGCCGAGTACGAACGAGTCGAACCTCGTGCTCGATCTGCGGACGCCGGGCCGCTTCCGACACAACCTCGGCATCGTCAACGAAGGCGATGAGCCGGTGGAGGTTACGTTGGATTGGGTTCACCACGTAGCACGTGGCGCGCTAGAGCCCCACCGGCCTCCAGGCTCGATCCAGACACTGCAGGTGCCGCCACAGAGTGTGA
>CAZEJK010000481.1:0-668 GCA_964512045.1 uncultured Thermoanaerobaculia bacterium
TCCCGGCCCCGACAGCCGGAACCCGGCCATCCGGCCCCCGGCGATCATGCTTCGAGTTTTCGAAGATACGGAGTTCTGAGCCGCTAACATCCGGCGCGGGCGCGTTGGTTCCTTTGATTGAGGTCTCTTCCGAACGGTGGGTGCGGTCCATCGTTTGCGAAGAGGGGGGCCCGGCGGCAGTGCCGCCGGGGCCTGGTTGCGTGGATGCTGCTTGTGACGCTAGAAGCGGATCCCGAGAGAGATCCGGAATGTGCGCGGCAGCTGGTAGCTGTTTTCGCCGACCGGCTGACCGAAGCTCGCGCCCTTCTCCCAGTGGACGCCCTCGACGGGGACGGTGGTGAACGGGTTGAAGGTCTCGAGCTGGTCGCTGTTCTCCGCTGTCAACACGAAAGTGTTGACGTTGACGACGCCCTCCTCGGCGAACAGGTTCAGTACCTCGGGCTGGAGGAACATCTCCACCTCGGCGCCGAACAGGTTGGCGAAGAACGAGTAGTTGAGTGCTAGATCCGTCCGGGTGATGTCATCGGTGAGGAACTCGCCGCGGCCGGAAAAGAAGTACGTGACGTTGCCAGGCGATCCTGCGTAGCCGAGGTCGGCCGCATCGCCAACGTACGGCACCGTATCGATGGTGCCGGTGGCCGAGTACGGTGTTCCGGACCAGTAGTTTT
>CAZEJK010000481.1:678-2937 GCA_964512045.1 uncultured Thermoanaerobaculia bacterium
TTGAAGCAACGAAACGGACAGGTTGTGCCGGGCCGTCGAGATCGCATCCCAGATCGCCCAGGCGCGGACCTTGTGGCGTTGATCGATGGCGAGGTCACCCATCGGAGTGTTCCACGCTGGGTCCTTGTACTCCTGGTACTGCAGCACCGAGCTGGGCACCGGACCGGAGTTCGCTGTCTCACCGTTGAAGTTGCCTCGCGCGTGTGACCACGTCCAGTTGCCGCCGACCATGAAGCGATCGGAGACTCGGTAGTCGAGGCGCGTCATCAGGGCGTCGTACTTCCGCTCCAGGAGGTTGTCCTCGTTCTTGAGCACCGCCAGGTCCAGTGTGCCGGCGATGTCACCCGTGACAGAGCGCCCCGGGATGATCTCACGGGCGTAGAAGTCTCCGTACTCACGGTGGACGTAGTCCGCGCGGAAGACGCCACGGTTGCCGAGTCGCTTGGTCAGACCCACGGCCAGCTCGTCGCCGTACGGTGAGGCGAGGCTTTCATCGATCCGTGGGCTCAGCCCCGGAATCTGTGCCCACGCGCGCAAAGCGCCGTTGGACGGACCACCGTACACGTTGAAGTACCAGTCGAACATCGCAGCGATGGCGGCGGCGTTGCGGTCGGCGTAGGTCGCCCCGGGCATCTCGCTGGCGAGGACAGTTGGCCCGTTATAGAAGTACCCCGCCCAGGTGGGCTGGCCTCCGGCAGCGCCGGCGTCCGCCTGGCTGTTGGCGATCGCGGTGACATACCGGGCTGCAGACGCCGATAAAATCCACTGGCCGTCGCCGAAGAGGTCCCACGTTGCGGCGAGGCGTGGGCTGACCCGAGAGTCGTCCACCACTTGCTGGCCGCTGGCATCGGTACCGTCGTTCTCGTCCCAACGGACGCCGAGGTTGACGGTCAGTTTGTCGGAGACTCTCCAGGTGTCGTTGACGAACGCAGAGTTCGTCGTAAACGTGTTGCCCTGCGACTCCTCGAGGACCGAGCCCCAGATGATGTACGCGCCGAACGGCTGTGCGATCAGCTGTGGCTCACCGGGGGTCGAGTAGTCCTGGTCGACGAACGGCAGCACGATGTAGCCCGACGCGCTCTGCCAGTTGTCGGACAGCCGCTCGTCGTCGAACGTGTCATACCCGAACACCACGTCGTGTGAGCCGAGCGTGTCGGAGGTCACGAACCAGGACGCCTTGGCCAAGGCGTTCTGGTTGTCCCGCTCCTCATTGGGGCAGACACCGCAGAACGCTGGCGCATGGAATGCGCCTCCGTTGAAGAAGTCCCAGATGAAGGTGCCGTACTCGATGGAGCGGTCGTCGCCTCCCGATCCGGCGAATGTGAAGTCCCGTTGCGAGTACTGGGCCTCGACGAAGAAGGTGTCCGACAGGATTCCCGTGTACTGGAACGCCTGACTCTCGAGTGGCAGGTTCCGCTCGGGGTCGATGTGGCGCGCGTCAAACGGCGTGGTGAATGCGTTGTTCGTCTGCAGGCGGTCGATGTCAATGATCGATGCCGTGAGTCGGTGGCTCGGTGTGAGCGATCCCGTGAGCTTGAGCTCGAACCGCTCTTCCTCTTGACCGGCTGTGTAGGGCACCGCTGCCTCAGGCTGTCCGATTGTGACGATCTGTGCGGTGTTCGATGTCGAGCGGTCTCGACCCGCCGAGAAGAACCACAGCTTGTCGCGGAGGATATAGCCGCCGAAGGTGGCCTCGTACACCTCATTGAGGTCATCCTCGCGTTCGTTGGACAGCGGTGTCCGCGCACGCCAGTCATCGTTGGTCAGGCTGAGCCGGAAGGAACCGGCGAACTCGTTGCCACCGGTCTTGGTGACCATGTTCACGACGCCCCCGGCGAACCGGCCGTACTCGGCCGACACCCCGCTGGTGACGACGGTGGTCTCCTGAATGGCGTCCTCGATGAACATGTTGAACGGTTGGCCTCTGAGGTTCTCGTTGAGGACCACACCGTTCAGCGTGTAGAGGTTCTCGTACGACTGGGCGCCAGAGATGGTGGTGTTGCCCGAGGGACCTGTGGCGGCCGTGCCGGCCGACAGGCCGACCGCCTGTTGCGGCGTGCGAGCCACCGGCAGCTTCTCGAGCGTGCTCTGCTCGACGGTGCTGGCTCCCTGGCTTCCGGAGCTGACGGTCTCGTAGCGTCCAGTGACGACGATCTCCTCCTCGAGCCGTTCCGGGTACATGATGACGTCGAGTTCACGGGTCTGGGCAGTGGAGATCTTGGCGGAGTAGTCCAGAGTGGTGAAGCCATCCAGGGTGAA
>CAZEJK010000482.1:0-2910 GCA_964512045.1 uncultured Thermoanaerobaculia bacterium
TCGCCCGATGCGGGTCGAGGCACGGCCGTAGCTCTCGGGTGAACAGCTCACCGCAAAGCGCGGAGTCAACGCGCCCTTGAAGCTCTTCCGTCCGGATCTTGCGGTCAATCCAGAGAAGCACCTCGCCGGCGATGCAGCGTGAGAATGGGTGGTGAGAGACTGTCCCTGGGATCGTAGTCTCGTTGTTCTGCTCCTTCAATGTGGCGACTCCGCTGATGCACGTAAGCGACCGCGAGGAGTGGGATCTCCGTGGCGGCATCGGTGCAGTCAGGGCGTGGCCTGAGCTTCGAACCCACTCCCTCTGATGACGGGTCCGTTGGGCTTGGCATCTATCGGTGCCTGAGACCCATCAAGTCTGGAGCTGAGTCGACACCATCTGCCAGCGAGCTCGATTTCCAACGATGATGGCGAGAGAAGGTGCAGGTACGTGATACGCTATCGCAACTCAGCTTTCAGATCACGTCACCTCCGAGCAGTATGACGCGGTCGCTGGTGTCCTCTTCGAATCAGGCGGTCTCGGCGAGGTTCTCGCGGAGCAACCGAGGATGGCGCGCGGCAATCCGAAGCAGGGCGAGAGCCGGCCCTTCCGGTGATCGTCGGCCCTGCTCCCAGTTGCGCAGTGTGTGGACGCTGATACCGAGTGCCTCGGCGAACGCTGCCTGGGTCAACCCGGTGAAACGCCGCAGTGCAACGATATCCTCGCCCCCCAGGATCGTGCCGTTGATGAGGCGCTGCCGCACCGAGTGAGGAATCGCCCGGTCGAAGTCGATGTCGGTGAGCTCGCTATCCATCCTATGTCGTCTCCATATACTTTCGGTACAGGGCAAACTCAGATTTCGTCGCCCGACGTGCGCTGATGATCCGGATCGTCTCCTCTTCCCGCTGTGTGAACACGACGACGATCACACCGTCCTCAATCGAGCCGACTGCGATGAACCGTTCCTCCGCAACGGTTCGCTCGTCGAGGATCTCGAGATAGTCCCGGCCGCTCGTGAACAGCTCCGTGGATTGACCGAACGAGATACCGTGCTTCTCGCGGTTCGTGCTCTCCTTCTTCGGGTCCCATTCAAACCGCATCTGCTTCAGCATATCTGCCAGCGATGGACTCCGTCAATGGCGGAGTTTCGGAAGACCCCGGCGAGAGTGCACGCCCTCGAGCAGCTCGAAGACAGGGGCAACAGGAGTCTACCGTCAGCTCCACCGCCTGCGCTGCTGCTCGACAAGGCCATCTCACGGCAGGCCTGAGTGCCAACAAGTGAGGAAGTGTGTTCGTGGCACGGGTCCGGGCGACTGAGTCGCGAGCGAAGGCGAGCCGTTGCGAGACCTCAGGATGCCGCTTCGGAGGATCGGAGCCGGGCGGCGTAGGACTCCACAGCCGAGCGCAGTAGCTCGGGCACGGCGATCCCCTTCGCGGTCTCACGCTCGAAGTACTCGAAAAACCACCGGAAGTCGAAGTGCCCGCCGCCGAAGATCTCCCCTTCCCAGACCCGGGGTGTGCCCTCAATACGCCCCTTGGTCCACTCGATGAAGCTCTCGACCGCCTGGTAAACGACGTTGTGCTGCTGCACGATCGGGCTTTGGAGCTGCGGATCCTCAAAGAGCTCGATGATGACCGGCATCAGCGTGAAGATCCCGATCTCGTGGACGATGAGGTCGATCACATGCTCCGTGCCCTGCCCGGAGACGCCGATGTTGTTTCGTGAGAGACTGAGGTTGTTGGCCGAGGGGAGATGGTCGATGGCGTTTGCCAGCGTCAGCACCGGAACGAACCCGGGGCCCGGGAGCTCCATCCCAAGCTCGGCCTCCCATCGCCCGATGACGTCCCGTTCGGCGAATGCCTTATCGATCCTGGACTTCTCGCGCTGGAGAATGGACCTGGTCTCTGGCCAGACCTCCTTCTCATAGCGTGGCAGGTTCGCCTTGAAGATCCGGCACACCTCGGCAAGCACGGCCACGTCTCCAGACGACAGTGCAAGCTGGTCTCTCTCGTTTCCTGATCCGTCGTATCGGTCAAGAAACGTCTCCCAGCTGGAGGTGGCGGCAGCGTCGTGCAGGTCGTCGAGGTACTCCAGAAACTCAGGCGGCGCCATGGCATTGGAAAGGGGCACAAAGAACAGAACCCCAGTCAACCGTCCCGATCTGCCGTTGCCCCACGCAATGAGCTCCCGGTGCCGGTGGATGAGCTCGGCGTCTGCGGCCCGCATGGTGTGGCCGTACATCTCTTTGTACTCGCTCACCTCCCGGTCGCCGATGTTGGACAGAGCAAAGACATGCCAGACATAGTTGGGGACGAGCTCCACCGAGCACTCGACCTGCTTCGTCGCTGCCGCCGTGCCGGTCACGGCGGCCACTGCGATCGAGACAATGATCAGCGTCTGTGCAACGTGCTGCGTGCTTCGCATCGTATCTCCTCCTCCGGAACGCACAACTGAAGCCCCTTGCAGAGAAGGCTGGGGCTTCGCCTCCTTTCACTTACGAAGACGGCTGATTGAGGTTCTGCTCGGATTGGGTGCTGCGCCCAACGAAACAGGTGCACGCGAAGCTCGGCGGGCGTTCGAAAGCTCGAGGCATGCACCGGGAGCCGCGGGCCGGGATCCGGCTGTTAGGACCGTGACCGGCGCCAGCTCCGGGCTTCGCTGCCGTGACTCCTGCGAGTGAGGGTGGGTAGATGGAGTAGCTCGCCGTCAAGCCCAATTCGCTGACACCTACGCGGCCGCGATAAAACAACGAAGGGTTCCCAGCACGCCATACCGCCTCATACCTGAGCTGAGCGGTTCTGCCGGATCAGATGTGCCACCACTGCTGAAGCCCACATCGTCATCTTGCGAATGGTATCCGGTATCAGTATCATTAGTGGCTCACGGAGCCGTATCTTCGAAAATTCGAAGCAAAGCTCCTGAGTTGAGTTCT
>CAZEJK010000483.1:0-2908 GCA_964512045.1 uncultured Thermoanaerobaculia bacterium
GAAAACGGCCTGGATTCCGGCCAGAAACCTCCTGCCGGATCGTAGTCGTCGAGCGCCAGCTGGAGAAACTGCCCTGGCGTGAAGCGGGGGACTCTCCCTTGTGGATGGAGCGTGATATGCGATATCCGACACGAGATCGGTTCGGCGAGGCTAACTGTGCACGGGACCTTCTTCGTTGTTCTGACCAGGATGACTCCTTTCCGTCTTGGTGCAGAATGCTACCACGGGCGTTAGGGTGTGCTGCTTCTCTACCGCCGCCGCAGAATCGTTCGCCAAATCCGGGCTATTCCTGGGACCCAGCGTGCCAGTCGACGGAGCGGCGCTGCTCGCCGCTTCCACCAGAGCCCGCGCCGGTACCGGCGCAGCGTGGTGATGAATACCCGATAGCGATCCGGCCGGACGAAGATGACGTTGCCCCACTGTGGGACCGGCTCGAGTGGATACGGGCTGCATTCAAGCCAGCGAGGCCCCCGTTGCTGTACGCCCTCTCGTGCGTACTGCACGACTGGCGACCAGGCGGATACAAACGCGAGGTACCCGTTCGCCTCCATGAGCTGCACCATATCGTGGTGTGTGTAGCGGAAGTGAGGTTCCGTCCGCTCATCCATGAACTCGGCAAGGACGACGTCGGGCCGGTCCGCGCTCCAGTCAAAGCCTTTTAGGACGGACAGGTCCGCCCCTTCGGTGTCGATCTTCAGCAGGTTGACGTGTGGGGATCCCCTCTCCGCGAGGATGGCGTCCAAACGTACAGTCTGGACCTCGTACGCCGCGTGATGGGTCGAGTGCCAGGGCGTCAGCGAGTGGATTCCATAGTGCTCGTCACTCACGAAGAACGTCGTGCGCTCGCCATGCCGGTCCGACACGGCGTACGGAAGGCACGTGACGTTCGGGTCCGCGCCGAGCTGCTCCTCGAAGCGGTGACGGTTCTCGGTCTCTGGCTCGAAGGCGAGCACGCGCCAGCCTCGGGCGACAAACGGACGTGAAAAGGAACCGTGGTGAGCGCCGACGTCCACCAGGAGCGGATGTGCATCAGCGAACGGTACTCGGCTCAGGAGCTCGGCTTCCGAGAACCTCATGACTGCAGTCCTTGACTGGCAGCCGCAGCATCACACAGGAGTGCTCGAAACGAGGATCGAACGCGTCGTGCGTCATGGTTCTGAAAGGCCAGATGGCGTGCTCTCGTGCTCAAGCGGAGGCGCAGCTCCGAGTCCTCCATGAGCGTCAGGATAGCGTTCTCGACTCGAGTGACGCTCCGCGAATCGACAACATAGCCCCAACCTTCTGTGCGAGCGTACCGGACGTTTGGGCTGCTGGCAGGACCGTAGAGCAATGTCGGAGCTCCTGACGCCATGTACTCAGGCACCTTCGTTTGCAGGGATGTGCCGACATAAGCGGTGCTCTTCTCGTCGAAGTTGATCGGCAGGACCAGAAGGTCGGCGTTGGTCAGTAAATGTGGGAGCTCATCCTGAGCCACGAACCCGCCATAGCGGACGACCGGCAGCGACTCCAGTTCACTCCGGATGAGATCAGCCCACTGTGGCGCCGAGAAGATTCGCAGCCGAACCGGACGACCTGTGGTGTTGATTCGCAGCACGGCATCGCGGATGTCCTGCAAACTCGCAAGCTCCTTGTCTGCGGTGACCGCTCCCAGGTAGACCAAATCGAATGGTGTCGATGAGCCTGTGGAGGGCTGGCAGTCGATCCAGCGGTCGAGATCCAGGCAATTCGCGAACGGGACGAGCCGGGTTTGGTATCGTGCCGACAAGGCGTCACACATCTCGTGAGAGATGCCGATGCCGACGTACGATCGGCGAAAAAGCTCTGGGAGGCATCGGTTGGCCAGAGGAACCCAGATCAATCGTGTTGCGAGGTCTGGCTGGTGGGAAAGTCGCCCTGGCCAATCATCCATGATGTGCACAACGTACTCGACGCGAAGCGCCTCCGCGAGGACGCCAGGGAGCCACCAGTAGGCGGGGTGGTGATCGATCGGACGTGCGTAGATGGCGTCGGGGCGGAAGTCGCGCGCCCACGCCACCACTTCGTCGAGGTGAACGAGCTGACGCAGCAGCGTAGCTGGTGCAGCTCCAGCCAGCGTGGCAGCTGCCGCCAGACCCTTGATCGCCAGGTCGACCTGATGTGGGCGACGTGGTGCTCTTTGCCGGAGGAGGACAGTGGTATCGCAGACGCTACGGTCACTGGGAGACCAGGAGCAGATCTGGGCGAGCTCTGTCTTGGGCCAACCTCGAAACAGGTTGCTCATGGTGACGCCCCCACCCGCTTCGATGTTGAACGGGATGGGCGAAAGCACCAGTATCCGGGGAAAGGTCGAGATCGTGGCCTCCAACGATGACCTGTCCGTCTCGCCGCCGCGGTAGCGACGCTCGCGGGAAGTATCTCACACCTTCATGGTTCGCAGGATACGGCTTCGACGTGGGCAACGGCCCGCGGTGCGGAAGTACACCGCGCAGAGACTCGCAGATGGTGTTGACCGTCCGTACGCACTGGAAGGGTTGGTCGGCGGACGAGTATGTGCTTTTCGTCGGCTGCTGGTGCTCGATCGACCAGGCTCGAGGTCAGGTCGGTTGATTTGAGCTGTGGTTCGATTGATGCCCGCCGCGTCGCGAATCACCGTCCAGGCGTGCCCCGGGCCGATCTTCGGTGAGCTGACATTCCCGGCCGCCGGCCGGGTCTGAAGGGGCCATTCAGGTGGGCACGCCGAAGCGCGGGAGGATCCAGCGCTGGAGGGCGAACCAGGCGATGAGGATGCCGACGAAGGTGAGGATCTCCATGGGGTCGTTCGTCTCCTGTGGGTGTGGCTGACCGGGCAGCCGGTTCAGATCATCTGCTCGACGTTCCAGACGATCATCTTCATCCGCTTCATGCACGCCTCGCAGTACTTGCGGATGTC
>CAZEJK010000484.1:0-2883 GCA_964512045.1 uncultured Thermoanaerobaculia bacterium
AGGTCCTCGATCTGCTCGAGGTGCCGCCCGAAGCCTATCGCCGAACCCCGCAGACACTCGGATAATTCGGAGTTATCAGCCTCGCGATGTGCGGAATGCAGGGCTCGCGCCCTCGCGGGGACCGCGGACATCTTGTCCGCATCCGAGCCCGCTGCACGCCCACTCCTGCGGACGGGACGTCCGCGGTCCAATGGCGCGCCGTACGATGCAAAAAAGCAGTTGTCGTCAGCGCACAGGAGTAATTGTCGTTGGGCGCCCGAGACCGATCCTCACCCCCACACACTCGGAGATGATGGAAGGCAGCACGGACAGTGCCGCCGCATCACCACATACGCTCTCAGATTGCGATCAGTGGCACCTCTGGATGCGTGACGCCTGCGCTACCGCTGCCCGTATATGCTCACCCACGCACCATCAATGTGCTTGAGCACGAGAGCTCCCCCGGCCGGACCCCCGCCCCATGCATAGGATATGAACGCCAGCCCAGCCTCCGCATCCACGCCGAGCATCTCAATCCGGAAGTGCGCTTCGCTGCTCATCGGTACGACCTCCGGAGTCACCTCGTGGGGAAACAGCGGCACGACCCGCCGGTCGAGCACCTCAGCCACAGCCCCGACCAGCTCCTTGTCAACGGTCTCCACAAACAGCGTCCCACCGAGTGGATCGCACGGATGCGCCTCCCGCTGTACCCGAGTGAAAGCCTCCCAAAGAGGTCCCAGCAGCGCTCGAGCGCCTGGCAGCCAGGCGGCCTCGTCACTCGGTGCTGTGACGAACGAGGGCACAGGATCACTGGCATCGTCAACGCCATCGCCATCGGTATCGGCGGAACCCGTATCGGTGCCGAGGAACCCTTCCAGCGACCACGACAGCCCATCGCCATCGCTGTCGTTCAGCAGGCGATCCAACGAGAACCCACTCGTCTGGTCGGCGTACCGTACCGAGACTGTCGAGCCGGCTGCCTCAACACACGCCAAGGACAGCGGGCCTGGCGGCTCCTCCCCGTCCACACTCCGGAAGGGCCCCTGGCCGCGCACTCCCAGCAACGCTCGTTGAGTCGCACCTCCCTGTGGGCAAAGAGCCCACAACGCCCTGTGCTCTGGCGTCACGAAGGTCCCGGACACGACAAAGCGGCATTGATCGTCGGACACGTCTGCAGCGTCAGCACCGCACAGTGTCGGCACCCATTCAGGGTGGACCCCACTGCACTCCTCATCCCCACCAACAGCGGTTGAGGTGTGAGTCGGCTGAAAGGACAGTGATCCCTCCAGACCGATCAGCAGCTCACTCAGCTCATGGCGAGCATCGCGCAGCGCCACCTCCGCCTCGGGCACGATCGCAGAGAAGACCTCCAGCCCCGGTGTTGCCTGAGCGCCTCGACGGGCCGCCTCGACGCTGCGTGTCAGACCCTCCACACGCTGCCACGCCGCGAAAGCTCGCGTGGATCGAAGCTGCGGTATCGGCGAGTCCATCAGAAGCTCCAACCAATCCAGGCGGTGTGATGGATAGTTGACCACACCCTCGATGACAGTGCCCGTCGACAGGCGCCCCTTCAGAAGCAGCTCGCACACCGCGCGGTGGATCGTCTCGGGGCTCTCGCCGTCCTCGTCAGCCTGACAGGGAGATCGTCCCTGCTCTTCGAGACGCTCGAGAACCTCGGCCGCCTCGGACAGACTGCCCATCATCACCAGTCCCACTGCACGGCTCATCGAACGGGAGCTGTCAGGCTCTTCGGTGTCCGTCTCCAAAAGGGCGATCGCACGCTCGGCAAGCCCGAACTCGAGAAGACTGTCGCTGGCCCGCTCCAGAAGCGCCGCACATTCAGGCCCACCCGGACACTCACGCCACGCTCGCGAAAGGATCTCGGCCTTCAGGAGGTCCGGTACACGTCTGCTTCGCGCCAGCATTTCCAGAAACCGCGAAGACGTCGCACACGCTTGGATCGCAGGCTCCACAAGCTGGAACCTCCCGCCGGCCTCCCTCAGGACCACTGCCGTCGCACAGGGGTCCTCTGCCCCGAGGACAGCGTCCTGAACAGGCTCGGTGATCGCACCTCGGGACCTCACATCCCAGTGCGCCACCGCCGCTGCCAGCAGATCGTGAGTCGGCGCCCCGGCATATGCGGACACCAGGTGCTTGGCCGCAGCCACAGCCGCCTGATCAGTGCAGCGCGGGCTCGTCTGATCACTAACCCAGAACAGCGCCACGCTGGTCACCACATCACGCGCGACGGCGGCACTGAAACCCCAACGGATCTGAGCCGCACCCACCATCTCGTCAAAGACAAGGTCATGCTCGCCAACCGCAATATTGAGCTCGCCCATCTCCCGTCCAGTGGCCGCTTCGAGACTCCGAACTGCCTCCGTGATGGCCGGCACTCCACAGACATCACTCGCCGCCGCAGAAGCGGAAAAACACGCACAGCCAGCCAGTACAACGGCAGAGAACCCCTCAAATATCCGCCAAAGGGCGAGACGATGCACATGAGAAACAAGACGATCACACATCAGCAGGCATCTCCGGATCAACGATCTCATCCTCCTGACATATCACAGTTCGCGCGAATCGTACGGTCGATTTCGTTTGGTGTAGGGTCCTGAGTATTGCCAAGGAGAGAATTGTACTCTCTCAGGCCAGCGGTGTGGAGATACTCCTGCATAAGTGTGACGGCCATCTCCGACATCGACTTTCCAAAGAAACTACTGCAAATGTGTATAGTTCGGTCCCCGGGGTTTTCCACATACGCAGCCGCACCCTCGCGACGACAGGTACCGGGATCACCAGGTTCAATTGTCACAGCATTCAGCAGCATGTAGGGATCCGCACCTAGGTGTCCTTGTCCTACGCTTTCCACCGGTAGCAGAGGGTGTAACTCCTTACAGGTAT
>CAZEJK010000485.1:0-2883 GCA_964512045.1 uncultured Thermoanaerobaculia bacterium
GTGTCGTATGAGGCGGCGAATCTCGAGAACAACCGTGTCGCCGCCATACAGGCTATCCGGGCGGTCGATACGGTTCTCGCCGAGCTCGGCGAGGTGGAAGGCACGGTGGATGCTGCCGGGACAGTTGATGGGGTGTTTCGGCGGGCGACGCAGGAAGGCGTTCCTGTGCTGGCCGCTGTCGATCGCTTGGTTCGCGCGCACGCAGAGGGAGACGGGGCTCCACTCCAAGGCTATAACCTCGTAGTCGAGAGCTTTACTCTGCCATCACTGGTGTACTCCGCTGCAAACGGCTTGGCGGCTGTCGATGGGCAGGTACGTGTTCGGAACTCGGGCACCGTCAGCGCGACGCCGGCCTCCCTGATTGCTGTGAGTAGCTTCACTCTGGAGCGTTACGAGAAGGTTGCTCTCGGACTGCTGCAGGGTGTGAGAGCATTGCAGCCGGGGGAGACACGGTCGTTTTCGTGGTCCTCTGATGCCGTTGCTTTCAGCGTTGTTCCCAGCACTGTCAGCTTCTCTCTTGGGTTCGGTCCGCAGCTGTTGCGCGTCGGGCACGCAGCGGAGGATGTGAGTCAGTTCCTCATCGTGCCAGAGGGCGCTGGCGAGCTCGGCGACAACATCACCGTGCAACCCGTCGGCACTGGCGAGGGCAGCGGGACCTTCGAGTACCAGCCAGAGGCGCAGTCGCAGTTCGTGTCGTATACCTTGGACTTCGCTTTCGGCGACCTTGACCTGCACGTGTACGACGACATGAACGGATGGCACCAGGGCGTGGACTACACCGCCGGGCAGCTCGATGTCAACGGCATTCCACAGGCTGCTGGCCCCGACCCCAACGGGAACCCCGAGGTCATCCGTGTGCCGGTCTCGCCAGGGGTCACCTATCGAGTGGAGGTCGTCGATCGCAGTGCTGCGACGAAGGCAACGGGGGCCGGTTTCACTGCTCTTGCGAAGCTCCGCAGCTCAGGGGCGGCGCTCGCTGAGAATGGGGCGAACACGTTCAGTGTGGTTGCGGCGGAGGAGCAGGACGTGCCCCCTGTTGTCGACGTTGATCCCGGAGTGCTCCGGCTTCAGACGGGGACGGGTGCGGCCGAGGTGCATGGTTCCATTCGGATCCGAGAGATTGGTCTGCACGAACCAATAACTGGTCTCTCCGTGACCTGCTCTGGTTTGGTTGGCTCGGAGGGGGACTCGATCTCGAGGAGTAGCGTTGAGATCAGTCTCGGCGCCAGCTCGGTTCAGCCTGGAGGGAGCACTGCTGCCGATATCGCGATCCCGATGATGAACCATGATGACCCGTCGTACTCTGGACACCTGGAGGTGCGCACGAGTACTGGTAACAGGACGGTTGAGCTGACGGTATTCATACCGGACGACGAAGGCCCGGCACTTGCCGACGCTGGTGTACACCGATATGTGATCCCCGCAGCGGCTCACGCCCCCGGTGTCGGCGGCACCACGTGGCGGTCGGATGTGGTCGTTCACAACGGGGGTTCGCAGTCTACTGAGGTCACAGCGTTCTTCCTCAAGAGTGGGCTGGACAACAGCACCGCGACGGGTCGGACGCACAGTGTTCCAGCAGGCGCCTCGGTAGCTCTCGGTGACATCGTGGGGTCCGAGTTCGGGGAAAGCTCGGCGTCGGGTGCGATTCTTGTCGGTTCGGATCGCCCGCTGGAGGTGACCTCGCGGACGTTCAACACCGCTCCGGACGGGACCTATGGTCAGTTCATTCCGGGCACGGACGTGGATGAGGCGATCGGCGCTGGGGAGTCAGTTCGCCTGATCCAGCTCACGCGGAACGCCGACTTCCGGACGAACATCGGCTTTGCGAACGCATCCAGCTCGGAGCTGGATGTCACCGTCGACCTGTACCGGTCCAGCGGCTCGAAGATCGCGACGCGGAGCTACACGATCGAGCCGTACGGCTACTATCAGAAGACCGACATCCTCGGGACCAATGCGGACGATGCGTACGCGATCGTCCGCTCGAGCACCTCGGGCGCTCGCTACTTCACGTATGCCTCGATCGTCGACAACGCCTCCGGTGACCCGGTGCTGGTGCTGCCGGTGGATGCGGTTGCCAACGACGCGCCGGTGTACGTTCCGGCGGCGGCTCACGTGAGTGGGGCGGCTGGCACGAGCTGGCGCACGGATCTCGAGATCCACAACCAAGGCACCAGCTCGGCCTCATTCATGATCGAGATGCTGAAGCGCGACCAGCCGAACCCGAGCCCGGTGCAGCAGTCGTTCTCCCTCGGTTCCGGGCAGAGCATGCGCTACGAGGATGTACTCCTCAACGTGTTCGGCTTCTCGGGCGCGGCAGCGCTGCGCGTGACTCCGTCGAACGGCTCGATCATGGTCACCAGCCGGACGTACAACGACGTCGCCAGTGGCACCTACGGCCAGTTCATCGCAGGCTATCCGCTGACGCAGGCGATAACAGACAACGATGAGGGTCGCCTCCTGCAGCTCGCCCATTCACCGAGCAGCTCGAGCGGTTTCCGGACGAACGTCGGGTTTGCCAACGCGACAGGCACGACCACGCAGGTGGAGGTTGCGTTGTACCGTGGCTCTGGTCAGCTTCTGGGCACCGTGCCGGTCACGCTCCGGGCGTACGAGCACAAGCAGGTCTCGAACATCTTCGCGCAGGTGACGGGCTCGGAGCTCGACGATGCCTATGCGGTGGCGACGACGAGTACCACCGGCGCCGGCTTCTTCGCCTACGCCTCCGTGGTCGACAACCGTTCCGGCGATCCGATCTACGTACCGGCGAGCGGTGGTTCGGGTGTGGATGGACCTGGACCTGGCCCCGGCGGCGATGAGATCACAGAGACGTTGCCTGGTGGTGTGGAGCTGGTGCTGGTGTATGTGCCTGCTGGGACGTTC
>CAZEJK010000486.1:0-2879 GCA_964512045.1 uncultured Thermoanaerobaculia bacterium
TTGGCGTCGATACAAGAGCGCCCCTGTCACAGACAAGAAGGACGCTGTCGACGGCGCTCCGGAAGGGCGTGAATCCGGCGGTAAGACGCGGGAATGCAAGGAACGTCATCATCGATCCTCGGCGCTCACGAGAATGGACCCACTCCTGCTCAGATGGAGTGACCTACCCGCCGGCCCCGGCGAGAGGTGGCTGAGTATCCCGCCACGTCCCGAAAAGCAGCGCCATCTCTACCCCAGGGGGGCGTGTGGTTCATCTTCAACGTGGCGCGCGCCACAGATGCCGCTGGGTCAGTTTTCATGAGCAGACCCGGGTCATTCTTCGAAAGCGCTCAAGTCGATCGGGTTGATCGAGTTCGAGTCGTGAATCGTGGTCGGGGATAATCGCTACCGAAAAGAAGGAGGCAGCGGGCCCCAAGGTGTAGAAAACCAAGACCCGCTGCCGCAGGGGCAAGCCCCGTTGCAGCGAGTATAGGTCCTGAGCTCATGAGTTGCACGTGGCTGTCATACCTGCAAGGGGGCGGTCACGGACGGGAGGCTCCTCAACTGCAGCAATTGCGGCCGACAGGCTGTCATCTGCTCGTCGTGCGATCGTGGTCAGATTTACTGCTCGGACGAGTGCCGACATGAGGCTCGCCGGCGTCAGGTGCTCGAAGCAGGGAGACGGTACCAGCGGACCAATGGTGGTCGTGAGAACCACACACGGAGACAGAAGCTGTACCGGTTCCGCAAAGCAGGTGAGCTCGAACGAGGTGTGACGCATCAGGGTTCACCCGAGGGCAGCACCTCCGGCAAGGTGGCCGCATGCACATCATCGACCCCTTCCGGCATTCGCTTCACACCATCATCCGTCCGTCCGCGGTGCTGCTTTTGCGGTCGGCGCATCCCAGGTGGTCTGCTTCGCACCGAGCATCGGAAGCGGCGGGGAGGTCATCGTGACCATCCCAGCCAGCGTCGCCGCTGAGATTGTCCGCCTGTACACCGTAGAGGGCTGGCGAGTAGGCACCATTGCGCGTCATCTGGGGGTCCACCATGGCACAGTGAAGCGGGCCCTGCAGCGAGCAGGGACGAAGGTCAAGAGAGGGCGCCGCCGGTCGATCATCGACGCCTTCAAGCCGTTCATCCTCGAGACCCTGGAGCAGTACCCGTTGCTGCCGGCGAGCGTGCTCTACCGCATGGTAGTTGCACGGGGGTACACAGGGGGCGAGGACCACTTTCGGCATCGAGTGGCGGGTCTTCGGCCACGGCGCGCGGCCGAGGCGTACCTGGAGCTGCGGACTCTGCCTGGAGAGCAGGCGCAGGTGGACTGGGCGAGCTTCGGCACCGTCAAGGTGGACGGCGGCGAGCGCCGGGTGTGCGCCTTCCTGATGGTGTTGAGCTACTCGCGCATGCTGTACGTGAGGTTCTTCCACGACCAGCGCATGGGCAGCTTCCTGGAGGGGCACGTGCGGGCCTTCGACTTCTTCGCTGGAGTGGGCCGCACGGTCTTGTACGACAATCTGAAAAGCGCAGTGCTCGAGCGCTTTGGCGAGGCCAGGCGGTTCCATCCCTCGCTGCTCGAGCTGGCCAGCCACTACCGCTTTCAGCCACGACCGGTCGCGGTGGCCCGGGGAAATGAGAAGGGTCGCGTGGAACGCGCTGTGCGTTACCTGCGTACGTCGTTCATGCCCGGGCTGCGATGGTCCGATATTGAGGATCTCAACCGCCAGGTGGAGCTCTTCTGCACGGACGTGGCCCCCCGGAGACGCTGGCCACAGCAGCGTCAGCTGACGGTGGCCGAAGCCTTCGCCAAAGAGCAACCGAGCCTCATCGACCTTCCGGGGGATCGCTTCTGCGCAGGCGACCTGGTCGAGGTCACGGCACGCAAGACGCCGTACATCAGCTTCGACTCGAACCGCTACTCGATTCCCCACGATCACATCCAACGGCAGCTCACCGTGCTCGCGGACAGTGCCACGGTGCGTGTCCTCGACCGTGGCGATGAGATCGCGGTCCACCCCCGCTGCTGGGCCAAGCAGCAGGTGATCGAGGACCACGAGCATGTGGCGGAGCTGGTCAGAGTCAAGCACCAGGCGCGTCGCCATGCCACGCAGCACCGCTTGCTGCGTCTCGTCCCCCGCTGCGAGGGGCTGTTGGTGGAGATGGGCAAGCGCCGACGCAACCTCGGCACAGCGGTGCTGCGTCTCGGTCGGCTGCTCGACTGGTTCGGTGAGTCCGAGCTGACTGTAGCGGTGGACGAGGCGCTAGCCGCCGGCACTCCGTCGGCAGACGCCATTCAACTGATCCTCGATCGCCGTCGTCAGGCTCGAAAGGAACACCCCACCACACTGGTGCAGCTGCCCGATCGGCCCGAGATCCGTGATCTCGAGGTCAGGCCGCACGACCTCTCCGACTACGACCCTGATGACGAGGTCCCGGACAATGAGTGATCTCGAGGTGCGACTCCACAAGCTCAAGCTCAACGGTCTGCTCGAGCACTTCGAAGAGGTCCGCGACGAGCCGTGGCTCGAGCAGATGGTCCAGTGGGAGGAGGAGTCCCGTCATCGACGGAGCCTCGAGAGGCGCCTGAAACGGGCTTGCCTCGGCCGCTTCAAGGCCATGGCCGACTTCGACTGGGCCTGGCCAGAGAAGATCGAGCGCGCCCATGTGGAGGACCTCTTCCGGCTGCAGTGGGTGTCCTCCGCCACGAACGTGGTGCTGATCGGTCCCAATGGTGTGGGCAAGACGATGATCGCCCGCAATCTCGCTCATCAGGCGATCCTCGCTGGCCATACGGTCAAGGTGATGACCGCCTCGGAGATGCTCAACTCCCTGGCCGAGATCGACAGCTCCTCCATGCTCACCCGCCGGCTCCGGGCGTTGGTCCGACCGCAAATCCTTGT